>JAUIGD010000544.1 GCA_030430255.1 Verrucomicrobiia bacterium
GCCACCGGGACGCCCCCGACCGCCTACCGGGTGCGAAGCGGGCGGGCAAGGAGGCGCCTCCCCGTCGATGCCGCTCCTTGACCTAGTGCGATTCCTCTTAGCCCGAATCGCTCGCCAAGCTGCGGGCTGCGGCTTGCCGGCCCCGGCCACCGCCTACTCCGCCTCAACGATGGGCGGCGCCTCGCCTGCGGATGTGGTGATCGATCCGGGCTACCGGAACCCGCCGCCCCACGGGCCGCCGCGCTGGCGGGGGTTGAAGTCGCCGCTCTCGACACCGGCGTTGTAGTTCTCCAATTGCTCGGGCGTGAGCACGGAGCGGATGGCGTCCTCCTTGCTCACGTCCTCGGCGGTCGCTTCCGCCGGCAGCGTCGCCTCGACCCCCTCGATCTCCATCGCCGGATCGTACTCGGGGGCTTCGCGGACGAGGATCGAGTAGACCTGATCCTCTTGGGACTCGTCGAGCTCGACCTTCTCGTCGATGGCCTCCAGCTCGCGGTCGGCGCGCCGCTGAACACGGCCGACGCGCTCCACCAACTGCTCGCGCTCGAACTGCGCGTACTGGTCGGGGGTGAGTTCCTCCTTCAGCATCTCCGCGATCTCCTCTTCGTTCTGCTGCCAGACGTCGCCCTGCGACTCCATGATCTCCTGGGTCGTGCGGGTCCCATCGTCGAGTTCGGCCTGAAATTTCGCCGTGTTCTCTTGGATCATCGCGGTCATGCGGGTGGTGATTCTCTCGACCTGTCCGTCGCTGAGGCCGAGCGTGTCTTTGTACTTGCCCACTTCCGCCCCCACCCAGCGGTCGGCGCGCGCCGTCATGACGCCGGCGAACCCCTTGATCAGGTTGCGGGCCTCCGGTGAATCGAGCAGTTTGGCGATCTGCTCTTCCGGAGACCTCGGTGCGTCGTCGTCGGATTCGCCCCCTCCGCCCGAACCCAGGACGCTCGCGATCGGCGGTCGCGGGCTTCGGTCGTCGAGCGCGCTGGGGGTCGATGGCGCCGGGCGCGGTGCCGGCAGGGCTGCCAACTTGGCTTCCAGGTCGGCGATGCGCTTCTCCGCCGCGGCGAGTTTGGCGCTGTCGTCACCGCCGTCCCCCTCCCGGTTGAGGACGGCGAAGACGAGCCCGCCGCCTAGGGCGAAGGCGAACACGGTGAGGAGGATCTGGGAAGGTTTCATGGTCAGGTGGATCGGTGGATCGAGTGAGAGGGTCTCCCGTCGGATACGGCGATCGCGCCGCGCCGGTTACCGGCGAATCCATCCCCGATGGGCAGAAAAAACCCGGCGGTGCCGCGCACCGCCGGGTTGTGGGATAATCGCTGTTCGAACAGGGGTTCTAGATGTCGCCCTCTTCGTCCCAAGTGCCGCGGAAGCCGCTCGGGTAGCTCTCTTCTTTGATCATGGTGCCGTCCTTATAGAACCGGACGATCAGACCATCCAGCTTATCGTTGCGCGAACTCGCGCGTTTGGCGGGAGTGCTTCATGTCCCGCCGACGCACTTGCTCGCTGGCAGCGGCTTCACGTTGGTGAGTTTGGCGGGGGTGGTGGAGAGCGTCAGATCTTGGCGCGAGCCGATGGCGCTGATCTCGTCCTCGCCGTCCATCGTGAGGCTCTGGTTGCGGTTCCCGTCGACGCCGTCCTTCGTGTAGAAGAGGCGGTATTTGACATCGATGTCCTCGAAGCCCTGCCCGGCATTGTTGCGGACGTTGAGGACATAGCGGCCATCGATCGACTTCACCGTGCCATTGTCGACAACGCGTTCGGCGGTGACCTGCTCCTCATCACGGATGGTGACATGGAGCGATCGGCCGGCCGAGGTGGCGGTGAACCAGTCTTCGAAAATCGTTTTGTCGGCGGCTTGGAAGGCGGCGACGTTGACGTTCATGCGCCGACCGTTGGCTTGTATCATCGCCGTCCCGCGGGCGGGCTCGTAGGAGAGGATCGTGGCTTCGAGGGTGCGGCTCCCATCGGCGCTGGTCAGGGTGTGGGTCTCCGCTGCTGCGGCTCCCAAGCCCCCCAGCCCGAGGACGATCGATAGCATTGCTGTTCTTTTCATCAGTAGATTGTTCTCGTCGTTCGCTCGCAAAAGTGCGGTGATTCTGGGCTTAGAGCAAGGCGGAATTGCGGTGCTCGCCGGCGGCGACAAAGATGGCTCGGAAGCACCTCCGGCCGTTGAGATTCCCCACGACGCGAGCGTCATCTTCAGGTAATTTAATCATGGTGTGCCGGGGCAACAGCCGAAACGCGGCGCCCGAATCCCTCTCCAACCCATCCCAATTCACACAACCATGGCCGGGACCCCCTTCATCAAGCTCACGCTCGGCGCCGCCCTCTGTGCCAGCTTCGCCGCCGCGAGCGCGCCCGCGCAGGTGCAGGAGGCGCGCCGTATCGACCAGATCGTCGAGACCAACCTCGAGCGGCTGGGGCTCGAACCCAACCCGCCGGCGGGCGATGAGGTCTTCGTGCGCCGCGTCTACCTCGACATCATCGGCCGCATCCCCACCGCCGAAGAGGCGCGGGCCTTCCTCGAAGCCGACGTGCCCGGAAAGCGCGGCAAGCTCATCGACCACCTGCTGGACTCCGACGGCTACGTCAGCCACCAGTTCAATTACTGGGCCGACCTTCTGCGCGTGCGCTCCAACATGCAGGGCGACTCCGGCGCCGCTTACATGGTCTGGCTCAAGGATTCGCTGCGCGAGAACAAGCCCTATGACCAGTTCGTGCACGAGCTGGTCACCGCCAAGGGCAAGGTGTGGGACAACGGCGCCGTCGGCTATTACATGCGCGACTCCGGGATGCCGCTGGACAACATGTCCAACACCATGCGCGTGTTCCTCGGCACCCGGCTCGAATGCGCGCAATGCCACAATCACCCCTTCGACCGCTGGACCCAGCTCGACTACTACAAGCTCGCCCAGTTCACCTACGGGGTGCAGACGCGCACCAACGGCTATGGGCACGAGGGCGTGCAGGCGCTGCTGGATTCCGACAAGAAACGCCGCAACAAGCGCTACCCGCTCACCGGGAACATGTCGCGGGCGCTGGGCGATATCCTGCAGCCGCTCAGCTACGGCGCCAGCGACACCGGCCGCCGCGTGAACCTGCCGGCCGACTACGCCTACGTCGAGCCCGGCGAGAAACCGCCCTCGGTCGATCCGGACGTGCCTTTCGGCGAGGCGCCGCGCGGTGGGCGCGATGACTCGCAGCGGGAGATCTACGCCAGCTGGATCACCGCCCACGACAACCCGCGCTTCACCCGCGTCGTCGCCAACCGCCTGTGGAAGCGCGCCTTCGGCATGGGTGTCTTCGAGCCGGTCGACGATCTCAAGGACACGACGCCGATCTCCAATCCGGAGTTGCTCGACTACCTGGAGAGCGTGATGCGCAACGGGCGCTACGATCTCAAACGCTTCCAGCGCATCCTCTACAACACCCGCACCTATCAGCGCGAGGCGACCACCGAGGAG
>JAUIGD010000545.1 GCA_030430255.1 Verrucomicrobiia bacterium
GGACCGAGTTCAAGAGCAGCCCCGCGCTCGCGACGAGCCTCGTCGGCGTCGCGGGCCCGACGCGCTACCTGCTCGATCGCACGGGTCGGCTCGTGGTGCCGGTGCGCATCGCCGGCAACGTGACGATCGAAGCCTCGCCCACCGGCCCCGGCGGCGCCTTCATCCCGGTCGCCAGCAACATCGCCGACAGCGGCAGCTTCGCCTGGTTCATCGACGAGTCGCTCTACGCCGCATCCGAGAGCTACACCCTCCGCATCACCTCGGTGGACACGCCGGCGGTGACCGGCACGCTCGATCCCTTCACGGTCTCTCCGCCGGCCTCCGACTTTTATGTGAATGACGGCGACACCACCGGCGATGTGTTCACCTCCGCGCTCGGCAACGCGGCGAACGACGGCCTCACCGCAGCGACGCCGAAGTCCACCCTCGCCGAGGTCCTCGCCGCCTACGACCTCGGTCCGGGCGACCGGATCTTCGTCGATGCGGGCACCTACGCCACGGCGGCCACCGTCATCATCGGCGCCGACGATGCCGGCGTCGAGATCATCGGCGCCGGAGGCTTGTCGACCGTCCTCAGCTACACGGCCGGCGGCGCGGCGGTCGAGGTCACCGATGCCCCGGACGTGACGCTGCGCGACCTCCACATCGTCACGGCAGGCGAGGCCGCGGTCCGGCTGGTCGGCAACAGCACCGGCTTCGCCGCCGATGCCAACACGCTCGATGGCGGCAACGTGGGCTTCGAGATCCCCGCCACCGCCACCGGCGCCACGCTCTCTGGCAACTCCATCATTGGCGCGGACCGCGGGATCAAAGCGGACACGGCGTCGGTCACTGTGACTGGGAACACGGTCAGCGGCGGTTCACTGAACTCGGGCCGCGCCGGGATCGACATCGTCGCCCCGACCGAAAGCGGCGCCGTCGTCGCCGGCAACACCGTCACCGGCTACCCAGTCCACCCCATCGCCCTCGTCTACAGCACTTTCGGCATCCGCGTGATCGCCGAGGGCTTCGAAGTTCAGGACAACATCTCGAACGGCAACGTCATCGGTTTCTGGCTCGAAGGCGGCGGCACCTCCTCCGGAAACTCCGCCGCCGGCAGTGGTTTCTTCGGCTTCAACCTCGGCGGCACCGGCACTCACAACGACAACTCGACGACCGGCGGCGATATCGGCTTCCGCACCGACGGCACCTTCACCGGCACCCTCACCGGCTCGACCGCCGCCGATGCCACCACGACGGGAATTCTGGCCGCGGGCGGCAACATCCTCGGCAACACCGTGACCAACGCGGGAACCGCCGCCGACGGCATCGCCATCGACGGGGCCAGAGCCAGCTCCAACTTCGACCTCGACGTCGCCCCGACCCACATCGAGGGCAACACCGTCTCCGGTGGCCGCCACGGCATCACCGTGCGCCACGCCACCTCCGTCCGGGATTTCAACTTCATCGGCCTCGAGGACCTCGATGGTGAGGACGGATCGTCCACCGTGATCGGCAACCTCGTCCTCAGCACAGACGCCGCGCCGATCTACGTCGACGCCCTGTATTTCCCCATCGAGTTCATCAACAACACCGTCGTCGCCAGCGGCATGAGCGACGCGGTGGAGATCGTGGAAGACAGCCAGAACATCCGCTTCGTGAACAATGTCTTCGTCGCCTCCGGCGCGGGCAATGCCGTGTTGCGCGTCGCCGACACCGCCCAGCGAGGCTTCGGCGCCGACTACAATCTCTACTTCGCCTCTGGCGGCGCCGACCACGTGGTCTGGCAGGGGGCTTTCAATGCCCAGGCCAGCTGGTGGCAGGAGAGCGGCTCCGACCGCCACAGCCTGTTTGGCCAGGACCCGCTGTTCACCGACGCGCCGGGCGGCGACTACAGCCTCGCCGCCGGTTCTCCCGCCCGCGCCGCCGCCGACCCCGCGCTCGCCGCGCGCAACTTGGGCGCCTTCGACGACGCGCTCCCCGGCGATGGCTTCCGGATCGTCACCCCCTTCGCTGGCGAGAAACTCCTCGGCGGACAAAGCCTCACCGTGGCCTGGCGGAGCGAGTCCACCACCGCCGGCACGATCACCCTCGAACTCTCCACCGACGGCGGCGCCAGTTGGTCGACTTGGCTGCTCAACGCCGCCGATGCCGGCTCGTTCACGGCCGACCTGCCGATCCTCGCGAACCCCGCTCCGGACGCCCGCATCCGCATCACCGACGGCACCTTCTCGGACGAGGTCGCCTTCGCCATCGGCGTCCCGACGGCGACCTTCTACGCCTCGGCCACCGGCAGCACCGCCAACACCGGCACGACGGCCGCCGACCCCTTGCCTTCGCTCGCCGCACTCGCCCACGCCTACGACCTCGCCAGCGCGACCGCCATCGTCGCGGCCGGGCTCTACGAGACCATCGTTCCGCTCGAACTCGCCGAGAACCTCACCGTCGATGGCACAGGCGCCACGCTCGACCGCGACAACCTCGCGCCCGGCAACCTGCTGCTGCTCGTCCCGGCGACGGCGACCCTGCATGGCCTCGAACTCCTCAACGCCGACACCGTGCTGCGGGTCACCGGTTCCGCCGTATTGAACGACGTCGCCATCCGGGATGGGGGCAGCGGCATCGACCTGACCGGCTCGCTCGATGTCACCGGCGGCGAGATCACCGGCAACACCGCCGGGGCGGCACTCCTCGGCGCCACCGCCACCTTCACCGGCACGCTCTTCGACACCAACATCGTCGGCCTCACCCTCGACGCATCGTCCGCCGACCTGGCGGGATCGACTCTCTCCAACAGCGGAACGGGCGTCACCTTGATCAACGGTTCCACCTTGACCGGCGCCACGATCACCGGGAGCACGGCCGCCGGCGCGGTGCTGGAGGGAACGGTCGCCAATACGGTCTCCCGCTCCCGGTTCGAGAACAACGTGGTCGCCGTCGAGGTGACGGCGAGCGATGCCACCCAGAACGTCTCGACAAGCGTCTTTATCGGCAACGACATCGCCCTCCTCGCCGACGGGGCACAAAGCCAGAACAGCAACGACCTCATCGGCTCCATCTTCTTCCGGAACAATACCGTGCTACTCGGCGCCGGCGATCTCGGCGTGCAGCTGGTCTCGACCCCGCGCGGCTTGCTGCTCAACAACATCTTCGCCGGGGCGGGCACGGCGCTCCACATCGATACGGATTCTTCCGAGGAGTTCCTCTCGGACTACAACCTCTTCGCCCCCGACCTGGCAGTGGCCGCCAATTGGCAGGGCTCAGACTTCGCCACCTTCGCGGATTGGCGGTCGGCGGCGCGGTTCGAAACGCACAGCATCGGCGCAGACCCCTTGTTCGTCGACTCCCTCGGCGGTGCACCGGTCGATGGCGTGCCGCCCGAGACGCCCTCGGCGGCCTCCGGGGCGGCGATGGTGGTCGGCAGCCTCTGGGGCGTCCTGCCCTGGCTGCGACCCGGCCGCTTCGCCGACG
>JAUIGD010000546.1 GCA_030430255.1 Verrucomicrobiia bacterium
GGGCGCCACCGAGAACGTCCTGATGGGGGCGGTCCTCGCCAAGGGCACCACGGTCATCGACAACGCTGCGCGCGAGCCCGAGATCGCCGACCTCGCGGCGTTCCTCAACCGCATGGGCGCCCAGGTGTTGGGCGCGGGCAGTTCGACCATCGTCGTGACCGGCGTGGACGAGCTCGCACCGGTCGAGCACACCGTGATCCCCGACCGGATCGAGGCGGGCACCTTCCTCGTCGCGGGGGCGATGGCCGGGGACGACCTCATCCTCGAGAACACGCGCCCCGACCACCTGAGCGCACTCATCGACCTCCTCGTCGAATGCGGCCACACGGCCGAGGATCTCGGCTCCGGGAAGCTGCGGGTGAAGGCGGGCGAACACCCCTGCGGCGGCGATTTCACCACCGAGCCGTACCCCGGGTTCCCCACCGACATGCAGGCGCAGATGTGCGCCCTCTACGCGACCACGCCCGGGATCAGCGTCGTCACCGAAAAGGTCTTCCCACAGCGCTTCATGCACGTGCCCGAACTCGCACGCATGGGCGCGAAGATCCGCCTCCAAGACGCGACCGCGATCATCAAAGGGGTGCCGCAGCTGAGCGGGGCCCCGGTCATGGCCAGCGACCTGCGCGCCTCGGCAGCACTCGTGCTCGCGGGCCTCACCGCCGCAGGCACCACCGAAGTCAACCGCCTCTACCACATCGACCGCGGCTACGAACACATCGACGAAAAACTCTCCCGCGTCGGCGCGAAGCTAGAACGCGTGAAAGCTTGAGCCGGGTGCCTTTTAGGCCGGATCAATCGCCAAGTCCCAGGCAAGGCGCGGGATAACGCTTTGATGATGAGTTAGCAGAGGCGATCTGCGGAACGTCCGGGTGAATTCCCGGATCGCGCTGATCGACTTCCGGTGGCACGGCGCTTGGGAACGGCGAAGCCTAGGAGGCTGTCGGACTGGGGGCTTTCGAGCCGGGACTTTCGAGCCCGAACGTCTTCGAGTTTTAGGCCAGATGGTCAAAATGGTGAGGAGTGGATCGAGATCAGCGACGAGACAGCGGGGCGAATTGGGTAGATGATCGAACGATTCGCGCCGGAACGGGCAAGTCCGACAGGCTCCTCGGCGGTTCGAAACCGAGGAGGGATTGAAGCAACCGTCGAGCAGCAACGCGGCAAACTGGCGTGTCATCCTGACGAGCGAAGCGATGGAAGGATCCCCCCATGAGACCCGCCCCATCGCGCCACGCCAAGCCCCCCTTGAACACTGGCGCGGTTCGATATGAGCGCGCTGGGGTTGCCCACTCCGCTTCTATTCCGCTGCCATCTCACGATGCAGTTCCACAGTATAGCCTTTCCTCGTAAAATAGTCTGCGATCTCTCTGAGAATTCGACGTTTCTCCTCCTCCGGGAACTCGATTACCTCCTTTGAGGATGCATTTTTTAGGGGCGAGTCGCAATAGATCGTCACGCCAAGTGGATCGAAATGGAACTCAGCATCAACCCGGAGGTCACGATCGCCGCGGTAAAGCACTCCCGCTCGGCCTAGGGCTTTTATCTTTCGCCTAAAGAACATTGGCTATCGCACAGATTGGTATAGGATTTCGAGGCCGCTCTTCAACAGCTCAGGCAGTTCGGCAGTTTGGAAGACGGAGCCTCTCCGAGCGCCATCGACACCTCCCCTGAAGAATACAGTTACGCTTCCATCAGCACCTCTTGCAAACCGTCTTGAGGCAATCTTCCATAGCGGTGCGGTTACCTTTGGAGAGGTGACGGCGGTCAGTTTGGTTAGCGTTCTCCCGACAAGGGTCATTTCCAATGTTGTCGCATTGTTTGCTATCGCAAACGCTGTTGCAGCTTCAAGAGCCTCGTCGCCCCCAGTCCAAAACACTCTGCTCTTCGGGCTAGCGCAGCAAGAGGAGGCGATCCTGATGCCGCGTTTGGTGAGGAAGGCCTTGAGGGCGCCGACGCCGGTGGCCGCGTCGACGGAGGTGGCGACGATCTCGACGTTGCGGGCGGCGTCGCGGACGACGCCGAGGCGGGCGGCGTAACCGTCGAGGGAGTTGTAGAGGAAGTCGTCGAGGCCGGCGGCGACGCGGATCTGCCGGCCGGTGACGAGGCCGGCGCCTGCGAGGCCGAGGAAGGCGCCGCGCTCCTCGAGGAAGGCGCCGTTGAGGAGGTCGGTGCCTGCGGAGCCGGGGAGGTAGCCGGACTGGTGGAAGTGGGTGGCGAGGCGGGCGAGGGCCTGGCTGTAGCTGCTGAAGTAGCTCTGCTGGGTGGATTCGAAGAGGGCGCCGGCGAGCTCGAGGGCCTCGCAGTCGCGCTCGTAGATGCCGTCCCTGGCGTTGCGCTCGGCCTGTGCGAGGAAGTTGCCGAAGCTGACCCTGGCGATGCGGGCGTTGCGGACGACCTGCTCGAGGTGGTGCGGGGGCGGGGTGACGGCGTCGAACCCGGGGGTGTGCCCGTAGTAGAGGTAGGCGTGGAGGCCGAGGACGTCGACGTGGTTGACGGGGTCGTTGCCTGCGAAGCCGTAGAGGTTGAGGCCGCCGCGCTCGCCGAGGGGGTCGCGCGAGAGGAAGCGGCCGGTGCCCGGGTCGTAGTATCGGTAGCCGTAGTCGTAGAGGCCGGTCTCGGCGTCGAGGTAGCGGGTGGAGAAGCGGAAGGGGTTGAGGTGGGCGGCGCGGCCGGCGGTGGCCAGGGGCTCGCCGAAGGGGGTGTAGGTGTAGGTGGCGGCGGTGTCTCCGGAGGCGTCGTCGACGAGGGCGGCGACGTTGCCCGAGCCGTCGTGGGCAGTGAAGTATCCGGCGCCGGAGCGGTGGTCGCGGATGTGGAGGAGGCCGCCGGCGCCGCCGGCGCCGCCCGGGGTGCCGCTGAGGTCGGGGCCCCAGAGGAAGCTCTTGGCCAGGCGCCAGCCGTCGCGGCCGCGGGGCCGGTATTCGGCGAGGAGGTGCCAGCCGTCGTAGAGGAAGCGGCTGTGGCGGGCGAGGTGCCAGGCGCCGCCGTGGCGGCCGTAGACCTTCTTCTCGATGCGGCGCCCGTAGGCGTCGTAGGCGAACTCGAGGCGCAGGCGCGGGGCGCCCGGGGGGAGGTCGGCGCGGGTCTCGACGGCGGCGAGGCGGTCCTCGCCGTCCCAGGTGTAGGTGTGGCGGGCGTCGGCGAGGAGGTTGCCGTCGGCGTCGTAGGCGGGGGTGGAGTCCGCGGGCGGGGCGGTCGCGGTGCGGGTTGCGGCGGCGGCGGCGGCGCCGGGGCCGGCCGCCTCGACGAGGACTTCGGCGGCGGCGGCGCCGGCGCTGTTGTCCGCGGCGGCGAGGAGCTCGAAGTAGGCGCCGCTGCCGGGGCGGGCGGCGGGCGCGCCGCCGACGGTGACGGCGCCGCCGGCGGCGGCGGCCCCGACTGCGACGACAACGACGCCGCGCGGCATCAGGGCGCCGAGGATCCCGTCGGAG
>JAUIGD010000076.1 GCA_030430255.1 Verrucomicrobiia bacterium
GCATCCCGACCGCCGGCTGGCAGCACATCGCGGTCACCTGCAAGAGCGTCGGCTCGGTCATGCACATCACCTACTACAAGAACGGGCAGGTGCTGTTCTCTTCCGAGTCGTTCGCGGTGCCGGGCAACATCGCCGGCCGCGAGTGGATCATCGGCGCCGATTGGGACTCGGGGCCGACGCTGACCGACCACCTCGGCGGTTGCATGGACGACTTCCTGTTCGTCGAACGCGAACTGTCGGCGGGCGAGGTGGCCAAGCTCATGACCAAATCGCCGCTCCCCGGCCTGCACCGGGCGACCCTCTCGGTGCGCTCGGACGCCGATGTCGCCGCCCGCGAGATCGACCTGCGCGCCGGGGTCGAGGACAAGACCGAGATGGTGGTCTTCGACTCCGAACTGCCCGGGCAGACGATCCAGGTCGACGGGGTGGACTATGCGACGCCCGTCGCCTTCGCTGTGGGTTCGGCGTCGACCTCGCCGCGCGAGTGGTCGGTCGGCTCGCTGCACCAGGTGGTCGTCCCGGCCGGCGTCACGGTCACCAACGCCGACGGCGACCAGGTCAGCTACGCGCTCGAGGACGCCGGAGGAGCGGGCGCCAGCACCACCAAGACCGTCTGCGCCGCCTTCGGCATGGGCGGCTTCACCGCCGAGTATGGCGTCTGCGAGATCGACGACGGCGACGACCCGCCGCCCGCCGCCGCGCCCGACGCGAACCACCAGTCCCTGATCGAGGCGATGGCGGGCACGCCGGAGGGGCCTTTCTTCCGCCTCAGCGACGGGGGGGTCGCGGTGCCAGAGGTCGGCGACCTGCAGATGGAGGGCAGCCTGTTCGTGAGCCTCACCGAGATGCGCGCCACGCTGGCGGGCGGCGCGGTGGTGCTGCCGGACGCCGCGCACCCGTGGCTGGAGCTCGGCGACAGCTTCTGGGAGCTCGACTACCTCGCCGGCTCGCATTTCCGGCTCGCCGCCCAGCCGCCGACTGTGCGGCTGCTCGACCGCGAGCTCGGGCGCGACGTGGCGATGGCCTTCGAGTACGACCTCGCCGGCGGTGCGGCCTGGGACCTGGGCTTCGCGCTCGAGGACGATTTGAAGCCCTTCCCCGGCTACCTCGAGTTCAAACAGGGCATGGCCGGGATCGGCTATGACGGAGCGAACTACCACCTCGAGTTCGACGGCGGCGTGCGCGTCCTGCGCGTGCCGGACCTCGATGGCCCCGGGCAGCCGGGCTGGGTCTACGACGAGGACATCAACGTCCAGCTCGCCGGGCCCGACATCGACCTCAGCCTGCGGTCGGCGCTGAACTTGCCGACCACCTTCGCGAGCGCGGGCCCGATCTCGCTGGTGTTCGAGCCGGCCGGCGACCTCCGCTTCCGCTACAGCCTGGCCGGCGGCGCCGAGTTCCGCTTCGACAACGTCGACCTGCGCGCCTTCAACACCACCCTGGTCAACTCCGCCGACGGCGCGGTCGGGAGCGACGGCGTCGCCTCCTTCAGCGCCGCTGTGAGCCAGGTTTGGCTGGGGGGCAGCTTCACGCTGCGCCCGCAGAGCGGCGGCACCGAGACCGTCGAGTTCGAGCTCGCCGCCGGGCCCGTGCCGACCATGCGCTTCCTCGTGCCGCCGATGTCGCTGCGCAGCACCCTGACCGGCTTCCCGGCGGCGGGGATCGACATCCCCGGGATCGACATCGACACCGGCGGCACCTTCGACACCGGCAAGGTCGCGCTGCCCAGCTTCACCTTCAACGGCATCGGGCTCGCGGCGCCGGCCAACGCCGACATCGACGACCACCACGTCCGCTTCCGCCGAACGTCCTCCGGGCAGTTCAAGTTCGACATCCGCGGCGAGGTGCCGTTCCCCTTCATTGAGCCCGCGAAGTTCAGCCTCTCCAGCACGAACTTCTCCGCCGACGCCAGCATCAGCAGCGACTTCGGCGTCTTCGAGGAGCCGATCTCCCTCGACTACGACAGCGCCGCCGACCCGCCGTTCAGCGGCGGCGACGACACCTTCACCGTCTACTACGGGTCCGCCGGGGGCGGCGTCGAGTCCGGCGGGTTCTGCATCATCGGCGTGTGCCCGTGAGCCCCGGTAGGCAGGACGCTCCCGCCGTGTTCGCCTGCGACAACGACGGGCGTGCCGTGGCCGCGGCGCGAGCCGTCAAACCAGGCAGCCCGGGCAGTCCTGCACCCAGTGCCCGCCGGCGATCTCCACCAGCGGCGGGCGCGAGTCCTTGAGGCACTGGTCGCGGTCGCCGATCTCGTTGCGCGGCGCGAAGGCGCAGCCGGGGATGGGCCGCGAGACGTCCGGCGGCAGGCCGGGGATGGTGTAGAGCTCCTCGCCCTTCGCGTGGGTGGCGGGGATCGATTTCAACAGCGAGCGCGTGTAGGCGTGGCGCGGGTCCCTGAACAGCTCCGCGCTCGGTGCGCGCTCGACGACCCGGCCGGCGTACATCACGTTGACCTCGTCGCAGACCTCGGAGATCACCGCGAGGTCGTGGGTGATGAAGATGACGCCCGTGCCGAGCTCGCGCTGGCGGGCTTTGATCAAGTCGAGGATCTGCTTCTGCACGGTCACGTCGAGCGCCGTCGTCGGCTCGTCGGCGATGAGGATCTCGGGCTTGGTGATCAGCGCCATGGCGATCATCACCCGCTGCCGCATGCCGCCGGAGAACTCGTGCGGGTACATGTCGACCCGTTTCTCGGGCTCGGGGATGCCCACCTCGCGCAGCGCCTCGACCGCCTGCTTCAGGGCGCCCGCCTTGTCCATGCCCATGTGCAGGCGCAGCGGCTCCGCCACCTGCGCGCCGATGCGCAGGTACGGGTTCAGCGAGGTCATCGGGTCCTGGAAGATCATGCCCACCCGCTTGCCGCGGACCCCGCGCAGCGCCCGCTCGCCGCAGCTGAGCAGGTCGGTGCCGTCGAAGATCGCGCTGCCGCCCTCGATCTTCCCGGGCGGCATGGGGATGAGCCCGAGCATCGAGTAGCAGGTCACCGATTTCCCCGAACCGGACTCGCCGACGATGCCGACCGTCTCCCCCTTCTCCAGGGAGAACGAAACGCCGTCCACCGCCCGCACGACGCCGTTGCGGGTGTGGAAGTAGGTCTTCAGGTCGGTGACTTCGAGGAGGGGCATGATGAGGAACCGCAGATTTCGCGGGCTAACGCGGATGGGATGCTTGGGGATCGGCCCGCCTGTTCGCGCGGAGGGCGACGCGTCTCCATTCGAGGCTCTTGTTCGCGGAGTTCAAGATCGGGCCGAGCTGGGATGAGGTTCTGAAGCTCCTGCGGCTCCTAGTCTTTCGATGCGCGCACATCGAGCGCGTCGCGCAGGCCGTCGCCGAGGAAGTTGAAGGCGAAGAGGGTGAGCGAAAAGAAGAGCCCGGGGATGATGAGGAGTGAGAGCTGGGTCTCCAAAAAGTCGGCACCCTCCTTGATCAGGATCCCCCAGGAGCTGTTCGGCGCCTCGATGCCGACACCGAGGTAGCTCAGCGAGGCCTCGAAGAGGATGAAGCTCGGGATGGTGAGCGTGGCGTAGACGACCGCCGTCCCGACCGTGTTGGGGACGATGTGGCGGAACAGGATCCGGATGCGGGACAAGCCGAGTGACTTGGCAGCCTCCACGAACTCCTGTTCTTTGATGGCCATCACCTGCGCCCTGGTGATGCGGGCGAGCGTCAGCCATCCGAGAGCCCCGATGGCGAAGAAGAGCGGGGCGATCCCTGCGAATCGGCCCATCCAGGCGACCTGTTGTTCGAGCGGGTCCGCGATGACCTCCTTCAGCACGATGACGAGGACGAGGAAGGGGATCGCGTAGAGGGTGTCCACGATGCGCATCATCACCGTATCGATCCGCCCGCCCGCGTATCCCGAAACGGCTCCGTAGGCGATGCCGATCACCAGTGCGACGGCGGTGGCCACAATTCCTACGAGGAGGGAGATCTGCCCGCCGAACAGGATCCGCGCGAACACATCGCGTCCGAGTTGGTCGCGTCCGAGCCAGTGGCTCGCAGACGGACCTTCGAATTTTTTGGTAAGATCCTGTTCGTTCGGGTCCGGGACGAAAGGAAGGAGCGGGACCAGGAAACAGAGCAACAACATGAAGGCCACAAACCACAGGCTGAACATGGCGACCTTATTCTTGCGCAGGCGCAACCAGGCGTCGTGGCTCAGCGAGGAACCTTTGGCGAGTTCGTTCTCGGACGGGGGCGAAAGGCGCATCGGGCGTCAGGCGTCGTGGAGTCGGATGCGCGGGTTGAGCGCGGCGGCGAGGAGGTCGGCGGCGAGGTTCATGATCACGATCAGAAGGCCGTAGAAAAGCACGACTCCGAGCAGGACATAGATGTCTCGCTTGAGGGCGGCGGTGATGAAGTGCTGCCCCATGCCCGGGACCTGGAAGATGGTTTCAACGATGAACGAACCGCTGATGAGGACAGCGAACGCCGGGCCGATGAACGCGACCGCCGGGAGCAGGCCGCCGCGCAGCGCGTGTTTCAGGACCACCCGGTGGCCTGGCAGCCCCTTCGCGTGGGCGGTGCGAATGAAGTCTTGGTTCAGAACCTCGAGCATTGCGCCCCTGGTCAGGCGGGCGAGATAGGCGGCGGTCCCGAGACCGAGCGTGACCGCCGGTAGCAGGACGTCGAGCGGGTGGCCCCAACCCGCGATCTTCAAAGCGGGGACGTTCGCCGCGAGGCTGAGCTGGAGGATGGGGCCGATGATGAAGCTGGGCACGCAGATCCCAACCATAGCGATCGCCATTCCCCCGTAGTCGACGGCGGTGTTCTTTCTAGCCGCGGAGAGCACCCCGATCGGAACCCCCAGCCCGACCGCGACCCCGAGCGCAGCGAGCCCCACGATCAAAGAGGCGGGGAACGACTGTTGGATGATATCCCAGACCGGCCGGTTCTTCTCCATCGACAGGCCCAGCGTGCCCTTCGTGACCACGTTGTAGGGGTAGATGATGTACTGCTCGAGGATGTGCTTGTCCTGCCCCCAGAGCTTCTTCTGCTGTTCGAGCACCTCTGGAGACATGCTGCGCTCCGTGGTCGAGAACGCGTCGCCCGGCATGAGGTCGGCGAGGAAGAAGACGATCGTGTAGAGGGCCCACAAGACGAGCACACCTTGGCCTAGCCGTTGGAGGATGTATCGCAGCATCGGTGTAAGTCCGCGGCTAGTCGCGGGAGAGTTCGAGGAACTTGTAGGGGTGGTTGTCTAGCAGCAGCGGTTCCCAGCCCTTGACGTCGCGGTGGACTAGGTAGTTGCGGGTGTACCAGTAGATCGGGAGGATCGCCCGCTCATCGAGGAACAGCTTTTCCGCCTGCTCCAGTAGGCGCAGTCGGGCTTCGGCGTCCGGCGTTTTCTCTGCTTGGGAGAGCAGGGCTTCGAATTCTGCGTTCGACCAGTTCGTGCGGTTGTTGCCACCGTCCTCGATCCACATGTCGAGGAAGGTGAGCGGGTCCATGTAGTCGCCGATCCACCCACCGCTGGCCAAGTCGTAGTCCTTGTCCATCATCGTGTTGAGATAGGAGGTCCACTCCATCTGTTGGATGGAGATATCGATACCGAGCGTCTGTTTCCACATCGCTTGGAGGGCTTCGGCGAGGCGTTTTGCAGATTCTCGGTCGGTGGTGAGGTACTTGATTTTCGGGAGGCCTTCTCCGCCTGGGTAGCCCGCCTCCGCCAATAGCGCCTTGGCGCCTTCAGGGTCGAACTCGACGTCACCTGGGGATTCGTAGCCCGAGAAGGGGGGCACGATCCCGCGCGCGGGCGCCTGGTTGCCCATCGTGACATAGTCGATGATCGACTGTTGATCGACAGCCATGGAGAGGGCTTTGCGGACTTTGAGGTCGTCCAGCGGCGTCCTTTCGACGTTACAGCGGATAAAATAGGTTCCGAGGTAGAGTTCGCTCCTCGTCTCGTCGGGGAATTTCTCTTTCGAGTATTGAATGAGGTCAGGCGCGATGGTGTAGGTGATGTGGAGTTGATCGTTGTAGAACATCCGATCCTCGGTGTTGGCGTTGAGGATCGGCAGGAACCGGATCCCGTTGAGCTTCACGTGGTCCACATCCCAGTAGCGTGGGTTCTTCTCGACCTCGATGTGGTCGTTGATGCGCCACGATTTGAGCGTGAACGCCCCGTTACTGACGATGTTCTCTGGCTTGGTCCAAGGGTTGAAGCGGTCATTCGCTTTGCCGTGTGCGAGGATCGCGTGTTTGGGGACCGGGAACCACGTGTAGTGCTTGGTGATTTCCGGGAGGAACGGGATCGGGGCGCGGAGTTGTACTTTGAGCGTGTGCGGGTCGGGCGCGGTGGCTTTGACCGTCGAGAAATCGCTTGTCTCACCCTTGTGAAACGCCTCGGCCCCGATGATGTAGTAGAGCATGAACGAGTACTCCGAGGCGAGCTCCGGGGTGAGGATGCGCTGGAAGGCGAAAAGGAAGTCCTCGGCGGTGAGCGGGTGGCCGTCGGACCACACCGCGTCCTCACGAAGTTCGAAGACCCACTCCGTGGGGTTCTCGGGATCGACGGCGTACCAATTTTCGGCAACTCCGGGCAGCGCGACTCCATCCTGCGAGGGGTGTTCGACAACGAGGCCTTCGAAGAGGGCGCGGATAATGTTGTTTTCGAGGACTCCGCTCACGATGTGCGGGTCGAGGCCGCGGGGCTCCGCGGTGTTGCCCATGAGCAACACGCCGGCGTCGGTGGCACGAGCCACTGGGCTCTCCATCTCCCCGCAACTCGCGAGCGAGCAGACAGCGAGGGCGGTGAGGAGGGCGAGCGGGCGAGGGTGCGGCATTGGCGGGGAGCTTGAACCGGGTTGGACGTCAGGTCACGCGGTTTCCTTCGCGCCGTTGGCGCCTGACGGGTGCAGGCCCTCTCGACGAGCGGCGGACGGGCCGTCGGGTCAGATCATGCCGAGCTTCATTTTGCCCTCCTCGGAGATCATGTCCTGGTTCCACGGGGGATCCCAGACGAGGTCGACGGTGGCGTCGGCGAAGCCTTCGATGGCCAGGATCTTGCCGCGGGCGTCGGCGGCGATGGTGGGCCCCATACCGCAGCCGGGTGCGGTGAGGGTCATCTTCACCTCGGCGCTGCGGGCGCCATCGGCCTCGACGACCTTGCAGTCATAGACCAGCCCGAGATCGACGATGTTGACCGGGATCTCGGGGTCGAAGACGGTTTTGAGCTGTTCCCAGATGGCCGCTTCGTAGTCGCCGTCGGTGACGGCGATCCCCGCCTCGACCTTCGCGGTGGCGGGTTGCTCCGGGGAGGTGGGGTCGATGCCGAGGGCGTCGGCGTCGTCGGCGGAGATGCGGGCGAGGCCGAAGTCGGTGGCGACGGTGTAGGTGCCACCGAGCGATTGGGTGATGATGACGTGGGTTCCGGCGGGGAGGTTGAAGCGGTCGCCGCTGGGGATCTGGATCGCTTCGACCTCGCGGGCGAGGGCGATCTCGCCTCCGGGTGGGTTGGGGCTGCTCATGGATGGTGGCGCGTGTTGCGGAAGGGGACGGCGGATCAGCCGTCGATGGGGACGATTTTGATCTTGCCTGTCTGGGGGGCGCTGGGGGCGAGGCTGCCGGCGAGGGCGCCCGGGTCGCGGGGAGCAGGGGCGGGGTCGCCGTCGTCCGTTCCGGAGTCCAAGGCGGCGCGGAGGGCGCCCTCGACCATCTGCCCGCAGTGAATCTTCATCGGCGGCAGCGCGCCGAGGTCGGCGGAGAGCTCTTCGGCGGAGAGGCTGCCGGCCTCGGCGGCGGACTTCCCCTTGAGCATCTCGGTGGCCATGCTGGCGACGGCGACCGCGGTCTGACAGCCGAAGCTTTGGAACGAGGCGCGGTCGATGACGCGTTTGCCGTCCTTCTCGGTGAACTTGAGAAACAGGCGCACCATGTCGCCGCAGTCGGAGCTGCCGACGGTGCCCACCGCGTCGGCGTCGGCCATCTCGCCCATGTTCTGCGGGTTGGCGATGGCGTCGCGGACGCGGGATTCAAACTCTGTGGAGTCGGTGCTCACGGGGTAGCTGTAGGCTGGGAGCGGCGGGGATCAAGTGGGGGTTGGGGGCGGGTGTTGGTGGATGTGCTCCGGGGGGGCGGGCTCCACCCTCCACGGGAGGAGCCGGGAGGGGGCACGCCTCCGGCACGGACATCGGCGGGACGCCGATGCCGCCGGGGTCACGCGAGGATGTCTTTGACGACGTGGCCGTGGATGTCGGTGAGGCGGAAGTCGCGGCCTTGGAAGCGGTAGGTGAGCCGCTCGTGGTCGAAGCCCAGCAGGTGCATCACGGTGGCGTGGAGGTCGTGGACGTGGACTTTGCCGTCGACGACGCCGAAGCCGAGCTCGTCGGTCGCACCGTGGATGTAGCCTTTCTTGAGGCCGGCGCCGGCGGCCCACATGGTGAAGGCGTCGATGTGGTGGTCGCGGCCGACGGTCTTGCGCACCTCGCCCATCGGGGTGCGGCCGAACTCGCCCCCCCACAGCACGAGGGTGTCGTCGAGCATGCCGCGCTCCTTCAGGTCGAGGACGAGCGCCGCCGAGGCCTGGTCGACGTCGCGGCAGACCTTCTCGAAGTCGTCGTTGAGGTTCTCGCCGGGGCCGCCGTGGGAGTCCCAGTTGGTGTGGTAGAGCTGCACGAAGCGGGTGCCGCGCTCGACGAGGCGGCGGGCGAGGATGCAGTTGTTGGCGAACGATGCCTCGCCAGGCTTGGCGCCGTAAAGCTCCAAAGTTTTGCTAGATTCGCCGGCGACGTCCATGAGTTCCGGGGCGCTGCTCTGCATGCGGTAGGCCATCTCGTAGGCGTTCAGCCGGGTGAGGATCTCGGGGTCGCCCACCTCGTCGAGGCGGGCGCGGTTGAGGTCGCCGACGGCGTCGTAGAAGGCCCGTTCGCGCTCGCGGGTGAAGCCCTTCGGGCTGCGGAGGTAGAGGATGGGGTCGCCCTTGCCGCGGAAGGGGACGCCCTGGAAGGCGGTGGGGAGGAAGCCGCTCGCCCACAGCGAGCTGCCGGCGCGGGGGCCGCGGGAGCCGCTCTGGAGGACGACGAAGCCGGGCAGGTCGGCCGACTCGCTGCCGAGCCCGTAGGTGACCCAGGAGCCCATCGAGGGGCGGCCGGGCGCCTGGAAGCCGGTGTTCATGAACAGCTTCGCGGGTCCGTGGTTGAAGACGTCGGTGGTCATGCCGCGCAGCCAGGTGACCTCGTCGACGATCTTGCGGTGGTGGGGGAAGAGTTCGGAGAGATCCATGCCGCAGCCGCCGTGGCGGGCGAACTTCCGGGTGTTGCCGAGCAGGGTCTCGTTGCCTTTGAGGAAGGCGAAGCGCTTGCCCTGCATGAGGCTGGGCGGCGGGGTCTTGCCGTTGAGCTCGTTGAGCTTGGGTTTGTGTTCGAACAGCTCCAGCTGGCTGGGGGCGCCGGCCATGAAGAGGTAGATGACGTTCTTCGCGCGGGCGGGGAGCGGCGGCTTGCGCGCTGCCATCGGGCTGGCGGGGTCGATGGCCGGGACGTGTTTGGCGGCGGCGTCGCCGGCCAGCATCTGGTTGAGGGCGATGGTGCCGAGCCCGACGCCGCAGCTGCCGAAGAAGTGGCGGCGGGTGGAGTCGCGCAGCAGGGCGGATTCGATTTCGTGGGGCGTGTTCATTCGCGGGTGATGAAGTTGTCGGTGTTGAGGAGGACGCGGGCGGCGGCGACGAGGGCTGCGGCGTCGGCGGGCGGCGTCTTGGTGGCGACTAGCCGGCGGTCGGCCAGTTCCATCGCTCGGGAGACATCGCCGGCGAAGTCGCTCCGTGCGGCGCGGGCGTAGGTGGTGAGGGTGTCGAGTTCGCGTTCCGAGGGCAGCCGGCAGAGCGTGTGGGCGAAGGCGCGCGCCAGGCGGGCCTCCAGCTGTTCGGCGGGCGGGCCGGGGAGCTCCTCGATCACCCGCGCGGCGAGGCCTCGGGCGAACTCGAGGAAGGCGGGGTCGTTGGCCATATTGAGGGCCTGCAGCGGGGTGTTGGAGCGTGGCCGGCGGGTGCAGACGGACTGGAAGTCCGGGGCGTCGAAGTTGCCGAACAGGGGGTAGGGCGCGCTGCGGAAGAACATGGTGTACATCGCGCGCCGGTAGCGGTCGGCGCCCTGCGCCTCCGGCCAGCTCTTCGAGCGCTGGGTGAACGCGTAGATGCCGGGCGGCTGCGGCGGGCGCACCGAGGGGCCGCCGATCTCGGCCTCCAGCAGACCGCTGGCGCAGAGGGCGGCGTCGCGCACGATCTCGGCGTCGAGGCGGACGCGCGCCTGGCGGGCGAGGAGGAGGTTGCGGGGGTCGACCTCGGCGAGGTCCGGGCGTGCCTTGGACGACTGCTGGTAGGTTTCGCTGGTGACGATCAGGCGGTGTAGCGACTTCATCGACCAGCCGTCGGCGACGAAGCGGGTGGCGAGGTAGTCGAGAAGGCCGGGGTGGGAGGGGAGTGAGCCCTGGGTGCCGAAGTCCTCCTCAGTCTCGACGAGGCCGATCCCGAAGTAGCGCATCCAGATGCGGTTGACGGTCACGCGCGGGGTGAGGGGGTTCTCGGGGGAGATGAGCCAGCGCGCGAGGTCGAGGCGGTTCCTCGGCGCGTCGGCTGCCTGCAGGGCGGGGGCCACGGCGGAGAGGACGCCGGGCTCGAGGGTGCCGGCCTCCTTGTCCGGGCGGGTGAAGTCGCCGCGGGTGAGCAGGTAGGTCTCGCGCGGTTGTTTGAGGTCGCGCATCACCATCAGCTTCGCTTCGGCGCCGGCCGGGCTCGATGGCGAGGGGGCCGCCCGGGTGGGGGAGACATCGATGGCGAAGCGGCCGATGAGGTAGCCCTCGTTCAGGTCGTGGTGGAGGCGCAGCTCGAGGGGGCGCCCGCCGGTGGCGACGGGTCCGGGCAAGTTGATGACGAGCTCGTGTGCGGCGTTCATCTCCGCCTTGCTGCCGGGGGCGACGTTGATCGCCCAGCCGGTCTCCTTGTCGCCGTCGATCGCGGCGGCAGCGGGGTAGCCGGGTTGCTGGTGGTCGGCGAAGGCCTCCCCGGGCTGCAGGGGTTCACCGTCCAGCCAGAGGGTGGCGCGGGTGAGGACGAAGTTGCCGTTGCCGGCGCGCCCGGGCCCGCCTTTCGGCAGCGAGCCGTCGGTGAGGGTGCGGATCCGCACCGAGGCGACGCTGTCGGTGGTCGTGGTCCCGACAATTTGGTAGGCCTCGTTGGCGTCGAGCTCGCCCCCGGGCCTGAGCGAGCCGTCGGGCAGCTGGTCGATCGGGGCGCCGGAGGCGGTCTTGGCGCCGGTGATGCGGAGCGGAGACCAGGCGGCGGGCGCGGCGTCCCCCGCGGTGGCGGGCTCCGGCGAGCGCAGGAGTTCGCCCTCGCGGACGTCGAGTGTCGGGCCGCGGTTGTTGCGGTCCTCCGCGGCGTTGAAGAAGGCGAAGAGCTCGTAGTATTCGCGGTGCTGGATCGGGTCGAATTTGTGGGTGTGGCACTGCGCGCAGGAGAGGGTCAGCCCGAGCCAGACGGCACCGGTGGTGTTGACCCGGTCGATGGTGGCCTCGACGCGGAACTGCTCGGGGTCGCTGCCACCCTCCTGGTTGATGAGGGTGTTGCGGTGGAAGGCGGTGGCGGCGATCTGGGATTTGGTGGCGTCCGGGAGGAGGTCGCCGGCGATCTGTTCGATCGTGAACTGGTCGAAAGGCATGTCGTCATTGAGCGCGCCGATCACCCAATCCCGGTACGGCCACATCTGCCGTTCGCCGTCGATGGCGTAGCCGTCGGAGTCCGCGTAGCGCGCGCCGTCGAGCCAGTGGCGTCCCCAGCGCTCGCCGTAGTGGGGGCTGGCGAGGAGCCGGTCGACCAGTTTCGGATAGGCGTCCGGGGAGTCGTCGGCGACGAAGGCGGCCACCTCCTCGGGCGATGGCAGGAGGCCGGTGAGGTCGAGCGAGGCGCGGCGGATCAGCGTGTACCGGTCGGCCCGCGGCGAGGGCTCGACGCCCTCTTCGGCGAGGCGGGCGCGCACGAAGGCGTCGATCGGGTGGGCGGCGCCGATCTCGGGCACGGGGGGGGCTTTGACCGGTTCGAAGGCCCAGTGGCCTTGGTATTCGGCGCCGTCGGCGATCCACTGTCTCAGCGTCTCGACCTCGGCTTCGCTGAGGCGCGCCTTCTTCGACTTCGGCGGCGGCATGAGATCGTCGTCATCGTCGGCGGTCACCAGCTCGAGCAGCACGCTGCGGTCGGGGTCGCCGGGGACGATGGCCGCGTAGCCGCCGAGGTCGGCGGTCGCGCCGTCGCGGGTATCGAGGCGGAAGTCGGCTTTGCGCTCTTTGTCGTCGGGACCGTGGCAGTAGAAGCAGCGGTCGGAGAGGATCGGGCGGATATCGCGGTTGAATTGGATGTCGCCTGCCGCGTCGCCGAGCTGAGCCCAGGCCGATGCGGCGATGGACAGGGCGAGCAGGGGGATCTGGGGGCGTCTGGGCATCGCTGAACACTCCCATATCCGCGGAGATTTGGCCAGCCGGAGCGGCGGTGGACCCGTGGGATGGCTGTGGCTTGCGTGTGGCGACGGGTCGATCGTAGGTTCGCGGCCGTGTCAGAGCCCTACGCCATCGGGATCGATCTCGGCGGGACGGAGATCAAAGCTGCGGCCTTCTCGGTCGCGGATGGCGCCGTGTTGGCGAAGGCGGGCGGACCGACGCGGGACGGCGAGCGGGCCCCCGGTGGCGGACCGGCCTTCGTCGCGGAGGTGCGGCGCTTGATCGATGGGCTCGGGTGCGAGTGCGGGGGCGTGGCGGCGCGGGTGGGGTTGTCGGCGCCGGGGCTGGCCGACCGCGAGGGGCGGCGGATCGCCTTCATGCCGGGGCGGATGGAAGGGCTGGAGGGGCTCGATTGGGGCGAGGCCTTGGGCCGGGGGCGGGTGCCGGTTTTGAACGATGCGCACGCGGCGTTGTTGGGCGAGGCGTGGCAGGGGGCGGCGCGCGGGTTCCGCGATGTGGCGATGCTGACTCTCGGCACGGGGGTCGGCGGCGCGGCGATCTGTGGCGGGGAGCTGCTGCGCGGGGCGATCGGCAGGGCGGGGCATTTCGGGCACATGACGGTCGATTTCGAGGGGGCGCCGGACGATTGCGCGATGCCCGGTTCGTTGGAGATGGCGGTCGGCAACGCATCGCTCGCGGCGCGCGGCGGCGGGCGGTTCGCCAACACGCACGCGCTGGTCGCGGCTTACGGCGAAGGCGACCCGGAGGCGGCGTCGGTCTGGGAGCGGTCGCTGCGCGCGCTGGCGGCGGCCTGTGCCTCGCTGGTCAACATCCTGGACCCGGAGGCGATCGTGGTCGGCGGCGGCATCGCGGCGGCGGGCGGGTACTTGTTCGAGCCGCTCGAGCGGTTGGTGCGGGAGCGCGAGTGGCAGCCGGCGGGGGTGCGGGTGCGGCTTTTGCCGGCGGCGCTCGGTCCCTGGGCCGGTGCCTATGGGGCGGCGTTCCATGCGATCTCGAACCGGCCGGACGAACCGTGAGCGTCCGCCGACCGGCAGGGCTGTGGAGCGTGGCTGTTCCCGCCGGGGCAGGCCCGGGCCGCCGTCCGTCCCCCGGGGCCGGCGTTCCGCCCCGCGCTTTTTTCTCCCGCGCCGCCGGCACTTCCGTGCGACTGAAAGCGAACTGACCATGACCCCATCCCTCGAATACCTCCGACGCTGCCGCGGATTGATCGACGCCGTCGAGGCGCAGCGCGAAGCGATCTTGCTCGCGGCCGAGCGCTTCGCCGCATCCATCTTGGCCGGTCGCGTCGTGCACCTGTTCGGCTCCGGCCATTCGCGGATCATGGTCGAGGAGACCTGGCCGCGCTACGGCTCGTTCCCCGGCTTCCACCCCATCGTCGAGCTGTCGCTGACTTTCCACACCCAAGTCGCCGGCGCCAACGGGCAGCGGCAGGCGATGTTCCTCGAGAACGTGTCCGGGCTCGCGGGGCGCATCTTGCGCAATTTCCAGCTGTCGCGCGACGACAGCGCGTTGGTAATCTCGTCGGGTGGTTGCAACCTCGTGCCGGTGGAGATGGCGGAGGCGTTCCGGGAGGCTGGCGTCTGGACGGCGGGCCTGGTCAGCAAGGCGCATAGCGAGGCCAGTGAGAGCAGGCGCGGCGATGGCAAGAAACTGCCGGACTTCTGCGACCTCGTGCTCGACACCGGCGCGCCAGTCGGGGACGCGATGGTCTCGATCGAGGGCTTGGAGACCCCGGTGGCTCCGGGTTCGACGGTGGGCGGGTGCCTCGTCGTCAACGCGGTCAAGGCGGAGGTCGCGCGGCTTTTGACCGAGGCGGGGCAGCCGCCCAAGGTGCTCACGGCGGGGGCGGTGGTCGGTGCCGAGCGCGCGGCCGAGCTGTTCGAGGGGGCGTATGACGAACATGGGCGGCGCGCGGCGCGGCTGTTGGAGATCGGGGGGCAGGCATGAGCGAGGAAGCCGCAGAATACGGGGCTCCGAAGGTGGATGCCGTGCCGGAGATCGCCGCGCCCGAATTGGACATCGCCCCGCCCTCGGCGGGTTACCGGCCGAAGGTCGCGCTCATCGGCGCCGGCGGGATCACCGACCACCACCTGAGGGCGTACCGGCGGCTCGGGCTGGAGGTGGTGGCGATCGCCAACCCGACGCTGTCGAAGGCCGAGGCGCGGCGCGACGAGTTCTACCCGGATGCCGAGGTGTTCTCGTGCGGATTGGAGCTGATGCGGCGTCGCGACGACGTCGAGGTGGTCGACCTCGCGACCCACCCGGACGTGCGGGTGGGACTGATGGAGGCGGCCATCGGGAGCGGGCGGCATGTGCTCTCGCAGAAGCCCTTCGTCGAGGACCTCGCGGTCGGTGAGCGCTTGGCGGACCTGGCCGACGCGAAGGGCGTGAAGCTGGCCGTCAACCAGAACGGGCGCTGGGCGCCGTACTACCGCTATGCGCTGCAGGCGGCGCGGGCGGGCTTGTTGGGGGAGGTATCGAGCGTCGATTTCGTCGCCGGCTGGGACCACACGTGGACGGAGGAGACGCCGTTCAACGAGATCCACCATCTGCTGCTCTACGACTTCGGGATCCACTGGTTCGACTTCGCCGCGGCGTTCACCGAAGGGCGCGAGGCTTTGCGGGTGTACGCGAGCGCGGCGCGGGCCGGATACCAGACGGCGAAGCCGCCCTTCCTCGCCTCGGCGGTCATGGACTTCGAAGGCGCGCAGGTGCGGATCAACTACAATGCCACCTGCCGGTTTGGGCAGGAGGACCGGTTTGCCGTGTGCGGCGAACGCGGCACCGTGCGCTCGGCGGGGGACGGCGTCACCGATCACAACCTCGGTCTCGCACTGCACACCGCGGAGGGGGTGGCGCGCCCCGAATTCTCCAGCTCTTGGTTCGAGGCCGGTTTCGAGGGTGCGATGATGGACCTGCTGGCGGCGGTGGAGGGTGACCGCGAGCCGGAGTGTTCGGCGCGGGCGAACCTGCGCAGCTTGGCGCTCTGCTTCGCGGCGGTGCGGAGCGCGGACACCGGGGTGCCGGTGGTGCCGGGCGAAGCGACGCGGCTGGGTGGGTGACGGGCGCGGTTCACAGGTGTCAGGTTTCAGGATTCCAAGGTGTCAGGGAAGTGGCGCGCTGCGCGCGCAAGAGGGGCGGCGGCCTCGGCGATGCCGCCCTACCGGCGGGGGCGGGGGCGCGGGTGGTGCGCTTTCGCCGAGAGCCGCCGCCGCACCAGCGGCAGGGAAGGCGGCCAGATGTAACGCCCTTCCGTCTGGATCTGCAGACGCGAAGTGCGCACCATGCTCGCCGTTTTGGAAGCCCCGCCCCCACCCGCATTGAGCGACGCCGACCGAGGCGCCGCCGAGCACGCCTTGGGCGAGCTTTTGGCAGCGCACCGCACCGCCGTGGCGGGGGTGTTGCGCAGGCGCTACGCGGGGGCGCTGGGGGCGGCGGACATCGATGACGTGGTCGCGGCGGCCTCGGCGCGGATGTGGCGGCGGGTCGACGAGCTGCCCCGGCTGCGGTCTCCGCGGGCGTGGTTCTTGCGCGTGGCCGACAACGTCGCCCGCGACGTGCTGCGCTACGGATGGCACCGGGCGCGCCAGCTCGAGGTGGCGGGAGATCCCGAGTGGCTGGGCTCGTTCCCCGACCAGACGCGCGCGCTCCCCGAACCGGTGGCGGCCGCGTCGCCGCAGCTGGTGCGGACCTTGCGCGAGATCGTCGCGGCATTGCCCGATGTGCAGCGGCGCATCGTCTGGGCGGATGCCCTCAACCCCGATGGCCCGGTGGAGAGCGGCCTATTGGCGAAAGAGCTCGGCATCCCGCCCGGGACGGTGCGCGTGTATCGGAAACGCGGGCTCGACCGCATCCGCCGGGAGCTCGAGAAGCGCGATCTGTCCCCCGCAACGCGATGAAGCCAGAAGATGAAACCTTGACCGAGGCCGACCGCGAGCTGCTCGCGGAGGTGTCGCGTGCGCTGCCGCCGGAGGATTGGTCGGGAGCGGACGACGCCGAGTTGGAGGCGCTGCTGGATGCCGCGGAGCCGCCGCTACGGGGGCGTTGGTTCTGGGTGCGCGCGGCCGCCGCCGCAGTGATGGTTCTGGGCGCTGTGCTGTGGCTCTCGCGCGGAAGCGACAAGGTGCGGCCGGTCGCTGCCGGCGAGGGGGATCGGGACGGTGGTGGCGAGGTCGCCCCACCGCCGGAGCCCGAGCCCACCCCGCAGCATCCGGCGCCGGCGCCGGGATCCGGTCGGCCGCCGGCGCTTCCCCCCGCGCCCCCACCACCCCCACCGACGGAGTTCGCGGAATTCAGCCCGGAGTTCCCGAAGCCGATGTTCGTCGGTACGCCGGTGCGGGCGGAGCGGCCGAACCTGGACACGGCGCCGAAGCCGGTGCTGGCGTTTCGCGCGCCGGTCGGCACGGAGTTGTTGTCACTCGACGCGGGCGTCAGCTCCAGCGACCCGGCGCCCATCATCGGCGACCTGGACATGGTCGCCGACGGCGACAAGGACGGCGCCGACGGGAGCTATCTGGAGCTGGGGCCAGGCCGGCAGTGGGTGCAGATCGACCTCGGGGAGAGCGTTGAGATCTGGGCGGTGTGGCTTTGGCACTTCCACAAATCGGCCGTCGCCTACGATGACGTGCTCGTCCAGCTCAGCGACGATCCGGCGTTTGCGGGCGGGGTGACGACGGTGCTCAACAACGACCACGACAACAGCTCCGGGATGGGCGTTGGGGACGACTTGGCGTGGGTGGAGACCAACCACGGCCGGCCGGTCCTAACCAAAGGTCGCCGCGCGCGCTACGTGCGGCTGTACAGCAACGGCAATACCGCCAACGAGATGAACCACTACGTCGAGGTGGAGGTGTGGGGGCGGCGTGGCGGCGAGTGAGCGCCCGGTCATGGCCGCGGGCGCTCAGCCGGCGTAGCCGAAGTAGCGCCGCTCCTTGATCACGTCGGCCACCCGTGCGGGGACCATCTCCTCCCAGCCCGGGTCCCCGTCGGCGATCTTCGCCAGGACCTCGCGCGAGAAGACGCCGAGGCAGCCCTCGTCGTGGTTGGTGAGCTGCTCGATGCAGCCGCGGTCGAGGAGGTAGCCGTAGAGCTGCTCCAGCCCGCCCGCGACGGCCAGGTTCCCGGTGGTCTGCAGCTCCCCGGTGTCGCCGTCCTTGAGGGGGTAGATGTACAGTTTGAGGTCGTTTTTGAACAGGCGTCCGAAGGACTCGAGGATGCCGCCGTCGAGCTCCGTGTAGTACTTCTCGTCGAAGAGTTCGCGGAGGCTCCCGGTGCCCATGGTGATGCCGATCTTCGCTTGGGTGTAGCGGCGGAGATAGGCGGCGAGGCGGTAGTAGTGGAAGTAGTCGGAGATCATCACGGTCATGCCGCAGGCGACGAGCATGTCGGCGCGGGCGAGGAAGTCGCGGTAGTCGACGTCGCCGTCGGCCATGAGGTTGCTCATGGTGATCTCCATGAGCTGGATGACGGTGCCCGGGTCGACGCCGTCCTCGGCGCAGAAGCGCTCGTGGGCGCAGCGCATGATGTCGATGTTGGTGTTGCAGACGGGGCGGAAGCTGCCGCGCTCGACGAGGACGGGGCGTTTGCGGAGCACCTCAGAGGGCTGCAGGACCTCGCCCTCGGCGCCGAACATGGCGGCGTTGGTGAGGCCGAGTTGGACGAGCTTCAAGCTCATGAGGCGGTTGTCGACATTGCGGAACTCGATGCCGCTGAACTCGATCATGTCGACCTCGAGGCGGCGGGTGCTGAGGTTGTCGAGCAGCGACTCGATGAGGACGTCCGGGCTGTGGTGGAACATGCAGGCGCCGTAGACGAGGTTGACTCCGACGATGCCCAGCGCCTCCTGCTGGCGGGCGTTGGTGCTGTCCAGCATGCGGACGTGGATGATGATCTGGCTGTTCTCGTCGCGCGGGTGCGCCTGGAAGCGGACGCCGAGCCAGCCGTGGCACTCGTTGGTGCCGTGGTAGTTTCTGGCGGAGACGGTGTCGGCGAAGCTGAAGAAGGCGGTCGTGTCGCCGCGCTCGGCGCGCAGGCGCTCCATGTTCAGGTCCTGCTCGTAGGCCAGCATGCTCTCCAGCCGGGGCCGGCAGACGTAGCGGTCGCATTTTCCGTAGATCGCGTCGCTGACCTTCATGTCGTAGGCGGAGATGCTCTTGGCGATGGTGCCGGCGGCGCCGCCCGCCTGGAAGAACCAGCGCACGACCTCCTGGCCCGCCCCGATCTCGGCGAAGGTCCCGTAGCGGCGCGGGTCGAGGTTGACCCGGAGGGCTTTGTCGAGCGTGCTCAGCTTTTCGGAGGAATTTTCCATCCTCGATCCGATAGCAAGTTCCAGGCCGCTGTCGCCCGGCAACTTGGTCGTGGCTGCGGTCTCAGGAGCCGATCGCTCCGGGGATCCCGATCCCGGGAGGGGCTCACGCGCGGATGCCCTAGGAGCCTGTCGGACTTTGACCCTCCCGCCGACGTGGTCGAGGTGTTGCGATGGCCATCCGCTTCGTCCCCGTCGACCGGGACACCCCGCTCCTGATGCCGCCCGACC
>JAUIGD010000547.1 GCA_030430255.1 Verrucomicrobiia bacterium
CCCGCGGCATCGATGTCGGCGCCAAGGCGGAGATCTACCGCCTGATGCGAGACCTCGCGGCCGCAGGAGTCGCCATCTGGATGATCTCCTCGGACATGGAGGAGGTGCTCTGGGTGAGCAACCGCATCGCCGTGATGCACGAGGGCCGGATCACCGGCACCCTGCAGAGGGAACAGTTCTCCGAAGAAGCCGTCATGCAGCTCGCCGTCGGCGGCGGGCGCGAAGCCGCCTGAACCCCGCCGATGCCCGATCCGCTCCGCAAGTTCGTTTACGCCCACCGCCGGGAGGTGGGCATGCTGGCCCTGCTCGCCATCTTGGTCGCGTTCACCACGCTCAAGACGATCGACCCCAACGGGGGCGGCGGCCTGTTCGGCAGCCGCTTCCTCCTGCCCGACAACCTGAAGAACATCGCCCGCCTCATCGGCATCTACGGCGTGTTCAGCATCGGCGTCGGCATTGTCATCATCACCTCGGGCATCGACCTCTCGGTCGGGTCGCTGATGGCCTTGCTGGGGGTCGCGTTCCTCTTTCTCATCACGCCACCGACTTCGCGGCCCGACATCGCCTTCGTGCGATCGATCCCCGAGGTGGCCTGGCCCCTTGCGATCGTCCTGATCCTGCTCCTCGGCACGGCGATCGGCTACCTCCACGGCGCGTTGGTCGGCTCCCTCAAGCTGCAGGCCTTCGTCGTGACCCTCTGCGGACTCCTCTCTTACCGCGGGCTAGCGCGCTTCTACGCGAACGACACCACGGTCAACCTCACCGATTCCAAGCAGGACACCGAATTGCTCCGCCGCCTCGGGGACGGCAGCCTCGGGGAGTTGCTCAGCGGCGAGCGGACGGGCGGCTTCCTTCATTCGGTGCCGATGACCTTCGTCTACCTGCTCGTGATCGCGGCCGTCGCCGGCGTCTTCCTGCATCGCTCGGTCTTCGGCCGCTACATCTTCGCCGCCGGCCGCAACGAAACCGCGACCCGCTACTCCGGGATCAACACGGGATGGGTCATCGCCTTCGCCTACCTGATCGCCGGTTTTTGCACCGCCTTCGCCTCGGTCCCCTTCGTCGTCTACACCGGCTCCGTCCAACCGAGCACGCACGGCGTCTTCTTCGAACTCTACGCCATCGCCGCAGCCGTGCTCGGCGGGTGCAGCCTGCGCGGCGGCGAGGGATCGGTCCTCGGCATCCTGATCGGTACGGCCATCCTGATCGTCCTCCGCAACATGGTGAACCTGCTCGGCTACCCGACCGCGCTGAGCGACGCCATCATCGGGGCGGTGATCTTCGCAGGCGTCCTCGCCGATCAACACGGGGCGACGCTCTTCCGCAAACTGTTCAGCCGCGCCGGGGCTACCAAGGCGAGTTCCCCCCGTTGACGCAGAGCGTCTGCCCGGTGATGAACGAGGCCTCCTCGCTGGCGAAGTAGGCCACCGCCTGACCGACGTCCTCGGGCGTGCCCCACCGTCCCATCGGGATCGTCCGGAAGTAGGCATCCTTCATCTCCTGCGGGTCGTCCTCGTGACGCTCGGTCGGGATCCAGCCGGGGTTGACGGTGTTGACCGTGATCCCGGTCGGGGCCAATTCGCGAGACAGGCTGCGGGTCCAGCCGATCTGCCCGCCCTTCGCAGCGGCGTAGGCCGTGAACGGGCTGACCGCCATCTGGAAGACTTCGCTGGCGATGTTGACGATGCGCCCCCAGCCCTTGGCCTTCATCCCGGGGAGCACCGCGCGCGCGAGCAGGTAGGGGCTCTTGACGAAGAAATCGAGCATCTGCTGGTAGAACGCCCAGTCGTACTCCTCGATCGGCTTCAGAGGTTGGAGCGGAGTCGCGTTTGGCACGAGGATGTCGATCCCCCCCAACTCGGACTCGGCGCGCGCCACCATCGACCCGATCTCGCCCTCGTCGATCGCGCTCGCCCGCACCAGGATCCCCTCGCCACCCGACTCCTGAAACTGCGCGAAGGCCCGCTCGGCGCGCTCCTGGTTATTGGCGTAGTTCATCACCACCTTGGCGCCGGCCTGGCCGAGCACGGTGGCGATCCCGAACCCCAACCCGGTGGAGCTCCCGGTGACGAGGGCGACGTGTCCTTTCAGCGTTTGCGACATGAGGCGCCGAGGCTGTACGGGCCGCGGCGCGCGCGCAAGCTTCTTCTCCCCGCCGCCGCTGAACAAAGTTTCATCCAACCGGGTCGGGGCACGGCTTGAGATCGGGACGCTTTCGCCTATTCTGCCGCTCGCTCACCGGGGCGGAGCCTGCTCGCGGACGGTTCCCTCCCTCCATCCCGGCCTTGATGCATCCTCCCTCGATCCCCGATTATTCCCTGACGCAACTGCTCGGCGAAGGCCCCACCGGCTCCGTCTGGCTGGCGAGCTTCCACGGCCAGCCGCCCGTCGCCCTGAAGGCCTTCAAAAGCGAGGCGATCAACCGGCCGCTGCTCTCGGACGCGCTGGTGAAGGTCTATCACCAGATGGATGCCTTCCCGGGATGCGCGCGCGTCATCGACTTCGACCTCGCCTCGCCACAGGCCTACGTCACCACCGAGCTGTTCGCCGACGAGGGCGAGGAGGCTGACGGCGGAGGCACCCGCTTCCGCCCCCGCAGCCTCGAGGCCCTCTGCGGCGCGGTCGATGCCGAACGGGGTTGGGAGATCGCCCGCGCGATCGCCGATGCCGGCGCCGCGTTGCACCGGCGCCGCATCGTCCACGCCGACCTCAAGCCCTCGAACGTCCTCCTCGGCCCCAGCGACGCCCCAGCACCGAAACTCATCGACTTCAGCCAGGGGATGCTCGACGGGGTGAAGTCCCTCGAGCTGGGGGACACCCTGTTCTACGCACCGCCGGAGCAGCTCCGCGATCCCGCCGACCGCTTCGAGGGCCGTGGCGAACGCTGGGACGTCTACCGCTTCGGGGCGACGGTCTTCCGCCTTCTCACCGGCACCTTCCCGCGGCTGGACGAAGACATCCGCAAGCTCTCCAGCGGCGGGGTGATCGACCGGCAGAAGCTGGCCGGCATCGCGCCGGAGCATGTCGCCGATGCGCTCGACGCCGCGCCCGCCACCGAATGGCCTGTCGGCACGACCTCGGAGCTCGAACGATCGCGGCGCGAGATCGTGGATCGCTGCTTGAGCCTCGACCCCGAACAACGACCGGTCGACTTGCGCGAGGTCGTCGATGCGTTCCGCGATGCCGATGCCGAACACGCCCACGTCGAGGAGCTCGCCAAACTGGAGTCCCTGCACGCACTCGATGTCGAGCAGAAGCGAAGAGGGACGCGGAGCCGCGCGCTCACCCTCGGCGCGGGGGCTGCGATCCTCGCGGGCGGCCTCACCTTCGGGATTGCCGCTTTGGTCGGGATGCGTGGCGATGGCGAAAAGGAACCCGCCGGGGCGCCCGCCGCCGCCCCGGCCGGCGAACCCGAGGTCGA
>JAUIGD010000548.1 GCA_030430255.1 Verrucomicrobiia bacterium
ACGAAGCAACTGACCGGTAGTTCCAACGCCGGGCTTCCGCCGCAAACCCGGGTTGCATTTCTTCGAACCGGCGTTGCAGGCGCGCGATGCTTTTTTCGGCGGTGAGGGCGCCGTCGTTGAAGAAGTGTTTGTGGATGCGGTCGGCGAGGAAGATGTCGTAGTCCGGATTGCCGCCTGTGCGGAGTTCGGTCATGGCGTTGATGGGCCCTTGGTGGGTTACGGGGTGGACATGGCCCCAGCCGCCCCCCGGCATGAAGCCGTCCGGGTCGCGGATCATGAATTTGAAGGGGACGCCCTGCGCCTGGGAGCCGAAAGCGCGGAACTCGCTCTCGCACTCGCCGCTGGTCCAGAGCAGCATGAAATCGATGACGTTGTCGATGTCGATGTGCCCGGCGGCGTTGACGAAGGGATCCGGGCCGGCGAGCGCGGATCGGGTGGCGTTCCAGAACGCGTCGGTGCCGTCGTAGGCGGACCCGGTCTGGAAATTCATCCCGGAGTTGTTGGCGCTGATCGCATCGTAGTCTTCCTTCGGGCCGCCGAAGTAGCTGGAGGCCATGTCGGCGTTCCAGCGTTCGCGGAGGTGATACTGCCCCCAGTAGGCGCCGTCGATGTAGACGTGGACGAAGCGGCCGTGGGGTGCGATCTGCCCCATCTCCAGCATCGAGTCGTCGACGAAGCGGGCGGACATGTAGCCGCCGCGATTGACCATGTCGTGGGAGCCGCTGCGGAGGTTGATGGCGTCGAACTCATCGACGGGGGGGAAGTGGGGGTATTCGACGTTGTCGAAGAGCGGGAAGCGCAGTTTGGTGGTGCCGTATTCGCCGCGGAAGTAGACGCGGAAGCTCTTCTTGGCGAAGTTGGTGAAGCCGCCGCCGAAGTTGGCGATCCCGCCCTCCTCCTGGAAGCCTTCGCGCCCGTCGGGGAAGATCATCTCGACCGAGCCCTTGTGTTCGGAGTAGTCGTTCTGGCCGTCGGTGAAGGGTTTGGTGGGGGTGTAGTCAGCGGCGGCGAGGGCGCTGTCGATGATTCTGCGCGCGGCCTCGGGAGACAGCGCCCCGGCGTCGGGGAAGGGCTGTTGGTTCAGCAGGTTGGTCAGGGCGGTCAGATCGGCGCCGGGGGTCAGCTCGGCCGCGTCCTTGTCGACGACCGTGCGTCGCTGGATGGTGTTGGTCTCCTGTTGGCGCCGCCCGTGGACGTTGATGACGCGGACGTGCGGTTGGCCCGCGACCGAGGCGACGATGACCTGTGAGCTCTCAGGTTGAGAGGGGATCTGCGAGGCCGTGGCGACCGAGACGAGGTTCAGATCGTAGTTGGTCTGCGTTACCAGCGAGATGGTGGGCACCGCGGTGAGCGCGTCGGCGAGGTCGGGGCCGTAGACGTCCGCGGGGAAGAGATAGGTGTGGGTGTCGATGTTGGTCGAGCGGAAGCCGGGCCTGTGCGCCATGGCGCGGACGACCGTGGTCGCCGAGACCGGGATCGGGCCTGTATAGATCTGGCCGGTCGACTCGGTCGGCGGCGTGCCGTCGGTGGTGTAGCGGATCTCGGCGCCTCCGGTGGCGGTGGTGATCTCCAGGGCGATGGGAGACTCGTAGAAGCCGCGGTCGAAGTTGAATTGGGTGTCGGCGACGAGCCCGTCGTAGCGGTTGCCGTTCAAAGTGCCGGGCGTGGGGGTGGTGAAGAAGCCGATTTCGGGGGTGGAGAGATCCTGCTCGACGGCGGTGAGGTTCGGGGAGATGAGGAAGTCGGAGCTGCCGGTACTGGCGTTGAGGCCGTGGATGGCGAGGATGTTCTCGCCAGCTTGGAGCGCCTCGGCGACGGGGAAGAGGTCGTACTGCACCGCGAGGCTCTCAGGGCTGCGGTTGCTCGACGCCGTGGAGTTCCAGGTGGCTGCCGCCGGGGCGTTGCCGCGGGCGATCTCGACGCCGTTGAGGTGGGCGATGAAGCCATCCTCCCACTTCAGGCCGAGGAGCAGGTTCGTCAGGCCGACGGGGTCGTCGACGGTGAAGGGGATCCGGATGTAGATGCTCGGGTTGACCGAACGCATGACCGAGATGACGTCGCCACCGGCGCCGATGTGGGGGAGGTAGTCGCCCCCGGCGTCGTAGCCGATCCCGGTGGCGCCGCTTCCCCACGCGGCATCGTCGAAGCCGGGTTGCTCCCAGCCGGGGACCGGGGCGGAGGGCACATGGAAGCGTGCGGTCGCCCCCTCGTCGAGGAGGGTGACTTGGGCGGGGTCGCCGAACCCGGTGCCGAAGCCGACATCCTCATACTGCTCGGGGTAATCGGCGAACTCGGAGGCGACCGTGACGCCGTCCGGTTTGACCAGGGCGAGGTAGCCGCCGGCGGCCTTGTTGATCTGGAAGTTCGTGTGCAACTCCGCCGCGGGGTCGGTGCGGTCTTTGCCCGAGGCGAAGACGACGAGGTAGCCGTCGGTGTTGAACGTGGCGGCCGGGAACTGCCACTTGGTCAATTCGAGGGGGTCGTCGGTGAGGTAGTAGCCGCCGAGGTCGCCGGCTTCGCCGGATCGGTTCCAGACTTCGATCCAGTCGGAGGAGTCGCCGTCGGCGTCGGTGAGGCTGTCTTTGTTGTCGGCGACGAATTCGGTGATGGCGGCGTCCGGGACCGGGGCGGCGTGGGAGCTCACGGCGCCAGCGAGGAAGCTGAGCGCCGCGAGCGCGGTGGGGAGTTTCGGGGACATGGGTGGTTTTTTGGGGGGAGTGGAATCGGCTACCAGCCGGCACCTTTCACCTTGGTCTGGATACGGCAGAGGTACATATCGGCGGTGAGGTAGAGGACGGAGCCGTCGTCGCCCCAACCGCAGTTGGCGGTCGCTTGGCCGGTGCTGATGCGGCCGAGCCGCTTCCCGTCGGGCGCGAAGACGCTGACGCCCCCAGGGCCGGTGGCCCAGACGTTGCCGGCGGCGTCGACTTTGAGCCCGTCGGGGAGCCCCGGGGCTTTGCCCACCTCCGCGGTCAGATCGGCGAAGACCTCTCCGTCGCCGAGCGTCCCGTCGTCGAGGACGGGGAAGCGTTTCCAAATGGCGGCGCGCGGATCGGACTGGGCGACGTAGAGGAATTTCTCGTCGGGTGAGAAGGCGATGCCGTTGGGGCGGCTCATCTCTTTGGTGAGCAAAGTCAGCGCCCCGTCGTCGGCGAGGCGATAGACGCCGCAGAAATCGAGCTCCCGGCGCGGGTCGTCCCAGCGGTTCGGCAACCCGTAGGGCGGGTCGGTGAACCAGATCGAGCCATCGGCCGCGCGCACGACCACGTCATTGGGCGAGTTGAGCTTGCGCCCCTCGAAGGCATCCACGACCACGTCATATCGCCCGTCCGGGGTGGTGCGCGTGACGCGCCGCCCACCATGTTCGCAGGTGATGACGTTGCCATAGGCGTCGAGTGTACGGCCATTGGCGAAGTT
>JAUIGD010000077.1 GCA_030430255.1 Verrucomicrobiia bacterium
GGTGCAGGGCGTTCATCACCACGATGCCCCAGAAGCGACCGTCGCCGAGCCAGTCCGGGGGAGCCGCCATGTCGACCAGGCCGGCCTCGGCCAGCAGCGCGTTGAGGGCGCCTTCCTGGCCGAGGATCTGTTTGACGCCGATGGCGCCGACGAACGGGGGCAAGATCAGCGGCACGAGCACCAGCGAACCCAGCAGCGCCTTCCCCGGGAAGAGGAAGCGGTCGGCGACGAGCGCCAGCGGCATGGCGATGAGCAGCGCGGCGAGGGTGCTGCAGAGGGCCAGCATGAACGCGTTGCGCAGGCCTTCGAGGTAGAGAGGGTCGGCGAAGATCTGGGCGACGAAGTCGAAGGTGAACCGGCCGTCGAACACGAAGGCCTCCTTGACGGTGGTGCTGATGGGCCAGATGAAGAACAGCGCGAAGAACGCCGCCGTGGCGAAGAACGTGAGGTAAGCGAAGGGGCGGCTCATCGGCGCGTGGTCGCCATGATGAAGCAGCGGCGGCCCGGGTCAAGCGGCGGAATCGGTGGCCCGGTGTGGGCGGCGTGGCATCGGCGGCCCGCCGATGGGCTCCCGCCCCGAGTCACACCAGCGAGCTGGCGTAGGCCGGCAGGCGGACGACGCGGTAGATACGGATCGCCAAGTGGCGGCCTGCAGGCAGCAGGCGTCCCTCGCGGACCAGTTGCGGCCGCTGAGCCGGCTCCTGGCGCAATCCTTCGTCGAGGTTCCAGATGTCGGTGTGCAGCTCGGGTTCGCCGCCGAAACACTCCTCCTCGAGGGCGTCGAGGACATCGCTGACGTCGGCTTCGGCATAGATGCGCACGATGCTCTCCACCAGGCTGTAGAGATGGGGCGTGGTCTTGGACTCCAGCGCCTGGACGAAAGGTTCCCAACGGATCGCCAAGCCCTCCTCCGGCTCGCGGTAGAGATCGGGGTGGGTGAGCATCAGCGCCTCACCGAAGCCGTCCAGCTTGCGCCGCCACTGATCGCGGCGTTGGGCCTCCCGGATCCGCTCCTTGGCCGCCGTGCCACGCAGGCCGCTGGTGCAGATGCGGCAGCGGCGCTGGAGGTAACGCTTCCGTTTGCCCCCGGGCAGGCGCTTGAAACTGGGGCGGAAGAAGGTCTCGTTCGCGAACCAATCGGCGTTGCAGGTCTCGCAGCGGCGGTGCTTGAAGGCGGCCCGTCGACCCAGCGCCGGGTCGCGCTCGAGCTCGCGCTCCATCTCGTGGAACCGACCGACGAGTTCGGCCTTCATCGCCTCCCGGCGCTTCTGCCAGGAGCGGGCGCTGGCGTTGCTGACGCGCTGGGCGAAACGCCGTTTGGTCTGTACCTGGCGCATCGCGTCGCCCCAGGTCACCTCTTTGCCCGCCGCGCGCAGGGCGCGTTTCACCTTGCCGCGGCCAACCGCGAACTTCCAGACGAACCAGGCGGTGTGGCGGGTCTCGGCGAAGCGCTCGATCGCGGTGCGGAACTCCTCGAACTCGTCGCCTTCGAGGCGGCGGCAATCGCGCAGCTGTTGCGAGCGCCCCTGGCCGGCGAGCAGCTTCAGCCGGCTGATCTTCTGCGCGATCGAGTCGTAGCTGCGGGCGGGCATGTGCCCGCGGTGGATCTGCCGGGCGGTGAGGCCTTCCGCCACCAGCCGTTTCAGCTCCGCGACCTCGTCCGCGGTCCACGGCAGCCGCGCCGGCGCGACGGTATCGATCAGCCCCTCCCGGACCAGCTTGCGCTTGACGCTGTGCGGGCTGCGTCCGCGGATCTGGATCTTCGAGGGGGCGCGCCCGGCGTCCAGCGCCTGTTGCAGGGCGCGCAGCTCGTTGGCGGTCCATCGTTTTCCTGGCATGGCTGAGGGTTTGAGGCGTGTTTGGAAACGCCTCTCGGCGACCTTCTCCAATGGTGCGAATTCGAGTGGGCTGCGCCGTGGCTCGGTCGCGGGGCAAAACCCCCGCCACCTCACCAGGGCTCACCTGGAACAAAAGCGCTCGCTGTGGCTTTCGCGATTCGTTCTCAGGCGCGCCGTAGGTTAGACTCCCCCGGCGCTTGATTCTCAACGCCGGATCTCCCTCGCTCCCGTCATGTCCCCCCTCCCCCTCCGACCGTGGTTGGCCGCCGCGGCCGCGGCCGCCCTCAGCCTCGGCGCCGGTGGCTGTGACCGGGACGACGCCGGCGCCGGCGCCACCCGTGGGCTGTTGTCGGCGGGCAGCCTGCCGGCGGAGGCCCCGGCCGGCGCCATGGTGCTGTTGGGCAACGGCGGCGACCTCTCCGCCTGGCGCTCCGAGCGCGGTGCCGGCGAGCCGATCACCTGGCCCTGCGAGGGCGGCGTCCTGACCGTCGCCCCAGGCGCCGGCAGCCTCGTGACCCGCGAGCCGCTCGGTGATTTTCGGTTGCACCTGGAGTTCCGCATCCCCGATCCGCCGGGCGCCGAGTCCGGCAACAGCGGGGTCTATCTCGAGCGCCGCTACGAACTGCAACTGCTCGATCGCGATGCCGATGTCAAAGCCCGCACCGCCTGCGGTGCGATCTACGAGTTCAGGGCGCCGGACACCGACGCCGCGGCGGCGGCCGGCGAGTGGCAGCGGCTGGACATCGTGTTCCGTTCCGCGCGCTGGCGGGGAGGGGCGAAGGTCGAGTCCGCCCGCGTGACCGCGTTCCTCAACGGGAGCCTCATCCACGACGACCTCCGCATCCCGGACAAGACCGGCTCAGGCCGCGAGGAGTCGCCCGCCGCACAGCCTCTCAAGTTGCAAGAGCACGGCAGCCGCGTGCAGTTCCGCAACATCTGGGTGGTGCCGCTTCAGCTGTGAGGCGCGGATCGGCCAATGCGGGCAAGCTCCGGGCTGCGGCTCACCCTCGTTGACGCTGAGGGCGGCCCGCATGGTGACCGGCTCGGGCAGGGTGTTCACCCAGCCGCTTCGCCGATCCCGGCCGCCGCCTGCTCAGCCTCAACGAATGGCGGCGCCTCGCCTGTGGATGTGGTGAGCGAGTGCCCCGCCGAGACGAGTTCGCAGGCTAGCCGGGGGGCGCTGGGGTCTTTCAACGGCGGAGGGCTCCGGAGATCCGGACCGCGGTGGGAGGCCCTTCGCGTTGCTCAGGGTGACAGGTCCGGGGAGTAGAGGGCGCGCGGTGTGTGGCGATGGCTACCAGCCCTTCCAAGGAAGTGCGGTGTCATCCTGGACAGCGGGACGGTTTGGGCAAATTGTAAACCGTTTCGCGCCGGCCCGGGCAAGTCCGACAGGCTCCCAGCCCGAATCGATCACCAAGCTCCGGGCTGCGGCTCGCCCTCGTTGCCGCTGAGGGTGTTGGCGTGGTGACCGGCTCGGGCAGGGTGTTCACCCAGCCGCAGCGCCTGCCCCTGCCGCCGCCTACTCAGCGTCAACGAACGGCAGCGCCTCGCCTGCGAATGTGGTGATCGATCCGGGCTAGCCCAGGGGCGCAGGGGTCATTGAACAGCGGAGGGCTCCGGAGATGCGGACCGCGGTGAGAGGCCCTTCGCGTTGCTCAGGGTGACAGTCCCGGGGAGTGGAGGGCGCGGTGTGTGGCGATGGCTACCAGCCCTTCCAAGGAAGTGCGGTGTCATCCTGACGAGCGCAGCGAAGGAAGGATCCCGCGCTGAAACCGGCGCGCCGAGCCGCCACGACGCCCCGGACCGCCTGCCGGGTGCGAAGCGGGCGGGCGAGGAGGCCATTCGGGCTAGGGGGCTGTCGGACTGGGGGCGTGCCCCTGTCTTGGATCAGATATGCGCGCCCCTCATGCTCAATTGCGGAAGTCTGCAGCCCATCCAGAGCATTGATGATTCTGGCCTTCAGAGCGACGTCACTGAATCACGACGACCTGACGAGGCTTCCATCCCGGCTGTAGGCCCAGACGCCTCGCTCCTTGACCTCTTTGATCACCCTCGCATCGTCGAGGGGTCAAACTACGCTTTCTGTTCCCTCTCCAACATTGCGGCCGCGGCCTTCAGTGACCGGATGCGGCTTTCCTCCCACTCCTCCGGGGTCCGCGCTTCGGCCTCTTCCTTCGCCTCCGCCCTCGCCTTTTCTTTCAAGCGCCTGTGTGACTCTGGTTCTTCGAATGTCCCGGTGAGCTTCATGGATGACTTCTCGATCTCCTGTACTTCCGCCGAGATTCAATTCTCGGCCAACTGAAAACGCCATCCCCGACTCCTGCTCCGCCTGAGTCGGCGGCACGTATTCGGGGTCGGGGCAAACTCGAATCCGTTTCGCGCCGGAACGGGCAAGGCCGACAGTCCCCTAGCCGCCGACGTCGTAGCACATCAGGTCGTCCTGGTCGCGGATGTACATCTTGCCGCCTTGGATGACGGGGTGCGGCCAGCTGTTGGCGTTGGAGGTGGCCAGTTTGAAATGCCCCTTCACCGTGTACTGGTCGGGGTCGGCCTCGATGAGCGCCATGGTGTGGTCTTGGTAGCGGAAAAACAGCAGGCCGTCGGCGTAGGCGATCGCCGCCGACTCCCTTCCGGGGCCGCGGTCGCCCGGCCACTTGATGTCACCGCTCTCCAGCTCGACGCACTGCGGGAAACCGTTGTTGTGGCCGTGGCCGAGGTAGATGTGGCCGTCGACCAAGATCATGCCACCGTGGTGGTTCTGCAGCTCGCGGCCTTTGTAATAATAGACCTCTTCGGCCTCGATCCCGGAGCCGCGCTTGCTGAGTTTCAGCAGCGCGCTGCCCCCGTCGGCATAGCCGGTCGAGCCGAACACGTAGTCGCCGGAGATGATCGGCGTCGGGATGTTGGCGGTGCCGTTGGCGATGCGGTTGTAGTTCCAGAGCAGCTTCCCGTCTGCGGCATCGACGCCGACGAGCCCCTTGCCGGTGAGTTGCACGACCTGCTTCACGCCGCCCGCGTTGGAGATCACGGGCGAGCTGTAGCCGGCGCCGAAGTTGCCCTTGTCGCCGAGCTCGGCGTCGCTCACATCGGTCTTCCAAACCGGCTCGCCGGTCATCTTGTCGAGCGCGGCCAGCAGCCCGTCCCTGGCGCCGGGGGTGCAGATCAGGTGGTCGCCGTCGATCAGCGGGCTCTCGCTATAGCCCCAGCCGGATTCCATCTTGCCCCCGAAGTCATCGCCGAAGCTCGTCGACCACACCAGCTCTCCGTCGGCGACCCTGGCCGCGCTGAGGTGGCCGTCCTTGGTCATGCCGAACACCAGGCCGGAGCTCGGGTCGACGGTGGGCGTGCAGTTCGGATCGTCGCCGCCGGGCACCTCCGTCGCCCAGACCTCGGCGCCGTCGGCGAGGTTCCGGCAGATGAGGTGGGGCGCGCCGTCGACTTTGCCCATGGTGAAGATCTTGCCGCCGTGGATCACCACGCTCGACATCCCGCCGCCGAGGCCTTTGACGTGCCAGAGCAACTCGGGCGGCTTCGACTCCCAATCGCGGTTGAGCCCCGATTCGGTCGAGCTGCCGTCGCGGTTCGGTCCGCGCCACTGGAACCAATCCGACGCCCCCGAGGCCGCCGCGGCGGCCCCGGCTACGGCCGGTTTCCACGCCGCGAAATACTGCCGGTCCGCGGCCGAGAACCGGTCGGCGGCCGCGGTGATCTTGCGGCCGTCAGGGAGCTGGATCGTGACCTTGTCGCCGTCGACCGCGACCAGTGAAGCGCGCAAGGTGCGGCCGTCGGTGGAGGTGAAGGTGCGCACCTCCGCGCGTGCGGCGAGGGGCAGGGCGAGGGTGGCGAGGAGGGCGAGGGCGGGCTTTTTCATGGCGGTGCTTTGGTGGGAGTCTGGTTGAGGGCGGGTGGGAAGTCGAGGCCCGCGGTGCGGCGGGCGGGGGCGATCAGCGCGATGCCTGGGAGCGGGCGGGGACCACGAGCTGAACCCCGTCGGAGAAGGTGACCGTCCGCGCCTCGCCGCCGGGGTTGCCGGCCACGTAGCTGCGCTTGCCGTCCTTTTGGAAGGCGATGGCAAAGGGCGAATCGGCGCGGACGGACGCGTCGACCCCCCCGAGGCGGTCGAGGGTGCCGATCCAGTGGTGCATGAAGGCGTGGGTGTTCCCGCCCTCCAGTCCGGGTTCCGGATTCGCCTGCAGGTAGGCGACCGCGGGAGCCGGGTCGGCGAGGGCGCCGAACATGCACACGAGGTCGCCCCAGCCGTTGTTGTAGTCGCTGCCGCCCTCGCGCACCGCGACCGTGCGCGCGTGGTTGCGGCGGACGTAGTCGGGGTGGCGGCCGAGGTTGAGCGATGAGGGTGTGAGCGGCAGCCAGTTGATCCCATGGATGCAGTCGATATCGGCCGAGAACCAGGTGCCGAAGGCGCCCTTGCCACCCCAGACCATGCCGAGGGCGACTTCGGGGAAGCTGGCGGGGAAGTTGGTGCCCCCGACGTCGAACCAGTACTCCTCCACCGCGCGCAACTCGGTGCTGAAGAGGGCGGCCCCGAGGTCGCGCAGCTCGGCGTCGCCCGTCGCGGCGCCCCAGAGGGCGATGCCGTACCAGGCGTTGAGCGACTCCGAGGAGGATTCCTGGTTGTTGCCGTCGCCGAACTTCGCGTCGCCGGAGGCCCAGCTGTGGCCGGCGTAGGCGTCGAAGCAGCGCCGGAAGGGGAATAGCGGGTCGTCGCGGTCGGGCGCCGCGATGTCGCGGATCACCAGCTCGACCATCGGCGCCCAACGTTCCGCCCAATCGGGATCGGAGCGGGCGACCTCCGCTGCGGCGCGGACGAAGTAGCCGTAGTGGAAGTGGTGGTCGTTGAGCGAGGAGTCGCTGCCGTATGAGGGGCGGCTGCCGATCAGCGAGTGCCAGGTGGCGTCGTAGTAGAACACCTGCTCGCCCTCGCCCGCCTGGGCCGTGAACCAGCCCTCGAGGCGCCGTTTGAGTTCGGCGAGAAACTCCCCGCGCAAGGCTTCTTCGCCCGCGGCTTCGGCGACGCCCGCGAGGGTGGCCAGCTTGCCGAGGTGCTTGCCTTCCCAGTAGGTATCGCCCGGGGCCGGCGGGGCTTTGTCGGCCTCGGCGCGCAGTTGGGAGCGCGTCCGCCCGCGGTCCTTGATGCCCGCCTCGGGCAGCCGCGGCAGCAGCCCGGCCAGCGGCGTGGCGGTGCGGAAGCCGGCGCCTTCGCCGACCTGCATCTCGCCGCGCACCGATCCGTAGCGCCACGCGGTGAGCTCGCCTTCGGCGTGCTTCCACTGGTGCGGGTAGAGCGCGAAGAGCGTCCTCGGCGCGCGGCCCGAGACCGGCACCCGCGGGGTCAGGGCGAAGCGGTATTCGGCGGCGACCGACGCGCCTTCGACCTCGAACTCGAGCCGCGTGTCGGTGACGTGGAAGTGGGCGCAGGCGGCGAAGCGCGCGAGCGTCTCCGGCTCCCGATCGGGCAGCAGCGCCACCGAGAAAAAGGTCGGCGCCGGGCCGCCTCCGGTGCGGTTGACGAAGGTGTCGCCCGCACGCTCCCAGCGCGAGCCCGGGGCGCCGAACAAGCCGTAGTGGCGGCCCCTGACGGTCAGCGCGAGGACGCCGGGCAGGTCCTCGCGGGCGGGCCAGACCTCGGGCCGGTCGCCGGCGGTGACCCGCGGCGCGGCCCCCGACACCTCCCCGTACACGAACGGGCTGCCGTGGCCGAAGCTCGTCCGCAGGGTGCGCTCGCCGTCGGCGAAGGCCGCGGTGACGAACCAGTCCGAGAAGCCACCGCAATCGGCGCGCGCGAAGGGTTGGGCGCCGGCGAGGCCGAGGGTCAGATCGCCGGCCTCGCCGATCCCGGTGCCGAAGATCCCATGTTCGTTGGCGATGATCGGCGAGCCCGGATAGAACACCGTGAGGCCGCCTCCGCCGCACTTCATCGCCAGCGGGTGGGCGAACATCACCTCCGAGAACGGTGTCCACAGCAGCGAGCTCCACCACTGTCCCGACGGGGTCGGCCGCGTCAGGTCGGCGGTCTTCCAGGGCGCGTCCGGGAGTTCCTCGCAGGCGGCGGGGCGCTCGCTGAGGTAGCCGCCCGCGCCGAGCGGGACGACCTCGGCCGCGAGCGGCGAGGGGATGAGAGCGGCGGCGGCGATGATGATGGAGGCGAAGCGGAGCATTGCCCCAAAGAACGGCGCCGGGGCTCAGGTCTTTCAGCGCTTGTCGCCGTCGCGCCCACCGCCGAAGCGGGTTTCGCGCACGGTCGCCGCCAGTTCGGCGACGGTGGCGCGCAGCTGGGCGAGCGCCGCGCGGGCCTCGCCACACTGTTCCTTCATGCAGGCGACCTCCGCCTGCAGCGCCGCGATCGCCTCGGCGTCGGACTTGGCTCGCTCGGCGGCTTGATGGCGCACCTGTTCGGCGCCGTGCTTGGCGGCCTCGACCTGCCGGCGCGCTTCGGCAGCGGCCGCCTCGGCGTGTTTCTGCGCTTCGGCGGTGGCGCGCTGCGCGTGGGCCTGGGCTTCGGCGGTGGCGGCTTCGGTCCGTTTGCGCGCCTCGGCGACGGCGGTCTCGGCCTGCTGGCGCGCCTGCTCGATCTGCTTGCGGCTCTCGACCAGCGCGCGCTCCAACTCGGCGATGCGCCGGCCGCGTGAGTCGGCGTCGTTGCGGGCGTCGCGCGCGGCCTTGCGGGCCTCGCCAAGCTGTTCGCGAGCCTCGCGGGCCTCGGCGGTCTTGGCGTCGATCGCCTCGTGGTGGCGGCGGTGCGCGGCCTCGACCTCCTCGCGCTTGGTGTCGAGCGCCTCGCGGAGCTTGGCGAGGTCGCCCTGCAGGGCCTCGACCCCCCCCTTCAGGTTGCAACACGGGCCGGCGCAGTCTTTGCCCTTGTCGCATTCGGCCTTGGGCTGGGGTTGCTGTTCGCGCTGTCCTTCGCCTCGCCGCTCGCCGCCTTTGGGCGTGGCGAGGCCGGTGAGGGGCACGGCGAGAAGGGCGGCGGCGGCGATCAGGAGGGGTTTCTTCATGGGGGGAGACTACGCAACGCGGTGGGTGGCGACCACTATTTTTCGGTTTCCAAACCGTGGCGGGCGCGACAGAGTCCCGCGATGAAGATCACGATCGAATACTGTGGGATGTGAAACTACCTGCCCAAAGCCGCCGGTCTGGCGGACGAACTGCGCGGGGAGTTGGGGGTCGAGGCGGAGCTGATCGAGGGCGGCGGCGGCATCTTCTTGGTCTGCGCCGACGGGCGGCAGGTCTATTCCAAAAAGGAGACCGGCCGCTTCCCGGAGCGCGGCGAGGTGGTGCGCGCCATCCGCGGCGAATAGCGGTGGATCCGTAGGGCGATGTCGGGACCCGATCGCGATGACGGCGGCGGCGGCGGCGGCGAGTACCGAGCCGAGGGCGCCGAGCCCGAGGCGTTCGAGGTGCCGATCACCGAGGAGCTGGACCTGCACACGTTCCGGCCGAACGAGATCGGCGAGCTGTTGCCGGAGTATTTCTTGGAGTGTCGCAAACGCGGCCTGCTGCGCGTCCGGGTGGTGCATGGCAAGGGGACCGGGACGCTGCGCGAGGGCGTGCACCGCCTGCTCGAGAAGCTCCCCGAAGTCGAAGGCTTCACGCTGGCGGGCGCCGGCTCCGGGGGCTGGGGGGCGACTTGGGTGACGCTGCGCCCGCTCTGAGCCCAACTCAGCGTTCCCCCGGCGCCGCCAGTTCCGAGAACGTGGCCCAGGCGGCGTCGCACTGCTCGCGGGACGCGGCGCCCTCGTGGACCCAAAGGCCGTAGCGCACGCGGAGCGGTGCATCGCCGGTGACCTCCACGGCGCCCGCGAAACTCAAGCACGCGCCCATCCAGCCGTCGCCGCGCACGTGGAAGGGCGCCGGGTGGCGCGGGTTCGACGGGTGGTCCATCAGGGTGATCCCCGCCGCGGCGCCGTCGTCTCCCAGCGGGCCGGAGTAATCGACCCAGCGCGCCGGTTTGCGGAAGATCGCCTCCTCCCCGCGCGCCCCCTCGGAGTTCAGAATCCGCCCGCCGCCGTCGTGGACGCCGATCGTCTTCGCCATGCGCACGCCGATGAGGCCGAAGGCCGTCTCGCCGAAGGTCGCCGTCGCCCGGCCCTCCGCGGGGGCGGCCTCGATCTCGATCTGCAGGATGGCGCCGCGCCCGGCGCCGAGCTCCACCCACTCCCAGCGCCGCGTCTCACGCAGCAACACCGCGCCTGAGCTGTCGCTCCACGCGTGATGCGTCTCGGCGCCAGCGCGATCGTCTCCGTCCCACAGCCGAGCGGTCTTGACGAACTCGATCCGCCCCTTGCCCTCGCCGCGGTCGCCCCAGAAGTCGACGCCATCGAGGTCGTGGTGCGAGACCCAGACGGAGTTGTGGTGACTGTGCGAAACCGGGTCGTGCGGGTGCCCCATCCGCGTCAGCGAGGGGCCACCTGCCCGCGCCCGCAGCGGATACCAGAACGCCCGCCGGTGTGGCGCGTGACCGGCGTAGAAGCGCGTCCTCTCCTCGCCGCCGCGCTCGATCGAGACCCCATCCTCCGGCAACGGCAGCGCCTGCACGAGCGGCACGGGCTTGGCGTCGGGAAGTTCTTCGGCGACGGCGACCGGTGCGGAGGCCAGAACGAGGGCGGCGAGCGGTGGGCGGGTCATCGGCAAGGGGGGCGGGGGGTTCCATCCGCACTGGGGAGGTCGCACCGATCGGCGGTGCGGGCAAGATTCACGATGCGCGCCTCCCAGGGCCGGATTCGATCGATCACCCCACCCCCAGGCGACGCGCCGTCTCTCATTGGCGCTGAGCAGGGAGCGGCGAGGGGGGTGGGTGTCCCCCTGCCCGAGCCCGAATCGATCACCAAGCTCCGGGCTGCGGCTCGCGCTCGTTGATGCTGAGGGTGTTGCCGTTGGGAACGGCTCGGGCAGGGTGTCTACCCAGCCGCTTCGCCGATCCCTGACGCCGCCGACTCAGCATCAACGGATGGCGGCGCCTCGCCTGCGGATGGGGTGATCGATCCGGGCTAGCCGTTCCCAACGCCGATCCCTTCGGCGTCAAACGGGGGCGAGCCGCGGACCGGAGGCTGGGGATCGATCCGCGCAAGCCGCCTTTAGGGCGATGGCTCGGAAACCCTCGTCAGGACGCCTGCCCGGAGCTGGCGGACCCTGCGTCGGCCGCTTCCGGGCTGACGGGTTCGTCGGCCGGTGCCTTCGGCGTGTTCGACTCATACCACTCGTCGAACGCGTCCTCCTCCATCACCTCGATCGAGCTCTTCATGTTGGCATGACCGACCCCGCAAAGCTGACCGCAGATCGTCTCCCACTTGCCGGTTTTGATCGGCTTGAACCACATGTCGGCGATGATGCCCGGGGTGGCGTCCTGCGCCATCCGCATCGGCACGAGGTGCAGGTTGTGGATGACGTCCTGCGAGGTCACCGAGACGATGCACGGGCGATCTTTGGGCAGGATGAGCGCGATGCCGGTGGTGAAGTCATCGAGGGCATTGGGGTCCTCGAGGTCGAGGCCAGCCGGGTTGTTGGCGTCGATGAGGTAGGGATCGACCTTGCCGAACCGACCATCCGGCCCAGGGTAGTGGTAGGTCCAGCCGAACTGTTTGCCAACCGCCCGCACCCGGACGACGTCGTCGCCGGTCGGGTAGTCTGAAGCGCGCTGGGCCCAGAGCGGGAACGCGAAGCCGATCAGGAGGATCGCCTCGACCACGACGACCGCGAGTTCGATGTGGCTGGATGCGTGTCCGCGGACACCGTGGTAGTCGGCCTTCGGGTTGCGCCTCGCCCGGAACCGGAACAGGCAATAGAAGAAATAGCCCGTCCAACCGACCAGCAGAATGGCGACCAGCCAATGCACCATCTCCAACATCTGGTCGACGAGGCTACCGTGTTCGGAGGCGAGTTCGGGGAGGCCGAGCGCTTCGTTGATGAGGCCGAGAATCTGCATGAGATGGGAAATTCGGGTCGGGTCGGTCGGGGTGGGATCAACCTTGATCGGCTGCTTGGAGTGCGGCTTTCTCGCAGCGGGCGAGATAGCGGGCGACCTTGTAGAGCACGCCGAAGACGACCGCGAGGATGACGAGCATCAGGCCGATCGCACCGGAGGTGGCGGCGTTGATCGAATCGCCGCGGTCGACCGAGCAGGTCGCGCAGGCAAGGGTGGTTGCGAGGAGGTTCATCGATTCGGACCCGCCGCGGCGGTCTGGGTGGCGCCCTCCAAGGGGCGGATCTTGGTGCGGTAAAACCAGATCCCGTAAAGGGCGGTGGCGAGGCCGAGGAGGAGCCCCAGCGTGCCGCCGACAATCGCCGCAGCCCCCGTGAGCGAGCCGCTCGCGATGCACCACAACCCGAAGCCGACGAAACAGAGCGTCGCCAGGGTGATGAAGAGGATGTGGAAGCGCTTGAGGTCCATGGGAGCCGGCCGTCGGGGGTTAACCGCGGGCCACGAGCGGGTCGTAGAGGGCCAGGATGCAGAGGAACATCAGGCCGATGAAGAAGAACACCGTGTAGCCCAAAATCTTGTAGATCAGCGGCTTCTCGGCGTTGAGGTGCATGAAGATCGCCGCCACGAGACCCGCTTTGAAGCAGGCGATGCCCAGGCCGATGGTGACGCTCGGGGTGATCCAGGCCACCACCACCGTCAGGACGGTGCAGACGAGCAAGGCGATCCCCACCATCCAATAGGCCTTGAGGTGCTTGCGGATTTCTTCGGGACTATCTGCCATCGGTTTGTGTTAATCGATACGCGCGTGTTGCGGGAAAGGCTTCGCCCCCATCACATGAGGTAGAGGATCGGGAACAGGAAGATCCACACCAGGTCGACGAAGTGCCAGAACAGGCCGCCGACCTCGACCCGGTTGGCGAGGTGCTCCGGGTTCTTGTCGTAGAGCCACTTACTCATGAAGCCGAAATAGAACAGCACGATGGCGCCCGCCAAGACGTGCAGGCCGTGCAGGCCGGTGAGCGTGAAGTAGATCGCGTAGTAGGTGTTCCACTTCGGGGTGAAGTTGGAGAAGAGCCGGACCTCATCCCAGGGGACGGTGATCTTCGTGTGGTGGTCACCGTCGTGTTTCAGCTTCTGGTTGTAGATCTCGTCGTGGGAGGCCTCCCCGCCATCCTCGGCGGCTTCGGCGAGCAGCTGGTCGCGGCGTTCGAGGAAATGGTGTTTCTCGTCCTCGCCGTGCTCGAGGGCCGCCCAGACCAACGATCCTTCCGCCCCGCCGTCCGTCGCGCGGAGGTCGATGCGGTCGAGCTCGAGCTCGATGCCTTGGGTCTCGGCGGAGATATCGCCGACCACCTCGGTCTGATCCATGAACTTGGCGGCGTCGCGCTCGCCCTCGGCACCCACCTTGACCTGCCGCAGGTCGCGGAATCGGAGGCGGATGGAGAAGGGCTCTTGGGCGCGGAGTTGGAAATTGTGCACCTCCATCGAGGACAACCAGGGACCGTCATAGCGCAGCGGCTGCTGTTCGTCGCGGGACAGTTCGGCGTTGCTGGCGCGGATCTCCACGTTCGCGGCCTTCGCTTCGGCGCGGCCGGTCTCCTCCCAAGCCTTCCTCAGCGCGTCGTTGGTGCGGTCGGCCAGCGCGCGGATCCCGGCGGTGGAAGGGATGAAGGTTTCCCCCACCGGCTCCCCCTTGTCCAAGAGCTGGACTTTGGGCAGGTCATCGCCGACCAAAGCCTCGGTCAGCCCACCGTTGAAGCGGTGCGACTGGACGGCGAAGTCGGTGATGTTGTCGTACTGGATGGTGTCGTCGGGATGGTGTCCCTCGACGATGGAGTTGTCCGAAAGCTTGATCCCGTAGTGGGTGAACTTGCCGTAGTACTCGATGCTCTTGATGGCCAAGAAGATCAGCGAACACAGCACCACCAGCCCCATCCAGATCTGGAACTTGCGGTAGTCGCGGAGCTTGAGCTGTAGCCAAGCGACCACGACGAACACCGAGGAAAGGATCAGCACCAAGGTGTTGATGAAGCCCCATTTGACGTCGAGGGCGCCCTCCGGCCAATAGTAATCGGGTTCCCCGGCGGCGCCGAGGCGCAGGAACACGTATCCGGTGAAGAGGCCGCCGAACAGCATGACCTCCGACGCGAGGAACAGCCAGATACCGATCTTGGCGTTCCACAGGCCGGTGTCGGGCCGGGCTTTGACTTCGTAAGGGATCTGCATTCTCTGCGGGTAGGGTGGTGATGGGGAGGCGTCGCGGGGGGCGCGCTAGTGGGCGGACGCCGAGGCGGTCGGGGTGTCGTCGTTGACGCCCAGGACCACGCCGTCATCCTGCTGTTCGAACTGCGGGGTGAAATCGGAGTCCTTGCCCGGCACGCTGTATTCGTAGGGGCCGCGATAGGCGACGGGTTCCTCGTTGAAGTTGCCGTGGCCGGGCCGGTTGGGGGCCAACCACTCGAGGGTGGTCGCCTTCCAGGGGTTGTCGTCGGCCGCCGGTTTGCCCGACTTGAGGCTGAGGAAGAAGTTGATGATGAACGGGATCTGCCCGACCGCCAAGATCCAGACCGAGAAGGTCATGACGTGGTTGAGGTCGATCATGCGGATGGCTTCTCCGCTGTTGAAGAGGTTGGCGAGCAGGCCGCCCTCGGCGGCGAAGATCTGGTTGCTGGTCTCCTCGTAGGTCTGGCCGCCGTTGTACCAGCGGCGGTGGAAGCCGGCCATCCCTTGGAAGAACATCGGCAGGAAGACGCCGTTCATGCCGATCAGCGATGGCCAGAAATGCAGGTGGCCGAGCTTGTTGCTCATCATCCGGCCGGTCGCCTTCGGGTACCAGTAGTAGATGCCCGCGAACAGGGCGAACAGGGTCCCCGGCGCCACCACGTAATGGAAGTGGCCGATGACGTAGTAGGTGTCGTGCAGGTGGAGGTCGATGAGGGTGAACGCCAGAGGCAGGCCCGTCAGGCCGCCGATGCCGAACATCGGCAGGAAGGCCAGCGCCCAGATCATCGGCATGGTGAACCGGATCGAGCCCCCCCACAGGGAGATGAGCAAACAGGTGACCAAGATCACCGACGGGATAGAAATGATCACCGTGGTGGTTTGGAAGAAGGTCGAGACCACCGTGCCCATGCCGGTGAGATACATGTGGTGCGCCCAGACGATGAAGGCGAGGAAACCGAGCACCATCACCGCGTAGACCATGGTCTTGTAGCCCCAGAGAGGCTTGCGGATGTTGGCCGGGATGATCTCGCCGACGATGGCGATGGCCGGGAGGATCAGGACGTAGACCTCCGGGTGGGCGAGGAACCAGAACAGGTGTTGGTAGAGCAGGGGCGAGCCGCCGCCGGAGGCCATGTAGGAACCGGCACCGGGCCCGCCGGCATCGACGCCGAAGTTGAGGCCGGTGGGGATGAAGAACGACGAGCCTGCGACGCGGTCCATCAGCTGCATCAAGGCGGCGACCTCGAGCGGCGGGAAGGCGAGCAGGAGGAGGAAACCGGTCACCAGCATCGCCCAGACGAAGAAGGGCAGGCGCATCCAGGTCATGCCCTTGCAGCGCAGGTTGATGATGGTGGTGATGAAGTTGACGGCGCCGAGCAGCGAGGAGGAGATCAGCATCACCATCGCCAGGATCCACCAGGTGCCGCCCGTCCAGAAGATGTTCGGCTCGTCCATCTGGGCGGTCGAGGCGAGCGGGGAATACATCGTCCATCCCGTCTCGGCGGCGCCGGAGGGCAGGAAGAAGCTGAACAGCATCATGACGCCGCCGACGAAATAGAGCCAGTAGCTCATCATGTTCAGGCGCGGGAACGCCATGTCGGGCGCACCGATCTGCAGCGGGGTGACGAAATTGCCGAAGGCCCCGAAGGCGAGCGGGACGATGCCCAAGAAGACCATGATGGTGCCGTGCATGGCGCCGAACATGTTGTAGAGGTCGCCGGTCACCTTGCCGTCGGCGCTCAACCAGCTGTCGTTCAGGAAGGCGGCGAGGATCCCGGGGAGGGGTTTGTCCGGGGAGGCGATGCTCCAGCGCATCACCATCATCAGGTAGAAGCCGATCAGCAGGAACAGCAGGGCGGTGATCCCGTACTGGTAGCCGATGATCTTGTGGTCGGTGGAGAAGACATACTTCTTCAGGAACGACTGATCGTGGTGGTCGTCATGCGCGTGGTCGTGCGCGTGATCGTCAGCGTGGGCGGTGCTAGCTCCGGCGGCCATATCGGGGAGGCGGTGGTGTTTCGGTCTCGGGGTTAGGCGGCGGGGGTCGTGTCCGGTGCGGCGTCGTCACCGGTGCCGCCATCGGCTTCATCATCCCCGGCCGCCTCGGCGGCGTTCGGGTCGGCCCATGCGGGTTGCTCGCCGGGGAGCATCGAGTCAGCAGGGGCGAGTTCGGCGACCGTGTAGGGGGTGCTACGGGATCCGTGTTGCTCCCTCGCGTGGGCGACCATCTCGTCGGTCACGACGCCATCGGTGATGCCGTTGAACTCGTGGCGGACGTAGGTCATGATCTGCGCGATCTGCTTGTCGTTGAAGAGTGCTTTGTGCGGCGGCATCTCGCCGAGGTAGCTCTTGCCGTTCACCTCGATCGAACCCTTCATGCCGTTGAGGATGATCTGAGCGAAGCGTTCGGTGCCCTGGCTCGGCCACTCGGAATCGACCAAGGGCGGGAACACGTTGTTGCCCATGCCGTTGCCCTGGTGGCAGCCGGCGCAGGTGGCGTAGGCGCTCTTCCCCGCGAGCAGCCACTCGTCGAGCGGGCTGAGTTGGATGACGCCACCGCCGGGCACCTCGCCCGGGGGGACGATCTCGGCGGAGGTGGTCTCGAAATCGAACCCGCCGCTCTTGGCGCCGATGTAGCCACCACCCACGACAAAGGCGAGCGCACAGGCGCCGAACACACCGAGCGACAGCGGCTCGAGGCCGACTTTCGGGTCGGTCTGTTCGCGCTTGGCGGAGCCCGTGACGCGGACGCTGGGCTTGGACTCGTAGTCTTTGTTTTCGAACGGTTGGCTCATCGCAGAGGCGTCGAGAGGGTATCAGCCTTGGTCGGCCGCGGCTTCGCCGGCGGGCTGCGCGGCGACCGGGGCCATCCCTTCGGGGAGCGGGCTGTCTTTCTTGAGGGTGGTCAGGTAGTCGACCAGCGCGCGGGCGGTCTCGGTGGGGACCACCTCCATCCCCGGACCCGGGTCGTGTTCACCGGTGAGGGCGAGCGCGTCGGCCGACCGTTGGCCACGGATCTTGCGGACTTCGTAGAGGTGGCTGAAGGGCGGCATCAGCGAGGTCGCGTGCACCGCCTGCGGTTTGTAGAGGTGCAGATGGAATTCGTCGGCGGTGTACCGGTAACCCACGTTGGAGAGATCCGGACCGATGCGGGCGTTGCCCAAGTAGGCGTAGTCCTCGCCGGCATAGTCTCCCGGCTGGGTCTCGCGGATGCGCACGGGCTCGGTGAGGGTCCCCGCCTTGCCGAAGCCTTCGCGGTAAGAATCGGATCCGAGGTACATCGGGCGGATGTACTGGGTGTGGCAATTGGCGCAACCCTCCGCGGCGTAGACCGCGTGGCCGCGTTGGAAGATGTTCGGTGTGCCGGCCGGGTACATCAGCGTCTTCCCGGCGGCCTCATCCTGCCAGGACACCGCCTCGACCTGTTTCTTCATCTTCCCGTGGGGGATGACGATCAGGAACAGCCAAGGGAACACGAAGGTGATCCCGAGGAATAAGACGAACTTGCGTAGCGAAAGGGTCATCTTGGGAGAACGGCGCTCAGGCGTGGTGGGCGTGGCCGCCGATCAGGGTCGGGGTGTCGCTCTTGCGTCCCAGGCGGAAGACCATCAGGGCGAGGTGATAGAGGAAAACGATGTTGGAAACGGCGATGAAAGCCCAGGCGACCGTTGCCCCGATCGCCCAGGGGCGACCGGATTCGACGGCGGCGATGAGCGGCCGGGAGTGGTCAGCGTATTCGGCCCCCTGCCAGTAGCCGCCCCACCAGTGGAGGACGACGAGGGCGGCGATGCCGTAGGTGGAGCACCAGAAGTGGAGGTTGATGCGGCGGCCGCTCACCCATTCGCAGCCGACGAGCCGCGGGACGATGAAATAGATCGCCCCGAACATCGTCATGGAGAAGAAGCCGTAGACCGCGAGCAGCTGGAACGCCAAGGTCGACTGGCTGAGCTGGGTGAACTTCCCGAGCGTGTAAAAGCAGTTGAACGCGCCGAGGATCGCGTACGCGGTGAACGCCCACGCCCCGAAGGCGACGAAGCGCATGGTCGGGCTGGTGGCGATGTGGGAGTGGTTGCCGAGGGTGGTGCGGTGGTGGTTGACGGCGATCGTCAGCACCGGGATGATGAGGAAGATCATCGCTCCGCCCGAGACGGCGGGGAGGTAGGCGGGCAAGGGGCCGCCCATGAGCTTCTGCATCCCCGTCCAGCCGCCCATCGCGGCCAAGCCCCAGAAGCCGACCACCGCCAGCTGCGAGGACCAGATCGGGCGCCCGATGATCTTCGGGATGAAGTAGTAGGCGGCGGCGAGCCCCACCGGCCCGAGGACGAGCAGGGTCATCGAGCCGACGAACCAGGTGTTGGTCGCCGCCTTCATCACGGCGGCTCCCTCGAAGTGGTGGATGTAGAGGTTGGCGGTGAGGAAGATCCAGGGGAACCAGATGCAGGCCCCGAGGACGTACCAGACGGAGATGTAGGCCTTCTCGTCCTTTCTCCGGTGGAACATCGTGACCATCCAGATCGTGATCAGGGCGTAGGAGACGAGCAAGATCGGCCAGATCGCCTTCGGGAAGGCCATCCATTCCATCGACGTCCCGTAGCCGGCGAAAATCCCCAAGACGCCGAGCAGGACGGCGAGGTTCCAGAAGTGGCCGGCGACGATGAGGGTGGCGGGGTTCTTGACCTCGGCGCGGCAGAGGCGCGCCATGAGCCAAATCGAGACGCCGAACCCGGCCTGGATCGCCCAACCGTAGATCAGGGCGGTCATGAAGGCCGAATGGGAGCGCCCGTAGTGGAGGAAATGGAGACAATCGGCGGCCAGGAAGCTCGGTGTGTGGAGCTTGACCGACTGGATGAGGCC
>JAUIGD010000549.1 GCA_030430255.1 Verrucomicrobiia bacterium
GAGCCCTCGGCGAGCGCGCGCAGGTCGTCGAAGATCTGCACCAGGTCCTGCGGGGCGCCGACCGCGTCGGCGTAGGATTCGACGAAGCGGTACTCGTAGGCCTTGGCCAGCCAGTAGAAGTACTTGCGCAGCCGGTTCTCGGCGCGGGCTCCGATGCTTTCCAGGTGGGCGAGCGCCGCCGGGTTCAGCAGGCCGGCGTTCTCCTCCTGGGCCTGCTTGATGCTGCGCATGCCGAGGAGGTTGCCCTGGATGAGGGCGGGGATCTCGGCGATGCGGCTCTCGAGCTCCGCGAGCTTCTCGGTGAAGCGCGCCTTCTCGTTGTTGGCGATCTCGAGGCGGAGCGCGAGTTCGGCGAGCTGCGGGTCGCCCGCGCGCAGGCGCTTCAGCTCGGCGCCGACCTCACCGGCGGGCACCTCTTTGTCCGCGAGGAAGGACTGCACCTTGGCCACCGCCGTGTTCATGCCGCCCGCCGCAGCGCGGATCTTCGAGGCCTTGCCGCGCAGGTCGGCGGCCTCCAGCTCCTCCTCCGAGGCGGTCGCGGCGGCCAGTTCGTCCTCGATGCTCTGCGCCTCGGCGTCGTAGGCGGCGGACTTGTATTCGAGGGCGATGTTGGCGAGGTCGAGCACCGAGTCGAGCGGCGGCTGCTCGTCGATGCGGCTGATCAAATCGAGGCCGGCCCCGGCGGCGGCGAGGGCGGGTTGGTAGACGGGGATCACCTGGGCGAGCGATCCCAGTGCGCGCAGCCCCTGTTTCCAGAACGGCACGTCGTTGCGCTCGGTGACGATCTCCTCGGCGAGTTGCTCAAGGCGGGTCTCCGCCTTGGCGATGTCGGCGCGCAGGGACTGGATGGTGGCGTCGAGGGCGTCGGCCTCGGCGCTGAGCTGGCCGCGGTCGACGACCGCCTGGTCGAACTCGTCGCGCAGGCGGTCGTTCTCCGCGATGAGGTCGGTGCGCGCGGTCGCCAGCGCCGCCCCCGCGGCCTCGACCTCGTCGGCCTTTTTGCCGAGCCAATAGCTCAGGTAGAGCTGCGACATGATCGGGTCGAGCTCGTTGTCGATCAGGTCGAAGGTGGACTCGAAGGAGAGCATCGGCGTCCAGCCGAGCGGGTTGCCGAAGTAGTCGAGGTCGTCCTCGACGCGGCCGAGCATGCCCCGCAGCTCCATGCCGATCTGGCTGATGTTGAGCAAGGTGGCGTCGGCCATCTCGGTGTCGCCGGCGTCGGGGACGTTGGCGACGACGGGCGGGACGACGGGCTGGTCGGTGGCGGGGTCGTAGCCGAGCGATTCGAGGGCGTCGATCCAGCCGGTGTAGTCCAGCAGCAGGGCGCGCAGCTCTTTGTGGAAGCCGAGGTAGTAGAGCGTATTCGCGTAGTTGGCGACGTGGCGCAGCGCCAGCGGGTGCAGCCAACGGTAGCCGTCCGGCAGGGCGTTCGAGGCCATGGCGGCCACCGTGCCGCCGCTTGTGATGTCGGCCATGACGGCGGCGGGGAAGGGCGAGCTGAGGCCGCCGGCGGCGAGCGCGAAGCGGACCGTCTCGCTGGGCGGGGCGTCGATCGAGAGGCAGACGAGCGCGACGCCGCCGCAGCCGGTGAAGGCGGCGCCGGGATCGGTGAAGGCGAGCTCGCGGGCGTAGAGGGTGAGCGGCGCGCCGAAGAGGTCGAGCGGCGAGCCGATGGTGACGCGTTCGGCGTAGATGGCGACGGCGCTGAAGGCGCCCGCCGGGTCGCCGGTGAAGTCGAGCTGGATGCGCAGCGCCGGGTCCTCGAGGTCGACGTGCTTGCCGCTAATGACGAGGCGGTTGTTGCCGCCGGCGACGGGCTGCTCGACCGTGGTGACGAACTCGTCCGCGCTGTCGTCGGGGAGCGCGGTGCCGAACTTGAGCTGGATCACGCTCTCCTCCGGCGGGAGGTCGGGGCGGGGGACGATGGTGACCGCCTGTTGCCGGGTGACGCCGTTCTCATCGACGCCGGTGATGAGGACGTCGAAGTCCCCCCGGTCGCCCGCCGCCGGCTGGTAGCTGAACCAGCCGTTGTCGATGCTGATCGCGCCCTGCGGCATCGCGCCGGGGAAGCTCAGCGTCGCGCTGCCGTCGACGATGAACTGGTCCTCGCCGGAAGGGTTGCCGATCCAGAAGCCGAGCAGGTCGCCCTCGGCGATGGTTTGCCGGGCGATGCCGCCCACCGGCGTGCCGCTTTCGAACTGGGTCAGCTGGTACTGCGGCGCGGGTTTGTATTCGGCGGTGATGACGTGGGTGCCGCCGGGCAGGATCGTCACGGCGCGGTCGCGGGGCGGGATCCAGCCGCGCAGCGGTTCGAAGCGGACGGTGCGGCCGCCGGGTTCGAGGCCGTCGAGGGTCGCGCCGGAGGCGTTGAACGCGCCGTCACCGACCAACCGCCACAGCGCGCCGGGCAGCGGCGCGCCGGTGTCGTCGTTGAGGGTGACGCTCAGCCCGCCGGCGAGCTGCGTTTGCACGGCGAAGCCGGAGGCGGGCGGGTTGTAGTCCGGCTCGACCGGCGCGGGCGCGGGGAGGACCGTCTGGTCCGGCGCGGTGCCGGGCAGGCTGAGGAAGGAGATCGTGTCGTTGGTCAGCGTGGTCTGGCTGAGCGCCAGTGTGCCGCCGTGGCGGAAACCGAAGCAGAGGTTGGTCGTCGCCTTGGGGATCAGGGTGGCGTAAACCGCGCTGCCGCCCAGGGTCTCTAACAAATCGAAGCCGCCACCGCCGAGGTCGGGGTTCGTCGCGGGGCCGCCGGCGATCAGCTGGTGGTAGTAGCCCGCGCCGCCGGCGCCGAGCACGGGGTCGGCGAGGTCCTGGGCGGTGACGTTGATGAGGAACAGGTAGTCGAAATCCGCGAACTCGGCGGTGTAGCCGGGGAGGGTGCCGGCGGCGACGCGGTAGGCGGCGAGCCAGGCCTGGGCGGGCTTGATCGCGGTGACGGGGAAGGCGCCGGCGTTCGCGCCGTTGAGCAAACCGGCCACCTCGGCGCCGCCGAGCAGCGCGGGGAGGTAGGGGCTCTCGCCGTGTCCCGCGAGGTGCGGGTTCGGGTCGAGCAGGCCTTCGCGGTCGGTCTCGAGGCTGCCCGGGGAGGCGGTGCCCCCGAAGGCGCCGGCCTCGGTGTAGACGATGAGGCGCCCGGCTTCGGCGCCGTTGCCGCCGGCGAGGTTGGCGATCAGGCCGCCGTCCTCGAGGCTGCCCGCGACGAAGCGGACCGAGCCGCCCGCGCCGCCGCCGCCCTTGCCGCCGGTGCCGCCGCGCCCGCCGGCGCCGCCGGCGCCGCCGGAGTTGCTCTGGCCGCTGCCGCCGCCGCGGAATCCTGCGCCGCCGATGTAGGTGATGCTCGAGTTGCCGTTGTTGGGGTGGGCGACGCTGCTCCCCGCGGCGCCGCCGCCACCGTTCGCGCCATCGCCGCCGA
>JAUIGD010000078.1 GCA_030430255.1 Verrucomicrobiia bacterium
GCATTCTCGACCACCCGCGCCGAGGCGCCGTTGTCTGGGTGGATGCAGGCGCAGAGCGAGGAGATCCCGTTGGCCAGAGCGAAGGTCTTCGCCTCCTCGACGAAACGGGTGGCGATGCCCCGTCCTTGGAACGCCGGGGCGACCATGTAAGAGACGGTCCACGCGTCCAGATAGTCCGACCAAAGGAGGTGCCCATACCCCGCCAGCGTCCCGTCCCAGAGCAACTGCCAGTGGTGGCTCGGCAGTTCCAGGTATCGGTGAAGCGCCTCGGCAGCGGACCGGGCGTCGTGGCGGCGCCCGTCCTCCCAGTAACGGGTCAGGCTTCCTTCCAGAAAGAGCGGGACGACTTCGGGCACCTCCGCGGCGGTCATCCGCTTCAGCCGTAGCATCGGCGGCACCTCGCGGTTCAGGCGCGGAGTTCGGCGAGCTCGACAGGGCGCCCGAGTTCGGCGGAGCGGTCGGCGGCGAACAGAACCTCGAAGGTCCGGTAGGCTTCGTCGAGCGAGGTGAGCGGCATGTCTCGCCCGTTCGCGAGCGCGGTAAAAAAGGCTTCGAACTGAGTTTGGTAGGGGTGGTCGCTCACATCGCCGGAGTCGAGCAGCTTCATTGACAGCTCGCTCCACCGCCCCTTGTCGGTTGCGAGTTTGGCCGAGTGGAACTTGTGGTCGAGCAGGCTGCCCTCGCTCCCGACGAGGTGGGTGTGGAAGTAATAGGGCTGCAGGCAGTCGATGACCGAAGCCGCCTTGCCGACCCGCCCGTCCTCGAACTTGAGGAGCGTCGCGGTGGTGGTGGCGTATTCGTACTGGGCGAACGTCGGGTTCTTCGAGCCGGTCGCGTAGGTGGTGACCTCGGCGACCTCGCCGCCCATGCAGAGCAGCAGGGCGTCGAGCGCGTGGCAGCCGGCGGAGAGCAGGCTGCTGCCGCCGTTCTCCTTGCCCGTGTTCCAGCGGAACTGGCCATACCAGGGGCCGATGCCGTGGTAGTAGTCGACTTCCGCGTAGTGGAGCTCGCCGAGCAGACCTGCGTCGAGGACGGCCTTGGTGGCGAGGAATTGGCTCGAGAAGCGGCACTCGAAGCAGACACAGGTCTTCACGCCCGCGGCGCGCGCGGCTTCGCGCATCGCGGTGCAATCGTCGAGGCTCAGCGCCAGGGGCTTCTCGATGATCAGGTGCTTGCCGGCGGCCGCTGCGGCGAGGGCGTGGTCCTTGTGTTGGCTCGGGTAGCTGCAGATCGAGACGACGCCGATGTCGTCGCGTTCCAGCATCTCGGCGAGCTGCGTGTAGCTGGTGATCGAGCCGCCGTGGCGCGCTGAGAGCTCTTCGTCGTTGTGGCGGCGCGATGAGCAAACCGCCACGACCTCCACGCCGTCGATGGCGTTCAAAGCTTCGATGTGGGCGCCCGCGACCCAGCCATAACCGATGATGCCGACTTTCATAGGCGGGAGTGTGCCACGGCGGGTGGGGAGGGGGAAGGACCATTTCCCCACGCGCCGGGGCGCCGGGGCCAACCTGCCCGAACGGGGCGCCCGCCGCACGCGCGCAGCGGGTCGGGCGCAGCACTTTCTCGCGCCCAAAAAAAGATGGGATTCCGGTCGCGCCCGCTGGTGGCGTGCGCTTAGGTGGCGGCTTCCGATCCGGCCCCTTCCCATCGCCACACACCGCATGCCCGACTCCCCCAGCCTCACTGCCAGCGCGTCCCCGCATCACCAGCACCATCACGATCCGCCCTCGAAGTCCGAGGTCGCCAAGTGGAAGAAGATCGTCGCCGAATTCGAGAAACCCTGCCGCTGGCGCGCGAGTTGGCAGTTGTCGACGACGGTGGGCCTCTACGCCGCCACCTGGGCGGTCATGTATTTCGCGCTGCAGGTTTCTGCGTGGGCAGTGGTTCCCCTCATCCCCCTCGCGGGCGGTCTGCTGGTGCGGATCTTCATCATCTTCCACGACTGCTGCCACAACTCGTTCTACAAGACGGGCAGGCTCAACCAGGTGCTCGGCTACCTCACCGGCGTCCTGGTCTTCACCCCCTTCAAGCATTGGCGCTGGGAGCACTCTGTCCACCACGCCACGGCTGGCGACCTCGACCGCCGCGGCATCGGCGACATCTGGACGCTGACCGTCGACGAGTATCTCAAGATGCCGCGCCGCATGCGCATCGCCTACCGCGCAGCGCGCAACCCTTTCATCCTGTTCTTCCTCGCCCCGCTCTACCTCTTCGTGGTGCGCGAGCGTTTCGCCAGTGCGGGGGCGAGCAAAGCGGCGCGGCGCGGGGTGCTGCTGACCAATTTGGGCGTCATCACGATGGTGGCCACCGGCTGTTGGGTCTTCGGGATCCTCCCGTTCCTCCTCATCCAGTTGGGGGTGCTCTGGACCGCCGCGGCAGCGGGCGTCTGGTTGTTCTACGTCCAACACCAGTTCGAGGGTGTCTATTGGGAGCGGCATGAGCATTGGGAGTACACCGCCGCCGCTCTGGAGGGGAGCTCCTACTACAAGCTGCCCAAGCTCTTGCAGTGGTTCTCCGGCAACATCGGATTCCACCACATCCACCACCTCAGCTCGAAGATCCCCAACTATCATCTCGAGGCTTGCCACTACTCGCACCCGGCCTTCCGCGAGATCAAACCGTTGACCATCTGGAGCAGCCTGAAGTCGTTTTCGTTCCGTCTCTGGGACGAAGCGGCCGGGGAGCTGGTGGGATGGAAACGCCTGCGCGAAGTCCGTGCCCAGCGCGCCGCGGCCGCAGCCTAGGAAAGCGGTCCGGCCGAGGTTGAGCGGACGCCCGCGGAGGAGGCAAACCACAGCTTCCCCGCCGGAGCCCGCTGCCGTAGGGTGGCGCCCATGCGCGCCTCCACCGCCGTCACTGTCGCTGCCCTCGCCGCTGCCTTCGCCGCCTCGCCCCAGCCGTTGCGGGCGGAGCAGGCGAAGCACTGGGAAGATTACATCGCGCGGGCAGCTCCCGTATTGGAGCGCTATTGCATCGAGTGCCACGACGCCGACTCCGGCGAGGGCGAATTCGACATCGAGCGGTTCCGGGACGCGGACGATCTGCGCGCGCGTGCGGGCGACTGGGAGCGCGCCGCCCGGCAGATCGAACTCGGCGAGATGCCGCCGCCGGACGAGGCGGCGCCAAGCGCGGCGGAGCGCGAGCTTTTGTTGGGGTGGGCGCGGGGCTTCCTCGACGACGAGGCGCGGCGCGGCGACGGCGACCCCGGGCCGGCGGTGCTGCGGCGCCTGAGCAACAGCGAGTACACCCACACCCTGCGCGACCTGACCGGGCTGGCGGAGCTCGAGCCGGCGCGCGACTTCGCCGCCGACGGCGCGGCGGGGGAGGGCTTCACCAACGCTGCGGCGGCGCTCTCGACCTCCCCCGCGACCGTCGAGAAGTACCTGTCCGCGGCGCGGGAGGTAGCCGCTCACGCGGTGCTGCTGCCGGACGGGTTCCGCTTCGAACCCGGCGAGACGCGGCAGGACTGGGCGAACGCGATCGTCGGTCGGATCCGCGCGATCTACCTCCGCCACACCGGCGGGGGGGAGGTCGACTTCAGCTACCGCGGCGAAGTCGGTGCGGCGGCCCCGGCGTCCGCGGCCGAGGGGCGCTTCGACCCCGAGCCCTCCTTCGCGGCGCTGCGCGACGGCGACGCGGCGGGTGTCAACGCGCGCTACCTGAACTCGCTGCGCGAGGCGCTCGACGCCCCGGATGATGGCAACGTTTTGTTAGGCGAGCTGCGGAGGATGTGGCGGGAGGGGGCGGATGCGGGGGCGATGGGGGCGCGCGCCCGCGCCTGGCAGGCCTCGCTTTGGAAGTTCAACAAGGTCGGGCAGTTCGGCCGCGTGCGCCCTTGGCAGGAGGCGGTCGACCCGCTGCTCGTCGGCGCCTCGACCCGGCGCGCACCGCTGCGCGAGGGGCAGGGCCAACTGGCGCTGGGCGTGGTCGGCGAGGGCGGGGGCATCTGGCGGTCGCCGCGCTTGGTCAAGGCGGGCCGCGAGCCGCTGCCGCTGGCGGCCTTGGGCGAGGCGGCGGAGCGGCTCGCCGCGCTCCGGGCCGAGCTGGCGGGGAGCGCGGAATCGTACCTCGCGGCGGTGGGTGGCGGCGGCGCGGGCGCGGGGCTGGACGCGGACCTGCTGGCGGGTTGGCGGGCTTTGCTCGGTGCTGGTGGCGCAGGCGCAGACGGTGTGCTGACGGAGTTTCGCGCCGGGCTGGGCGGCGAGGCGCGCGGCGGTTCCTGGGGGCTGCCGGGAGTCCCGGACCTGTCGGTGGTGGCAAACGGCGGCGACCGCGAACTGCGGATCCCCGGCACCGTCCCCGCGGGGGCGGTGGCGGCGCACCCGCGCCCGGAGCGCCCGGTGGCGGTGAGCTGGCGCAGCCCGGCCGCGGGGACGGTGGGGGTCACGGGTGCGGTGATCGATGCGCACCACACGTGCGGCAACGGTTTCGCCTGGAGGCTCGAGCACGCCGGGGGCGCGGGGCGGCTGGCGCTGGCGGGCGGCGAGGTGGCGCTCGGCGCGCGGTCGGAGTTTGGGGAGATCGCGGTCGAGGTGGCGCCCGGCGACCTCCTGACGCTGGTGATCGAGGCCAAGGGGGGCGACCACACCTGCGACCTCACCCAGTTGGAGATGGGGGTCGAGCTCGGCGGCAGGTCGTGGTCGTTGGCCGGCGACTGCGCGGCGGACCTCGGCGCCGGGAACCCGCACCCGGCGTCCGGCGGCGCGGCCTGGTATTTCCATTCCCCTGTTGGCGACCCGGCTGCCGCCGTGCCGCCCGCGACTCTGCTCGGGCGCTGGGCCGCGGCGGGAGAGGATCCCGGATCGCGCTCGCGGCTGGCGCGGGAGTTCGGCGCCGTGCTGCGGGGCGAGTCGGAACCGCCGACGCCGGAGGACGCGGCGTTGCGCGAACGGCTGCTGGCGCCAGGGGGGGCACTGCTCGGCGGCGTCCGGCTGGCCCCTCCCGACGGCGCGGAGTTGGCCCTGCGCGCCGGCGAGGTGCGCGAGTTCGCCATCCCGGCGGGCCTGCTCGACGGCGGCGGCTGGCAGCTCGTCGCCGAGGTCGAGGCGGCGGGCACCGGCGGGGTGCAGTTCACGGTCGGTGAGGCGCTCCCCCCAGGCGCCGCGGCGCGGCTGGACCCCGCCGCGCCGGTGTCGGTCGCCGGCGAGGAGGGCGCCGCGCATTGGCGGCAACATTTTGCTAGGTTTCGCGAGCTCTTCCCCGCGGCGCTCTGCTACACGCGCGTGGTGCCGATCGACGAGGTGGTGACGCTGCTGCTGTTCCACCGCGAGGACGGTCCGCTGGCGGAGCTGATGCTGGGCGAGGGCGAGCGGTCGGAGCTCGACCGCCTGTGGGCGGAGCTGCGTTTCGTCAGCCAGGAGCCGCTGCGCCTGGTCACCGGCTACGAGCAGCTCTGGCAGTTCGCCACCCAGGACGGCGACCCGACCTTGTTTGAGCCGCAGGAGGCGGGCATCCGCGCTGGGGCAGCGGCCTTCGAGCGCGAGCTGCGTGTCGCGGAGCCGGCGCAGCTGGACGCGCTGGTCGACTTCGCTGCGCGCGCCTACCGGCGCCCGCCCGAAGAGGAGGACGAGGCGGCGCTGCGGGCGCTGTACGCGGAGTTGCGCGCGGGAGGCATGGGCCACGATGAGGCGTTCCGGGTGACCCTGGCACGGGTCCTCTCGGCGCCGACCTTCCTGTTCAAAGTCGAGCCCGTCGCCGATGGCGCGACCGCGGGGGCGGCGGCGCCGCTCGACGGCTACGCGATGGCTTCGCGGCTGAGCTACTTCCTGTGGGCGTCGATGCCCGACGCCGAACTGATGCGCGCCGCCGAGGCCGGCGAGCTGGCCGACCCCGCGGGGCTGCGGGCGCAGGCGCGGCGCATGCTGCGCGACCCGAAGGCGCGGCGGCTGGGCGTCGAGTTCGGCTGCCAGTGGCTCGGGCTGCGGGACTTCGACCAGCTCGACGAGAAGAGCGAGCGCCTGTTCCCGGACTTCGCCGCGCTGCGCGGGCCGATGCGGGCCGAGGTCGCCGAATTTTTCGCCGACCTGTTCGCGGACGACGGCCCCGTCTTCGCGGTCCTCGATGGGGACCGGAGCCGCGCCGCGCCCGAGCTCGCCGCCTTCTACGGCATCGAGAGTGCGCCTGGCGGCGGGGTCACCGGGCTGCGCGATGTCGGGCGCGGGGGCGTCCTCGGCATGGCGGCGCCGCTCGCCAAGTACAGCGGTGCCTCGCGCAGCAGCCCGGTGCTGCGCGGTGCGTTTGTGTATGAAGTATTGTTAGGCCAGCACCTGCCGCGCCCGCCGAAGGGGGTGCCGACCTTGCCGGAGCTGCCGCCGCCCGGGCTGAGCGACCGCGAGCTGGTCGCCCGGCACAGCGCCGAGCCCGGCTGTGCGCGCTGCCACGACAGGATCGACCCCATCGGCTTCGCGCTGGAGGGCTTCGATGCCGTCGGCCGCGCGAGGCCGGGCGCCGACACTTCGGCGGTGCTGCCCGGCGGGGTCGCCGCGGACGGTCTGGCCGACCTGCGCGCCTACCTGCTCGAGGAGCGGCGCGACGCCTTCCTGCGCCAGTTCTGCCGCAAGTTGCTCGGCTACGCGCTCGGGCGCGGCGTCGTTTTGACCGACCGCCCGCTGCTGGAGCGCATGGAGGCGGCGTTGGCCGCGGACGGCTACCGCGTCGGCGCGGCGGTCGATGAGATCGTCGCCAGCCGCCAGTTCCGCGAGCGCCGGGTCGGGGATTGAGCCGGGACCCGAACTGCTGTTACCTTCCCCGCCATGAACTCCCGCTTCGCGCGCCGCACCGTCCTGAGGGGTCTCGGGGTCTCCATCGCCTTGCCGTGGATGGAGGCGCTCGCGGGCAGCGGATCGAAGGGGGCTTCCGGCGCGCCGTTGCGGCTCGGCGTGCTGTTCGCGGGCAATGGCTTCCACGGCCGCGAGTGGTGGGCCGAGGGCGAGGGTGAGTCGATGAAGCTCGGCCGCGTGCTCGAGCCGCTGGCGCCGCATCGCGCCAAGCTCAACTTGGTGCGCGGCCTGTTCAACGCCGAGGCGCTGAAGGGCAACATCCACAGCTCGATGACCGGCAACCTGCTCTCCGGCGCGCCGCTGTCGCCCGGCGGCGAGATCCGCTCCGGCACCAGCTTCGACCAGGTGGTCGCCCAGCATCAAGGCCGCGCCACCAAGCTGCCGAGCCTGGTGCTGGGCTGCGAGCGCGCCAACCCCTCGGTGCACAAGAACTATTCGATGATCTACAGCTCCCACATCTCGTGGAGCTCGCCCACCGCGCCGACGCCGCTGGAGGTCTTTCCCGCGCTCGCCTTCGACCGCCTGTTCAAGGAGGGCGCCGGCCGCGGCGAGGGCAGCGTCTTGGACTCGGTGCTCGATGAGGCGAAGCGGCTGAAGGGCAAAGTCTCGGGCGCCGACGGCGGCAAGCTCGAGGAATATTTCCAGTCGGTGCGCGAGGTCGAGCGCCGCATCGAGGGCGCCGGCCGGCGCGGCGAGCTGCAGGGCTGGCGCCCGACGATGGCCGGCCCCGACATGGGGCGCCCGGCCGAGGGGGTGCCGCAGGACATCGGCGAGCACATGCGGCTGATGGCCGACATCCTCGTGCTCGCCTTCCTCACCGACAGCACGCGCGTCTGCACCCTCAAGCTCAACAACGACCACTCCTCGCTGCGCTTCCCGAACCTCGGCGTCGACTACATGATCCACCACCTGCTGTCGCACAGCGACACGGAAGACTGGCTGAAGGTGAACCGCTTTTTCCTCGAGCAGCTCGCGCACATCGCGGCGCGGCTCGACGCCGCGGACGAGGGTGGGCGCAGCGCACTCGACAACACCGTGCTGATGCTCTGCTCGTCGATGCTCACCGGCCAGCACGACGCGACGCAGCTCCCCGTCGTCTTGTTGGGTGGCGGCGGTGCGGGCATCGCGGGAGGGCGGGTGTTGGATTACCGCGGGGAGGGCGAGCGCCAGATGTGTCGGCTCTATCTGTCGCTGCTGGAGAAGTTCGGCGTGCGCGCCGAGCGCTTCGGCGATGCGCACTCGAAGCTGGTCGAGGTCTAGCCCGGGCCGACCACCAAGCTCCGGGCTGCGGCTCGCCCTCGTTGACGCTGAGGGTGTTGGCGTGGTGACCGGCTCGGGCAGGGTGTTCACCCAGCCGCTTCGCCTGTCCCTGCCGCTGCCTACTCAGCGTCAACGAATGGCAGCGCCTCACCTGCGAATGTGGTGATCGATCCGGGTTAGCCCGGTATTGCCTGAATGGCGCTTGGTTAAGGAAAGGCATCGACGGGTGGCAGCGTCCCGGTGCCCGCTCGCTTGGAGCCGTCAAGGCATCCGGGGCATCCCCGGGGCTCGACCCGCTGGTTTCATGGCGGGGTCCTTCCGGCGCTACGCTTGTCAGGATGACACAGCACTTCCTTGAGAGGGCTGGTGGCCATCTGCACACACCGCCCTGACTGCCCTCAACTCGGCGGAGCTGTCACCCTGAGCAACGCGAAGGGCCTCTCCCCGCGGTCCGCGTCTCCGCAGCCATTCGTGTTGAACGATCCCACCGCCTCCCCGGTTGGGGACTCGACTCCGAGGGGCTGTACCGCGCACGGCGAAGACGGCGGCACCCACGAGGATCTCCCGTTGCGAGCATCGGTTCCGTCCTCGGCCCAAACCGCCGAGAACCCGGCTCAACTATGCGCCATTCGGTCTAGCCCGGGTCGACCACCACCTCCGCAGGCGAGGCGCCTGTCGGACTTGCCTGTTGCGGCGCGAGTCGTTCTAGAAATTGCCAGAATCTCCCCTCTGTCTTTTCGCTGATCGCGATCCACTCCTCACCATCGTGCCGATTGGGATCGAAATTCCAAACCGTTCGGGTGCGGAGGTCCCAAGTCCGACGGCCTCCCAGCTCGGACGCTGAGGTCACTGAACAGCGGAGGGAGGCCCCTCGCGTTGCTCATGGTGACCGCTCCGGGGAGTCGAGGGCAGTATGTGGTGACCACCCGATCTCCCAAGGAAGTGCGGTGTCATCCTGACGAGCGAAGCGACGGAAGGATCCCGCGCTGGATCCGGCGCGCCGAGCCACCGGGGCGCCCCGGATGGCCTGCCGGGTGCGAAGCGGGCGGGCGAGGAGACGCCTCCCCGCCGATGTTCCACCTCAATTTGGCGCCACGCCTCTTATCCAGAATCGATTGCCGAGCTCCGCGCTGCGGCTTGCTCCCGTTGACGCTCGGAGCGTTGTGGTTGCCAGATCCGCCGATCGCGATCCACTCCTCACCATCGTGCCGATTGGGATCGGAATTCCAAACCGTTCGGGTGCGGAGGTCCCAAGTCCGACAGCCTCCTGGACGACGGCATCCGTGGCTGCGCGGACAGGATCCACGCCGCCGGGCGGGGCGGCATGCAACCACTCCCGCAAGATGGGCATGCGAAAGACGGCCCTCGGGCAAGGATCCGGCCGCGCGAGCCCGCTCCGTGAGCAATTGGTAAAACGCAGCCGCCTCGGCGGGCGTCACGCGGTGGGGCCGCTTTGACCGACACGGGGTCGGAGCCCTTGATCTCTTCGTGGCGCTATTGCGCCACCTCCGTCACCGCCATCGCCACTTTCCCGCATCCGGCCAGGAAAGTCTCGATCCCTCGTTCAGTTCGTGGCTGAACTCCCTCTCCGGTCAACCGTCCGCGCGGGACCCCGTTTCGCTGGAGGTAGGGATTTCAGCGGGAAAGTGAAAAGGCCGCTGCCACAGCGAGGCCGACGATCAACAGCGCCGCGAACCAGACCCCTCCTCGTGCACGCTGGCCGCACTTCGGGCAGCTCTTGTAGCGCTTGGAGTAGGCGCGCCCGCATCCGCCACAGCGCCGTGCGCGAGGTGCGCCGACCGCCATCACCGGGCTGAACTGGTTGTCGTGGAGTCCCATGATTGGGGGAAGCTTTCGAAGCGCGGTGAACATTTCGCAACCCCGAATTGTTGCCCGTCCGTGAAATTTTACGGGCGGGAGGCAGGGGGGGCGGAGGTGGAGCGCCGTCGGCAGAAACATCGGCGGAACGCGGATCCCAAGTCGGTTGAGCGCCTTGCCAGAGCCGAGTGTCGGACTCGGGAATTTTCGAGCCCGAACGGTTGCGAAATTCGACCCAAATCGTCACGTCGGTGAAGAGCGGATCGAAATCGGCGCCGGGACAGCGGGGCGATTTGGGCGAATTCGAACACGATTCGCACCGGTACGGGTAAGCCTGACCGGACGGGCTCCTAGCCCGGATCGATCACCAAGCTCCGGGCTGCGGCTCGCCCTCGTTGACGCTGAGGGCGTTGGCGTTGGGATCGGCTCGGGCAGGGTGTTCACCCAGCCGCAGCGCCGATCCCTGCCGCCGCCTACTCAGCGTCAGCGAATGGCAGCGCCTCGCCTGCGAATGTGGTGATCGATTCGGGCTAGCCCGAATCGATCACCAAGCTCCGGGCTGTGGCTTGCCCTCGTTGATGCTGAGGGCGTTGGCGTTGGGATCGGCTCGGGCAGGGTGTTCACCCAGCCGCAGCGCCGATCCCTGCCGCCGCCTACTCAGCGTCAGCGAATGGCAGCGCCTCGCCTGCGGATGTGGTGATCGATCCGCGCTAGCGAGCGGGCACCGCGACGTTGCTCCCCGTCAATGCCGATCCTGAACCCAGCGCCATGCAGTCGATGCGGGGCTGAGAACCGCAGCCCGGGGAGCTTCGTTGATCCGGGCTACGCGGCCAGCCCGCTCTCGCCTTTGCCCTTACGCAACAGGGCCACCATGACGCCTTGGATCACGAGTTCACGCGCCGGGATCAGATCGGGGAACATTTCGTTCTCCGCTTGCAGATAGGGCGCTCCGTCTTTGACGACGTAGCGCTTCAAGGTCGTTTCACCATCGATCAAGGCGGCCACGACATCGCCGTTGCGGGGTTCACGGAACTCAAGGATGACGCAGTCTCCGGAAAGAATGTGCGCGTCGATCATCGAGTCGCCTCGCACCCGCAGGGCGAAGGTCTTCGCGTTGCGTGGAATGCCCAGCGAGGACACGTCAATCGAGATGCAGCCATCGTTCTCCTGCTCGGTCTCGGAGGCCATACCCGCTGCGATTTGACCGTAGATCGGGATGTCGAGGATCGCCTCTCGTTCCAAGGTTTCCGGAAAAATGAGCGCCCTCGCCTTGCCGGGGAGTTTTTTGATCACGCCCTTTTTTTCCAGCGCTCGCAAATGGCTCACCGCCGCCGTCTGGCTGGCAAAGCCGAAATGGTGCTGAATCTCGCGTGTGGAGGGCATGAGACCGGTGTCTTCATGGTACTCCCGAAGATAATCGACGAGTTCTTGCTGGCGTTTCGTAAGCATTGGAACAGTGGTTTTAAGAACACTGAACGCAATTGCATTTTGTGCAAGCCAGAAAATCTACTATTTTTGCCGCTTCCACACGCCCGATGCGCCCAGAGGGATTCCATTTCGCCACCGCACGACTCGCCGCCATTGCCTTGGCGGCGCTGGTGGGTGCCGGTGCGCAAGAGGACCCTGCGTCCGGCGCGGCTGCGGGGGATCCCTCCAGCGGCCCGCCGCCGGTGCGGGTCGGGTTGGCCCAGGAGGACGACATCGGGGCTTCTTTACCGCCGCTGGTCACCGAGATCAGCAAGCGTGCGGCCAAGGCGTTTTTGGCGGGCGATTGGCGCCAGGCGCGGGACGCCTACCTGGAGATCCTCGAGGAAGATCCGGACAACCCGCTCACGCTCGCCAACCTCGGCGCGACCTACCTGCAGATGGGGGCGCTCGAGGATGCGAAGTCCGCCCTCGAGCGGGCGCTCGCCATCCACCCCGGCTTGCACGCGCAGCGGGTCACGCTCGGGCTCGTCTATTTGCAGGGGGGCGAGACCTACCTGGCGATCTCCACCCTCAGCCGCGCGGTGGCCGACCAGCCGCAGGACGCCAGGGCGCACAACTACCTCGCCGTCGCCGCCCGCGACCGCGGCTGGATCGACGCCGCCGAGCGCGAGCTACAGGCGGCGGTGGCTGCCGACCCCTCGTTCGCGGACGCGCACTACAATCTCGCTCTCGTCTACATGGAGAAGGAGCCGCCCGCGTTCGAACTCGCCCGCCGCCATTACCGGCGGGCCACCGAGCTCGGGGCCGCTCCCGATCCAGACCTCGCCGCCCGCATCGACAAGGCGGCCGGGTGAGCCATCAATTCCAACTCATTGTTATGCGCCAAAGCGACCAAGACCTCGACCACCGCCCCGGCCACAGCCGCCGCCGCTTCCTCTCGCTCGTCACCGGCGCCTCCGCCGGCACCGTCGCCAGCTGCGGGACCTCGCCCGCCGAGCCGAGGCGGACGGCGACGCGGGCAGCCCCGGTGTCGGCGCCGCGCCCCGCACCCCGGCCCCGCCCCTTCCGCCCCGCAGGGCCCGCCCCGACCATCTACGGACGCTCCGCGATGGTCGTCGATGTCAACTCCGGCGAGACCTTGTTCGCCAAGGCGGCCGACACCCGGCGCGCTGTCGCCTCGACGCAGAAGCTCCTCACCGCCTTGGTCGTCATCGAGTCCGGCGGCTTGAACGACACGGTCACCGTCGCCGCCAGCGACACCTGGGTCGAACCGACCAAGATCGGCCTCAAAGCCGGCCAGCGTTACCGCAAGTTCGACCTGGTCGCCGCCCTCCTCGTGCGCAGCGGCAACGACGTCGCCCGCTGCCTCGGTCGCGATCACTCCGGCAGCCAAGAAGCGTTCGCCGCGGCCATGAATGCGAAGGCGCGGCGGCTGGGCATGCGCCAGTCGAACTTCTGCAACCCGCATGGCCTCACCGAGGCGGGGCAGCTGTCGACGGCGCGCGACATGAGCAAAGTGGCCCTCGCCGCCTACCGCAGCCGCACCGTGCGTTCGATCACCTCGCTGAAGACGCTGCCGTTCCGCTTCGCCGACGGGCGCACCATCACGCTGAAGAACACCAACAAGGTGCTCGAGCGCTCCCCCTACTGCAACGGCCTCAAGACCGGCTACACGCGCGCCGCTGGCCGCTGCCTGATCAGCTCCGGGCGCAACGGCAACCGTGAGGTCGTGGTGGTGGTGTTGGGCAGCAACACCACGAACATCTGGGACGACTCCAAAGCGCTGCTCCACTGGGGGCTGGGCGCGTAGACCAAGCTCCGGGCGACGCCCGCCCCGTCGATGTCGAGCAGGCGGCGGCGGGCGGCTTGCGGTTCGGAGCGGCCCCGCGCCGCGCTCACCAGCCCGAGCGCGACATGCCGCTGCCGCTGCGGAAGCTCGAGCGGCTGCTGATACTGCTGCTGCTGCTCCGGCCGCCGCCGAAACTGCTGCCGAAGCTGGAGGACGACCGCCGCCGGCGGCGCCGTTCGGCTTCGCGGCGCTCGGCGGCGCGCCGCTCCTCTTCACGGCGCCGCGCCCGGGCGACCTCCGCGCGCGCTTCGGCGATCGCGTGTCGCGCCGCCCGACCGGCGTCGGCGGCCAGCCGCCCGGTTTCGATGTAGCGGCCGCTGAGCAGGTGGTCGCGCGCGCGCATGAGGATCTCGGACCCCGGCGAACCGGCGACCCGCACCCCGAAGGCCCCGCTCCACCCCGCCGCTTCGCGCACCGCCGTCGCCGCCGAAGAGATCGCCGCCACGGCCGTTTGGGCGCGCTCGAGTTCGCCCCGGAGCTCCGCCGCAGCGCGCGCCGCGCCCTGCGCCAACCGGTCTGCCTCCGCGTCCATCGCCGCCCAATCCTCGTGGGGTTCCCGCGCGTTGCGGTCGATGGAGTGGGCGGCCAGCGCCAGCTTCTCGACCTCTTCTTGGAGCTCCAGGGTCCGGCGGCTGTCCGGGATCTTGTCGGCGGCCGCCTGGTGCCCGAGCCGCTGGGCCGCGGCCACGTGGGCCATGGCGATGCCGACGCTGCGCTTCGCCTCGTCGAAGAGGTCGCGGTCGTTCGCCACCAGCGCCGCCACCTTGTCGAACTGCGCCGCCACGTCCGAGAGCTTCCCGGCGCGCGCGAAGGGGTCGTCGGCGTCGGCGCCGCGCACCGCGCCGAGCTCGCTGTCGGCACCGGCGAACTCCGCCTGGGTCGAGCGCCGGGTGCGGTGGTCGCCGCAGTCTGCGGCCAAGCCCTCCCGCACCGATTCCAACTGCGCCAGCCGCGTCGCGTTGGCCGACTCGAGGCGCCGCAGTTCGGCATCGTGGTCGCGGACTGCGTCGAAGGCCAGCCGCGTGTCCTCGTGGACATCGCCGGCGTCGGCGAGCAGCCCGGCCGACTCGATCACGGCCCCGCGACCCAGTTCTTCCGCCGCCCGCTCGACCAGCTGTTCGGCCGCATCGATCCCGTCCTCGCCGCCGCGCAGCAGGTCGCCAATGTCCCGCCCCTGCGCACCGCCGCCTTCGCGCAGGGCCGTCGCCGCGTAGCGATCGCGCATCGCTCCGAGCAAGGCCGCGATCTCCGGCTGTTCGCGGAGCAGCGCCGCCCGCTCCGACCGGCGCCGCCCGACGGTCTCGTCGTGCTCGGCGTGGGCGCGCAGCGAGACTTCGACCAGCCCGTTCGCCTCGCCGGTCAGGCGCTCCGCTTCCTCGAGCGCTTCGCGCGCCGCCCAGACCCCGCCCCGGTCGATCGCGGCCAGCGCCGCGCCCCGCTGCTGCTCGGCAGCGTCGAGCGCCTCGTCCGGCACCAAGCCCGGCTCGCGCAGCAGTTCACCCGGCGGTAGCCCCAGCGCTGCGCCCAGCGTTTCGCGCGCGCGCGCCACCGCCGCCGCCCCCGCCTCGATCCCCGCCTTGGTCTTCTCGACGGCGCGCCCGGCGAGTTCGACCGCTTCGTCCGCGACGCCGCAGATCCGTTCGAAGCCGGCCTCGAATTCGCCGATGGCCTGCCCCTTCCGCTCGGCGACCGCCTCTGCCGCGAGCGCTTCGATCTGGATGCCCGCCGCGCGCAACCACCGGTCGACCCAGGCCGTCGCCCGGCCGGCTCCGGCGAGGGCGGCACAGGAATCGCCGAGGCGCGGCAGCCGCTCGTCCCGCGTGGTGTCGATGATCGCCAGCAGTTCCGCCGCCTCCGCCGAGCGCCGGTCGGCTTCGGCGATGTCGTCGAGCGCGCCGACCGGGTCGCAGTTGCCGATCGCGATCGCCGCATCCAAGTGCTCCTGGGCGGCGGGCAGGAGCTTCGTGCGCAGCGCCTCGACCGGGAACATGCCGTCCTCTTCGGAGCGGTCCGCCAATCGCGAGGCCGAGGCGGCGGCCGAATCGATCTGATCTTGCGCGCGGTCGAGCGCGCGGTCGATCTCCGCCCAGGCCTGTTCGATGGTGTCGAGTTTGCCCTGTGCCGACGCGGCCAAAGTCTCGAACTGCGCGACGAGTTCTTCGAAGGTCAAAGCGAAACCCTCCTGGGCCTCGACGCGCCCGAGCAAGCGCACGTCGTCACCGTCCTCGCGCGCCAGGGGCGCCACGCCGTCCCCGGGTTGGAACTGGATGGGGAGGTCTTTCAGCAGCGCCACGGCGCGCCGGTAGCGCGCGGTGCCGAAGAAGTTGTGCAGCCGCCCGAGCGGCCCGGCCGGGACCGCCTCGCCCCGCGCCTCGCCGATCACGCGCTCGACGCTCGCCGACATCACGAACAGGCGGTCGACCTCGGCGATCACGTCGCGCGACAGCTCCAGCGTCTCGCCGCAATACCCGCGCTTGTCGAGCTCCAGCTCCGAGCCGACCACGGCGTTGGCGCGGTCGAGGAGCGCGAACAGCCGGTCGCGGCTGTCGCGGAACCGCCGCTGCAAGCGCTCCAGCGCTTCGGCGGCGTAGAGCTTGAACGGGCGCCGGCGCCGGTTGGCGGCGAACCCGACGCCCAGCGCCCCCGCCCCGAGCGCGCCGGCGCCGCCGATCCCGAGGCCGCGCATCGCCCGCTCCCGCCGCGCCTCGCGGACCGCGAGCGCGCGCTGCGCCTCGAGCCGCCGCCGCGCCGCCGCATGCGCGCGCTCGATCTCCTCCTTGGCGGAGGCGTAGGCGGCCTCGGCCGCGCGCAGGTGCACCTCGTATCCGCTCTCGCCACGCTCGTGGGCGACCTGCGCCTCAGCGAGGGCGCCGCGTGCCTCCTCCAGCTGCGCCGCCCCCCAGCCGCCGCCCTCGGGATCCAGCTCCGCGATCGCCCGGTTGAGGTCCGCGAAGCGCGGCCCCGCCTGAGGGTGGCGGGCGAGCATGGCTTCGTAGGCGCGGCGGAACTCGGCGACCTCGGTCGCGGCCGCGGCCGCCTCGGCGGTGCGCCCCGCTCTGAGCAATTCCGCGGCCGCATCCGCGCGGGCGCGCCATGCCGCGGCGCGGGGGTTGGCGAGGTCGCCGACCGCCGACCCGTTGGCGGCGCGGAACGCCTGAGCGGCCGCCTCGATGGAGTCCGCCTCCGCCGCCGCGCGCGCGACCGCCTCCGCCGCCTGGGCGCGCATCCGTTCGGCGCGCAGCGCCTCGTCCTGCCGCCGGCGGATCTCCTGCGCGATCTGCCGCGTCAGCTGGCCTTCGATCTCGTCGATCGTCCCGGTCACCGCATCGACGACCCGCCCGCCGTTCGACATCGCCCGGAAGGCCGGGCGGTCGAGGTGGCCCACCCAATCGTCTTCGCCGAGGCCGCGCCGGTCGAAGGCCTCGCCGCCGGAGTACGAGAATTTCCGCTCGCGCAGGAAGATGGCCAAGGCCGCCCCGTTCTTCTCCCCGGTGCGCGGGTCGCGCAGCTCGCCGAAGCCGGTCTGGTTGGGCAAGCCCTCGCCGAGCGCGTGCTCGACCGCATCCATCCCCGAGTAGTTGCGTCCGCCCGCCGCGCGGAACGTCTCTCCCGCGGCGTCTGCCAACACGGCGACGGTCCAGTTCGGCGCCTCGGCATCCAGCCAGCGCTCCAGGCGGTCGAGGGCGGCGGGCGACACGCCGACCTCGCCTTTGACCCAGAGGTGCTGCCCCGCGTCCCACCCTCCGGGCAGCGCCCCGGTGAGGGTCGCGACCCGCCGCGCGGAGTCGGACGCCGCGGCGGTCGCCAGCCCGAGGGAGAGCCAACAGAGCCAAGCCGCTCCGGCGTGGCGTGCGGTGCGGGGGAGGTGGGGGGGAGGGCTGGACATCGCGGCAATTACGCCGCCCCTGCCGGCGGCGGCAAGGGGTGCCTCGCGGACCGGGCACGGCCCGGGCGGGCGTCCGGCGCGGCGTCGCTCCCCGCCGGCGGTTGCCCGAACCGCGTTTCGGCCTGAGGGGTCGCCGATGCCGAAGCCCGCCCTCACCCCCATCGATCACCCCTGCGCCTGGCGCGGGGAGGAGCTGTTCACCAGGCCGGGCTGGTTGCGGGAGCTGGGGGATGCGGGGCGGGAGGAGATCGAGGCCGGCGGCGAGATGCCGGCCGTCGAAGCCCTCCTCGCGGAGGTGCGGGAATCGCTCGAGGATGGCGCCGGGGCGGTGCTGGTGCGCGGGGTGCCGGTCGGGGGGCTGTCGGGGGAGGCGGCGGAAGCGTGCTTCCTCCGCCTTGCGGCGATGTTGGGCACCCCCGTCTCGCAGAGCGCCGGCGGGGAGCTGATCTACAGCGTCCGCGACGCCGGCCACGCGGCGGGCGACCCGCGGGCGCGGGGGCCGAACACGCGGCGCGGCTTGAGCTTCCACTCCGACCGCTGCGACGTGATCGGCTTCCTCTGCCTCCGGGCGGCGAAGTCCGGCGGCGAGAACGACGTGGTCAGCTCGGCGGCGATTTTTAACGAACTGTTGGAAACCAGCCCGCGCGCGGCCGAGCTGCTGGCGGAGCCGTTTTACTACAAGCGGCACACGGTCGACCTGGGCAACGCCTCGCCGTACTGCCGCCAGCCGGTCTTCAGCCAGGCGGGCGGCAAGTTCGCCTGCTGCCTGTTGCGGGTGCTCATCGACCGCGCGCACGCTGACCCCGGACTGCCGGACCTGACCGCAGAGCAGGTCGCGGCGCTCGACGCCGTCGAGGAGATCGCCTCGAGGCCCGGCATGCACGCCCGCTTCCGCCAGCGCGAGGGCGACATGGTGTTCCTCAACAACTGGGTGACGCTGCACCGGCGCACGGCCTTCGAGGACCACCCGGAGCCAGAGCGCAAGCGGCATATCCTGCGCGCTTGGATCAGCCCGCCGAACAGCCGCCCGCTCGACCCCCTGTTCCGGGACAACTACGGCGCGGTGGAGGCGGGCGCGGTGCGGGGCGGCATGCGGGCGATGTAGGCGCCCGGGGGGAGCCGGCGCCGGTCAGGGCGAGGCAGGCCCTCCCCTGTGGATTTGGTGATCGATCCGGGCTACGGGTCTCCCCGATGAAGCACCCGATCCTGTTCTCTGTCGCGCTCGCCAGCCTCGTGTCCCCCGCACCGGCGCGCGCCGGGTTGGACGGGGTGTTGGCCCCCGGTGCCGAGGTGCGGCGGTTGGGGACGGGGATGGCCTTCACCGAGGGGCCGGTGTGGATCCCGGCGGAGGGGCGGTTGGTGTTCTCGGACATCCCGAACAGCCGGCAGATGCAGTGGACCGCGGCCGAGGGGGTGAGCGAGTGGCGGGAGGTGGAGGCGAGCAACGGGAACTTGCTCGACCTCGAAGGGCGGCTGCTCTCCTGCCAGCACGGCGGCCGCAACCTCGTGCGCCTCGAGCCGGACGGCGAGGTGACGGTGCTGGCCGACGCCTTCGAGGGCGCCAAGCTGAACTCGCCGAACGACTTGGCGATCGCCGCCGACGGCACGATCTGGTTCACCGACCCGACCTACGGCCTGAAGGGCCGCCCGGCGGAGGTCGGGGGCAAGTGGGTCTACCGGCTGGCGCCGGACGGCGCGCTGAGCGTCGCCTACAAGGGGTT
>JAUIGD010000550.1 GCA_030430255.1 Verrucomicrobiia bacterium
ACCCTGTCCTCCCGCCCGTTCTTCTCCCGCCCTTGGAGATAGCCCCTCAACGCCAGGATCTGCCGCAGGGTGTCGCGGTGGAAGAACACGAGGAGGTCCCCGAGGGGCACCCCACCGCCCCCGCTCCGCTCGCCGCCGCGGGCGGGCGCCGCGCCGAGGTCGATCCCGCGCAGCCGCGAGATGACCTCGCCCTGCCCGGGAGGGTCGAGACGCGGGGCGACCAGGATCCGCGAGAGGGGGTTGGCGTCGATCCCCGCCGCCCCCCTGCCGCGCAAGGTCGCCTCGACCAGGGTCGTCCCCCTCCCCATGAACGGGTCGTAGACCGTGTCGCCGGGGGCGGAGAGGCGCTCGATGAAGAAGCCGGGCAGCTGAGGCTTGAAGCAGCCGTAGTAGGGGACCTCGTGCAGGCGGTTGGCCGTCCTCTGCCGCGACGTCCAGAACTGGCCCTCGAAGACCGGCAGGTCTCCGGCCAGCTCGAACCTGCGCACCGTCGACCGCGTCGCACGGCCGAACTCCCTGAACGCCCCGATCTCCGACCGGAAATCCCGGCTCACAGATTTTCCAGGACGGCGATTCTCGGCGGTTCGGATTGGCATCGGCAACGCTCGCCGCCCTCGGCGGATCGGTCCAGCGCGAAATTGGGTGTTGCCACGTTTCTTTCGCTGCCGGCCGCCGCGGCAAAGCCGCGTGCAGGAACGGCTCCCGCTCCCTGCAACGAAACGCCGCCGAAGAGTCTACCCTGAGCGCGCGCGACCGCGAGGTGGTCTGCACGAGCCAGATGTATCGCTCCAAGCACGGGCGCCGGAAGAGCATCGCCAGCGTCATGGCCAACGACCCGGGAGCAGAGCTGGGCGATATTGGCGCATCGCCGTGACATCCCGGAGTCCTCTTCGATCAACCCCATCCATCCGAGGCTGTTTTGCGAGGGATTGCGCCCAATATACTCGGCAACAAACTCGTGGAATCGCGGCGGCAGGATCTCGTCCAGCTCACTCCGGACCTGCTCGCCAACCGGCCCGTCACGCCCCGTCTGATAGCGGGGAACGAACGCCAGGAAGCTGTGGGAATGATCGTCGCTATCCTCCCAAAACAAGCCTGGCCGCTTTGCGATGTTCATCAGGGCGCTCCCCGTGCTACGGGGATCGATCTCGGCCATCGGGAGCAAGCTGATCGGGCGGATGCTAGAGCTTGGGCCCCTCCTAGCGGCGCGCCCAAACCGCAGGAGACCCCAGCCCCTCTGGGGGCGGCTGCCAAGGCCCTCGTAGCCTCCAGTCGCGAAGCGGGCCCTGCGCTCTGCGGCGCCCCACGCCACCGGAGGAGCACCCAGAGCCGCTCGCTCGCGCACGGCAAATTGCGGCTCGCCGCAGCCGCCCGCAGAGGGCTAGCTTCGGGCGTGCGTCTTCCATTATTACTCTTGTGGCTCGCCTCGATGCCCGCGCCCGCCTCGGACCGGGTCGGCGAACTCGTCCGCGGGTTGGACGCCGACGACTTCCAATCACGGGAGAGGGCATCGGCGCACCTCGCCGAAGCGTTCGACTCCTCCCCCGACGAGGTGCTCGAGGCGCTCTTCTCAAGGGGCGTCCAGGGATCCCCAGAAGCCAGTGCGAGAACGGCCGGGGTGCTGCGGTTGATCTACCGGAGGGTGGCTCTCGGCGAAGGGCAACCCGTGACCGGCTGGCATGTCGAGCGGCTCCTGGAGTTCGGCGGGGACGGGTTGCCCGCCTTCCTCCCGATCGTCCTATCGGTCGATGAGGGGTCGCCCGCCGCGGCGGCCGGGATCGACAAGGGCGACGCGATCTTGGCAGTGGGCGGCGCGGAGGTGCCTCCGGAGGGGGCGATGGAGTTCCTGCGCCGTGCGATCGCCAAAGCCGGCCCGGGCGCGGAACTCAAACTGACGGTCGAACACCACCCGAAGGATCCCCTCGGGAACAGCCGCCGCGTCAAGGGAGGGCAGGGGCGCCGCGAGGTGACGGTCACCCTGGGCGACCGCGCAGCGGAGGCGGCGGCGGGGTTCAACGAGGCCCACTTCGAGTTCTGGAGGCTGGGAGTTGCCGCTCGCTACAGTGGAAGTCCATAGCGTGCTGGTCGAGGCGCCCCATGGCGATCAGCTCCCGGTAGGCCTCCATCACGTCCTCCCTCCTGGCGGGATAACCGGCGGCGACGAGCGCCTCCGCCTCCGCCAGCTGCTCTGCTCCCATCCGCTCGGCGAGCTGCTCGAGCCGCCCGCCATCCCTCCAATGCGGGTTGCCCAGCTCCTTCGCCCTGTGGCCCGCCGCATACGCGCGGGGGAGGTCGGGTTTGATCTGGTCGGCGAACCTCTCGTTCGAGAGCAGGTCGGCGAGGACGTGGCACGGGAACCCGCCGTCGCACCAGCTCCCGCACCGGGCGTGCGCCCGGCAGTGGAGCAACGCGAGGTCAGGGCGCAGCCTGCTCCCAGGAAGATCGCTCTCCCCGGCAAGATACAGCCAAATCAAATTGTTGTGGGCGTTGCAGCGTGACCGGTTGATCGCCTGCAGGTAGAGGCTCTCCGCCTTCGGGTAGTCTCGCCCGACCCCGCCGAGGCCATCCCTGTGGGCGTCGCCGGTGTAGGTGAGCACGTGCGAGATGCGGTCGCCACGCTGGTATGCCAACACGGCGACCCGGCAAAGGCTGTCCCGGTCCGCCCTCATGAGGTCGCGGTAGCCCCGGTTGCCGCCGGCGATGTCGGCGAAGATGCTCAAGGCTTCCCGCTGCCCCAGGCGGGCCGCCCGCTCCCAGTGCTCCATCACCGCCCGGTAGTCCCAGCCGTTCCGGCGCGCGATCCTGCCGAGCCAATACATCGCCTCGGGATCGCCGCGCCCCGCCGCCTCGAAGCACATCGCGGTGAGGGAATCGTAGAGATCCCGGTAGACCCCGATGTTCCCGCCCCGGTGGATCTCGTCGGAAAGATCGCGGACGGCGGGCACGAACCGGTGCCGGTCTACCAGCGCCTTCATCATCCTGGAACCCAGCGCCGGATCCCTCCCGACGTGGACACCGCGGATGTGGCAGCGCGCCAGGCGGTGCTGGCCGAGGACGCAGCCCGAGCGCGCGGACTTCGAATAGAGCTCGAACGCAGCACCGGGGTCCTCGGCCGTCCCGTATCCGAACTCGTGGCAGATCCCCAGCACCGCCTCGCCGAGGGGGTGCCCGGCGGCGGCGGCGCGCCCCGCCAACGCGAACGCCCGATCGCCATCGAGCCCCGTGCCGACACACAGCGCATGACAATACGCCAGCCCGGCCGCGCCGCCCGGGTCGCCCGCCGCCTCCGCCCGGCGGAAGCCCGCGATCACCTCCGCCTGATCGAAGCGTTTTCCCCCGAGCGAGTAGAGTTGGCTCCACGCCACCTC
>JAUIGD010000079.1 GCA_030430255.1 Verrucomicrobiia bacterium
GGCGGCGAGCATGGCGTCGCCGGGCTTCGGTCCGGTGGGGATGTCGCGGTACGACTGGGCCGCGAGCGGGCAGGTCGCGAACGCGAGGAAGGCGGCGGTGGCGGTCGGGCTGCGTTTCATCGCCCGAGCATGCGGCGATGCGGCGGGCCGATGCAAGAAAAGGTCGGGGTTCGCCCCCCCGGCTCGGATGCCGGCCCGCGGGCTACCCTTCGAACTCGCGGACGCGGAAGAAGACCGCGGGCGCGCCCGGGCGCGGGTTGGAGTTGGTGTAGCTCGTCTCGGCGCCGCCGGAGGGGACGCTGTCGTCGAGCTCCGGCCAGTCGGGCGCCGTCAGGTCGGCGGAGTGGTCGACGGCGTAGATGCGGCCCGGGCGCGAGTTCCAGGTGAGGGTGAACTCAGAGTGGTCGGCGTTGAACTCGACCGCGGTGATCGCCAGCGGCGCGGGGCCGCCTCCCCCGGCGCCGGTGATGTTGCCCGCCATCCACTCGTTGATGCCGAGGACCTGCTCGTCGCTGAGGGCGGCGGTGTAGACCATCGTCTGCACGATGTCGAAATCGGCCACGCTGGTGCCGCCGCCGAAGACGCCCGGGATCGCGGTCGGGCCGGCGCGCAGGTCGCCGAGGAAGAAGTCGTCGGTGCTGGTGGTGTACGACGAGCCGGCGATGCTGATGACCTTCTGCGCGGTGCCGTCGATGTTGAACCACTCGTCGATGGCCGTCGGCGACATGCGGAACGTGCGGACGAAGGTGGTGCCGGTCGGGAAGGGGAGGCTGTAGCCGTCGCGCCCGAGCTGGCCGTTGTCTTTGCGGATGCTCGGGTCGCAGCCGAGGTTGACGTTGTCGCCGTTGTTGAACTGGATCGCCGCGACGGAGCCGATGCCGACCGGGCGGGTGAGCCCGTTGCTGTCGACCGTGGCGACGTTCATGGCGACGAAGATCGTCAGCGCGTCGAGGTTTTCGCCGCCGTTGATATCGAGGGCCTGCGAGAGGTCGTTCTCCGACCCGGTGAAATGGACGGAGGCGAGGTCGGCGCCGCCGTCGAATGCGCCCCCGGCGACGGTGCCCGCGGTCGGTGCGGCGTAGGTGACGGGGCCGCCGACATCCACCTCACCGACGGGGGTCGCGTCGATGCCATTGCCGCCCGAGTCGCTCCAGATCCCGGTGTCGGGGTCGAAGGTGGATGCCGCATCGCGGAACCAGACCGCGAGGTCGTCGGCGACCGACGGGTCGTCCGGGGGCAGTTGCTGGCCGAGGGAGGCGCCCGCGAAGCAGAGGGTGAGGGCGGCGGTGGCGAGGGAGAGCGGCGGGGAGGGTTTCATGGGCTGGGTCACCGGTTGCGGCGCCGGCGCAACGCGAGGCCGGCGACGGCGGCGAGCGCGAGGGCTCCGGAGGAGGGTTCGGGGACGGCGGCGAGCGCCGAGATCTCTGCGGGGGTGAGGAGATCGGAATAGATCTGGAATTCGTCGATGCCGCCGCCGAGGCCGCGGTTGGCCGCGACGCCGTTGACGTTGAACGCGCCGATGTACTGGTCGGTCGACCAGGTGGCGGGCGTGAAGCTACTGCTGGCGTTGGCGGCGGGGGCGCCGTTGATGTAGACGTCGAGGTCAGCGCTGCCCGCGCCGTTGTAGTCGAACACGCCGGCGACGTGGAACCAGTCGCCGTCCTCGAGGGCCGAGACGTCGGCGAAGGCCACCAAGTTCGTCGCGCCGCTGCCGTCGACGCGGAACGCCATGCGGCCGGCGTTGCCGCCGTTCTGGATATAGAGCGACTGCGGTCCGTCGCCACCGTCGCCGGAGAAGTCGAAGATGCCGCGCGCGTCGGTGGAGGCGTCGGCGTCCAGCTTCACCCAGTAAGAGAACGAGAAGTCGCCGGAGGCCGAGTAGTCCACCGGGGCGGCGATGTCGACGTAGCCATCGGCGTCGAACCCACCGCCATCGCCTTTTTCAAAGTAGGCGCCCGGACCCACTTGGCCGGCGGTCGGCACCACGTTCGCCCCGCCGGTGCCGTCGGCGCCCCCGACCGAGTCGGGAACGTTCGGCAGCGCGCTGTCGAAGTCCCAGGAGTGGACGAGGGTGGCGCCGCTGCCGAGGGCGGCGGTGGCGAGGAGGGCGGTTGCGGTCAGTGTTCCGATGTGCATGGAGGGGAAGGGTGCAGTGGGTTGGGAGGTGGGATTCGAGAGGTGGGTCGAAGGGGATGCGGGCGGTGGGATCGTGGTGTGGCGCGCGGGTCAGGGTGCGTCCGCGTCGTCTTGGATGCGGTAGAAGCGCCCGGGGTCGTCGGACCGATAGGTGAAGCTCATCTCCTCGCCGGTGCCTTCGATCGAGTCTTCCAACTCCGACCAGAAGCCGTCTTCGAGCGTCAGCGAACTCCACACCGAATAGATGCCGCCGGGGGCGGAAGGCCAGTAGACGGTGTCTCGGCCATCGCTGCGCTCGACGCGCGTGATGGCGAAGGGCGCCTCCCTCGGCAGGAAACCGGCCGGCGAGAGCGTCCCCGCGAACAGCCCCTCGATCTGGGCCTCGGTGAGGATGCCGGCGTAGATGGCGAAGTCATCGAGCTCGCCCCCGAGTCCGCGCGGTGCGGGCGCCGCCCCGACGTTGAACGCGCCGAGGTAGGGGCTTGCGTCCTGGACCACCCCCCCGCCGACGGCGGCGGCGGAGCCGTCCACGCCGAAGCCGTCGATGTGGACTTCGACGTCGCCGTCCGGGTCGTAGGTGGCGACGACGAAGTGCCACGCGTCGGACTCGGGGAAAGGGGAGATCTGCACGAGCGCGTTGGCGGCGCCGGGGATGTCGACGCGGAAGGCGAAGAAGTCGGCGTTGGCGTTGTAGAGCGACTGGACGCCGTCCCCACCGTTGCCGGAGAAATCGAAGATGCCGCGCGGATCGCTGGTGCCGTCGTCGGGCATGCGGAACCAGTAGGAGAAGGAGAAGGCTTCGTCGCCGGGCTGCCAGAGTTCGGCGCCCTCGATCGCGAGATAGTCGGAGGGGCTGCCGACGATCGACTCGAAGTGGACGGCGCTGTCGGGTGTGCCCTCGCGGTCCTCGGCGGGGGCGAAGGTGATCGGATCGGGAGCGGACCCGTGGGCGGCGCCCGCCTTGTCCATCCAGCGCGTGGTGGCGTCGCCCTCGAAGTCCCAAAAATGCTTCAACTCCTGGGCGCTCGCCAGGGCGGGGAAAATCGGAAGGGCGCCGGCCAGCGCCGCGGCGAGGCGGCACCGGCTTGGAAGAGATAGGGACATGGCTTGGGAGAGAAGCGGGGAGTATGGGGAGGTGGGCAGGGTGCCGAAAAGACCAAAATGCAGATTTCAAGCCAATTCCGGTGCGGATTTGGCCATCGGTCGCGCCGGGGCTGAGCGCGGCGGGGCTCCCCCCACCAACCCCCGCATCGCCATCCGCGCCGCCCGCGCCTCGCGTGTGGATTTGTCGACCGATCCGGGCTAGTTCTCTGACATGCAAAACCCGCCCGACACCTCCTTCCCTGCCGCCGAATCGAATCTGCACCCGACGCGGCGCCGGTGGTTGGCGGGGCTCGGGGCGGGCGCGGCCTCGCTCGCGGTCGGGGCGCGTGCCGGGACGCAGGATGAGCCGGCCAAAGCGGAGCCCGCGGGCATCGTGACGCCGCCCGAAGGGAAGGGCATCTGGCTCTCGGTCAAATTGGGGATGATCGCCAAGGAGGTCGGTGGGAAGAAGCTCAGCTTGGCGGAGCGGCTGTCGCTGGCAGGCGAGGCGGGGCTGGACGGGGTCGACCTCGATGAGGCCGGCGGGATCACGGCGGAGGAAGCGCGGGCGGCCGTCGCCGAATCGGGGGTGTTCGTGCACAACGCGATCAACCACGCCCACTGGAAGCAGCGCCTGACGGACCCCGACCCCGCGGTGCGCGCGCAGGGCGTGGCGAACATCGACCACTGCCTCCGGGTCGCGCATGCGGCCGGCGGGAGCGGGGTGTTGATCGTGGTCGGGCGCGGTGGCGACGGCACGCCGGAGGAGACGGCCGGACGCGCGCGGACGGAGATCAAAAAGCTCCTGCCGCTGGCGGCCTCGCTCGGGCAGCCGATCCTGTTCGAGAACGTTTGGAACCAAATGTTCTACGACCACGACAAGCCCGCGCCCCCAGAGCAGAGCGCGGCGCGGCACGTGGAGTTCATCGACAGCTTCAACAGCCCGTGGGTCGGGCAGTATTTCGACATCGGCAACCACTGGAAATACGGCAACCCAGGCGAATGGATCCGCGAGTTCGGCCACCGCTGCGTGAAGCTCGACGTGAAGGGCTTCTCGCGCGCCGAGAACAAGTTCAAGGACATCGGCGACGGCGACCTGCCGTGGGGCGATGTGCGGGGGGCGCTCGGCGAGATCGGCTTCAGCGGCTGGGCGACCGCGGAGACGGGCGGGGGTGGCGTCGAGCGCCTCAAGACGGTGCGCGAGCAGATGCAGCGGGCCTTCGGGCTCTGAGCGTCACCGGGGCCGATCGACCGAACCGTGCGCGAATTGCGTCTACGGATGTCGTTTTTTGCTTGATCGGGGAGGCGCCGTTGGTCAAAAAGGCGGTTTTCCGATCCTTCCCCCGATGAAAAAACTGCTCCCCTCCGCTCTCGTTGCCGCCCTTTTGGCCGCTGGGACGTCGACCTCCCCCGGCGTCGTCGTCGTGCTCTCCGACCTCGTGCCCGCCGACCCGGGCGGCGCGCTGGAGTCGTTCCTGAACGACAATTTCACCAACGTCACCGAAATCCGGCACGCGAACTATTCGAACTTCGCCGCCGCGGCGACCCAAGACGCCATCAACGGCACCGGCGCCTTTTCCGGGAGCGGGGCGGCGGACGTCGTCATCGTCGGGCGCTCGCTGTCGAGCGGCGACTACTCGGGCGGCAACTCGACCGGCTACAACGCGCTCGGCATCCCCATGGTGTCGCTGACCGCCTACATCTCGCGCAGCCTCGGCACGCGCCTCGGCTGGCACACGGGAAGCGCCTCCCACGGGCCCAGCGTCGCCGGTGCGGAATCCACGGTGACCGCCGCGGGCGCGGGCATCTTAGGCATCGTTGGGGGTACCTACGACCTCGTCGCCAACAGCCCGGGCGACACGTTCAACGGCATGGCGATCGGGACGACCGGCTACGGCGACGGCGAGATCCTCGCGACGATCGGTTCCGACACCTTGGCCGCCTACTGGGACGCGGGAGACGCCCCGGGCGATCCCGCCACCGCCGGCGTGGCCACCTTCTCGGCGCCGCGCCTCCTGTTCAATCTCGACAACGATCCCAACTCGGGCAACAACGGCGTCAACGACCTCGCCAACCTGACGCCCGAGGGCTTGGCTGCGCTGCGGTCGGCGATCGATTTCGCGACCCCGCTCACCGCCGTCCCGGAACCGTCTTCGGCGTTGCTGCTCTTCGCGGCCGCGTCCGGCGCAGCGCTACGTCGGCGGCGCTGAGCCGGACGGACTCCGGGCTTGATGCGCCCGGTGTTCGGTTCAGGCTGGTGCCGATGAGTTCTGCTTCCCCCCGGCGCCCCCATTTCATCGCCGCCCTCGCCGCCCTCGCCGCGCTGCCGCTGACGGCCCGTGCGGGCGGTGGGAGCGACGAGTTCACCGCCGAGCAGCGCGCTTGGTGGGCGGTGCAAGCGGTGGCCGATCCCAGACCGCCCGGCGGCGGGCACCCGGTCGATGCCTTCGTCGCCCGCCGCTTGGCGGAGGCGGAACTCCAGCCCGCACCGGCCGCGGAGGGCGAAGAGCTCGCGCGGCGGATCCACTTCGATCTGGTCGGCCTGCCGCCGACCCCAGAGGAGGTGCGCGACTTTACGGATGCCTACCGGGCCGACGCCGAGGGGGCCGTCGCCGGCTTGGTCGACGCGCTGCTCGCCAGCCCGCGCTACGGTGAGCGCTGGGCAGGCCACTGGCTGGACGTCGTCCGCTACGCCGAGAGCGACGGCTACCGCGAGGACAAGTTCCGCCCCGACGCACACCGCTACCGCGACTACGTCGTCCGCGCGTTCAACGCCGACAAGCCCTACGACCAATTCGTGCGCGAGCAGCTCGCCGCCGACGAACTGGCGCCCGGCGACCCGGACGTCCTCGAGGCCACCGGCTTCCTGCGCCTGGGAATCTACGAGTGGAACCAGCGCAACGCCGAGATGCAGCACCGCATCATGGTCGACGAGATGACCCGCGTCACCGGCGAGACCTTCCTCGGGTTGGGGATCGGCTGCGCGCAGTGCCACGATCACAAGTTCGACCCCATCCTGCAGCGCGACTACTACGGCCTGCAGGCCTTCCTCTCGTCGGTCGCCTGGCCGCGCGACCGCAAGCTCGGCACCCGCGACCAGCTCGCCGCACGCGCCGCCTGGGAGGCGCGGGCAGAGCCGGTGCGCGAGGCGATGGATGCCCTGCTCGCCGACGCGCGGGCGAAATACCGCGACCGACACGTCGCCACCTTCCCGCCCGAGGTGCAGGCGATGTATCGCAAGCCGCACGCCGAACAGGACGCCTACGAGCGGCAGATCGCCCTGTTGGTGCAGTGGCAGGTCGACCGCGAGGAGGCGAAGGTCGACCCCGGGAAGGCGCTGGAAGGCGCCGCGCTGGAACGCTACCGGGAGCTGGCGGCCGAGTGGGAAGCCCTGGCGGAGGACGAGCCGAAGCTGCCGACCGCGTTCGTCGCCACCGACAGCCACCGCGTGCCGGCGGCGACGCACATCGACGGCGATCCGCGCAAGGCGGAGGTCGGCCCCGCGCTGCTGGCTCTGTTAGGCCAAGGGGCGCCCGGGATCGAGCCGACCCCCACCACCACCGGGCGGCGCACCGCCTTGGCCGATTGGATCGCGAGCGCCGACAACCCCTTCACCGTCCGGGTCTACGTGAACCGGGTGTGGCAGCACCACTTCGGGACGGGGCTGGTCGCGACGCCGAACGACTTCGGCACGCTGGGCGAGCCGCCTTCGCACCCGGAGCTGCTGGACTGGCTGGCGACGCGCTTCGTCGAGGGTGGGTGGAGGACCAAACCCTTGCACCGGCTGATCATGACCAGCGCGGCCTACCGCCGCACGGCGCGCGCCGAACCGGGCGAGCGAGAGAGTACGACCGACCCCGGGAACCGGCTGCTGTGGCGCTTCTCACCGGCCCGCCTGAGCGCCGAGCAGGTGCGCGACGCCATGCTCGCGGTGTCCGGCGAACTGCGGCACCGCGATGCCGGCGGGGCATCGGCCGGCGGCGAGCAACCGGTTCGCAGCCTCTACGTCAAGCGCCTGCGCAACGCCCCCGACGAGGTGCTGCAGTGCTTCGACGCGCCGGCCGGGTTCGACTCCAGCCCCGATCGCGCGGAGACCACGACGCCGACCCAGGCGCTGCTGCTCGCCAACAGCGACTGGCCGCTCGCCCGGGCGCGCGCCTTCGCGGAGCGCGTCCTCGGCGGGGACAAAGCGGTGGCCGACGCCCATCTCGAGCGCGCCTACGCGATGGCTTGGGGGCGGGCGCCGACGTCGCGCGAGCTGGCCATGGCGCGCGACTTCATCGCCGCGCAGCGCGCCGCATGGGCGGGCTTGAAACCGCCCGAGCCGGAGGACCGCTTCCCCGACGAGACGGGCCTGCGGCCGATCGCGCAGCGCTTCGCCGGGGCCGGGGGCCAGGAGCTCGGCGGGCAGGCGCTGTGGCTGCAGCCGGGCAGCCGCTTCGAGCGCCTGCAGCTGCCGGTGGTCGAGGAGGGCGAGGGGTTCACGGTCGAGGCCGTCGTCGGGCTGGAGTCGCTGCACAAGGACGCCAGCGTCAACACGGTGGTCTCGCGCTGGAGCGGCGACACGACGCGGCCCGGTTGGTCGCTCGGCGTCACCAGCGAGAAGTCGCGCTACCAGCCGCGCAACCTCATCGTCCAGCTGATCGGCGAGAACCCGGGCGGCGACCTCGAGTACGAGGCGGTCCCCTCCGGCCTGCGCGTGCCGCTGGGCAAACCCGTGCGCGTGTCCGCCACCGTATCGCCCGGCAAGGTCGAGTTCCTCTTGCAAGAGTTTGGAGATACGGCCGGACCGCCGCAGACGGCCGAGGTCGAGCACCACATCGTCGGCGGCTACCGCGACCCGGAGACGCAGCTCGTGGTCGGCGGGCGCGACTCGCGCAAGAACGGGCACCTCTGGGACGGGCAGCTGGCCAAGCTGACGCTGGCCCGGGCGGGCGGGCCGGTCCTGCTCGACGCCTGCTTCGCGGCGGACCGCGACGGTGCCGAACCGGTCCCGGGTTCGCGGTGGCTCCCGCCGCCGAGACCCGCGGCCGCCGAGCGCGAGCCGGAGCTCGACGCCTTCGCGGACTTCTGCCACGCGTTGATCAGCTCCAACGAGTTCCTCTATCTCCACTGAGGGCGGCGCAGGCGCCGCCCGCCACCGCGGTCGATTGCGGGTGCAGATAGGGCGTGACCTGTTCGGCGCCACGGACGTTAGAATGGCGACCACGATGCGATTGGCCCCTCCGCTCGCCCTCGCCGCCCTCGCCGCCCTCGCCGCCCTCGCCGCCCTCGCCGGGGCGGCGCCCCTGGATCCTGCCGGTGCCTACTTCGAGCGTCACTGCATGGAGTGCCACGACGACGAAACGGCGAAGGGTGGCTTGTCGCTGGAGGCATTGGATGCCGCTGCCGTCGCGGGTGCCGATCTGGAGGGGTGGCGCATGGTGCGCGACGCGATCCGCCACGGCGAGATGCCGCCGGCGGACGAGCCGCAGCCGGGGGCCGCCGAGACCGGAGCCGTGCTGGCTTGGCTGCGCGAGGGCTTTGTGGCCGGCCAGTGGCCCGGCGCGCTCGCCAACCCGAAATTCGAGGAGGCGGCGTTCGGCAACTACATCGACCACGACGCTCTGTTCGGGGAGCGGCGCGACCGAGTCTACCCCTCGCCGCCGCGGCTCTGGCGGGTGCGCCCCGACATCTACCAGACGGTGGTCCCGCGGCTCGGCGAGCGCATCGGCGGCCTCGCGAACGGGCTGAGCTACGCCGGCGGCAGCGATTTCAAGGACTACTCGACCGCTTATTTCATCGACGAGGCCTCCGTCGCGCCGCTGCTCGGAAACGCGAAGCGGGTCGCCGGTGCCCTCGTCGGCGAACATGGCAAAGACCGGGCGCTGCGCGAACTCGGGGGCGAGGGGGCGATCGGCGCGGAGGCGGTGGGCGAGGCGGTGGGCGAGGCGGTGGAGGCGGCGTTCCGGCGGGTGCTTGGCAGGGCGCCGACGGAGGCGGAGGCGGTCGCGCACGCCGCCCTGTTCGAGAGCGCGAGCGCCGCTGGCGGCCGGGCGGTCGGGGCGAGGACGATGGTCGCCGCCGTGCTGATGCACCCGGAGTTCCTGTTCCGGAGCGAGCTGGGCGAGGGCGTGCCGGACGTGTTCGGGCGCGTGCGCTTGGCGCCGAGGGAGATCGTGTTCGCGCTCTCGTTCGCGCTGGCCGACGCGCCGGTGGCGGACTTCTTCGCGGCGGCGGAGCGGGGCGGCTTGGCGGATTCGGCGGGCGTGGCGGCCGCGGTCCGCAGGCAGCTGGAGGGCGAGCGGCGCGATCTGGGCAAGAACCCGCGGCTGCTCGCCTTCTTCCGCGAGTACTTCGGTTACACCGCCGCCACCGAGGTGTTCAAAGACGCGCCGCCGGGCGGGGAACATGACCCCGCGCGGCTGGTCGCCGACCTGGAGATGACGCTGTGCGAGATCGTGCTCGAAGACCGCGAAGTGCTGCGCCGATTGCTGACCACCCGGGAGTTCTACGTGGACACGAGCTACGGGCGCAAGGCGCAGGCGGACGAGCTGGTGCGGCGCGGCGGGGAGAAGCGCGACATGTACCACACCGCGTTCAGCCTGCCGCGCGACTGGCGCTGGTCGGCGCACCTGCAGCCGGTGCGCTTCCCCGAGGGCGACCGCGCTGGGGTGCTGACCCACCCCGCATGGCTGGCGGCGTGGTCGGGGAACTTCGACAACCACCCGGTGCAGCGAGGTCGTTGGGTGCGCACTCATTTGTTAGGCGGCGCCGTGCCGGACGTGCCGATCGGGGTCGACGCGCGCGTCCCGGAGCACGAGGGGGTCTCGTTCCGCGAGCGGCTGCGGGGCGCGACCGAGGCCGCGGAGTGCTGGCGCTGCCACCGCGACATGGACCCGCTGGGAGTGGCCTTCGAGCGCTACGACCACTACGGGCGCTACCAGGTGCTCGACGCCGCGCAGCCGGTGGACGCCTCGGCGCGGGTCGACCGCACGCCAGAGGCGGCGCTGCACCGCGAGTTCTCGGGGCCGGCTGAGATGATGGACTTCCTCGCGGGGCAGGAGTACGTCGAGCAGGTCTTCACCCGCCACGCGTTCCGCTTCTTCCTCGGGCGCAACGAGACGCCCGGCGACGCCAACGCCCTCCAGGACGCGCACCGCGCCTACCGCGAGGCGGGCGGCAGCTTCATGGCGCTGGTTGTCTCGCTGCTGAGCTCCGACTCCTTCCTCCTGCGCGCCGCGCCTGAATCTAGCAATACAAAGGAACCATGACCCCCTCCCGCCGAACTTTCCTCCGCGGCGCCGCGCTCGGCGCCGGCGGACTTTGCCTGCCGGACGCCCCGGGCGCGCCCGCCGCAGCCGGTCAAAGCGGGGGGCGCCCCGCGCGGGTGTTGTTCTTCGTGCAGGGAAACGGCCTCTATCCCGCCGAGACGCAACCGGCGGGGATCGGGCGGCCGCGCCATCCGGAGGTGCTCGAAGACCGCGGCCTGGAGGGCGGCCAGCTCGCGTTCTCGATGGGGCCGCTGGCGCCTTGGGCGGAGCGGATGACCTACGTGCACGGGCTTTCATGCAGGGTGGCGCGCGGCAGCCATAACTCCGGTTTCGCGGCGCTCGGCTGCTGGCCGATGGCGAAGAAGGCCTTCGGCGAAACGATCGATGCGGCGCTGGCGCGCGCGCTCGGCGGCGTGTTCCGCCACGTCGGGTTGGGCGTCTCCAACAAGCCCGGTTCGCTGACCTACAACCTCACCTCGGCGGCGAAGGGCAAGGCTTTGCCGACCTTGCTCGACCCCGTGTTGGCGGCGCGGCAGTTCTTCGCCGCCGGGGCGGCGGGATCCGCGCGGGGCGAGTTCGATGCCGACACGCAGTTGTTGGACTTCCTCGCCGACGGTGCCCGCCGCGCACACGGTGGGCTGGCCGGCGCGGAGCGGGAGAAGATCGAACGCTACGGAGGGGCCTTCGAGTCGATGTCCGCCCGGCAGGGGGAGCTGGCGGGGATGGCCGATCGCATCGCCTCGGCGGCGCCGAGCATCGACCCGCGCCTGGCCGAGGTCTCGGACGACAAGACCGGGCCGACCGGCGTCTTCGACCGGCTGGAGGCGCAGTTCGAGATCGCCGCGGGGGCGATGATCTCCGGTCTGACGAACACGGTCACGGTCTCTGCGGGCGCGGGCCCGGACCGCATCGGCTTGAGCTGCATGGCGAGCGAAGTCGGCGAGGGCGAGGGCTACATCGGCTCGCACGGCATCGGCCACGGTGGCGCGATGGGGCGGCTCAGCGCCGCCCGCTGCCACGCCCTCATCCGCCGCAAGTGCCTGGAGAAATTGGCGCTGTTCCTCGGGCGCCTGGCCGCGGTGCCCGAGGGAGGCGGGACGATGCTCGACAACACGCTGGTCGTGTATTTGTCCGACTCGGCGGAGGGGCACCACCCGCTGTGCGAGGAGTGGCCGGTGGTGCTGATCGGCGATCTGGGCGGGCGGCTGCGGGGCGGCGGGCGCTACCTACGCTACCCGTGGTACGGAAAGCCGGGGCACCGCACGCTGGGCAACCTCTACGCCGCGCTGCTGCACGCGGTCGGCGAGCCGGTCGAGCGTTTCGGCCTGCCGGACAGCAGGCTCGGGGAGATCGACCGCGGCGGACCCCTGACCGAGATTTTGGCGTGAGGGGGTTGGCCGCCAAGGTCGCCGCGCTGCTGGCTTGGGGTGCCGGTGCGCCCGCGCACGCCGAGCACCGGGCGGCGCTCCTGCTCGACCCCGGCGGGGGCGGGATGGCCCGGGAGCGGGCGGCGTTGGAGGCGTTCGGGTTCCGCTGTGAGGTCGGCGCGGCGCGGACGGAGAAGGAGTTGCGGCGCGGCGTCGAGGACTGGGCGCGGCGGACGCCGACCGACGGGACGGCGCTGGTGTTGGTGGCGGGGGAACTGGCCGGGGAGCCGGCGGGTTTCGTCGCCGGGAACGGGAGGTCGGTGTCCGCGGAGAGCCTGCTGCGCCCCCTGGCGGAGCGCGGCGGCAGTGCTGCCAACATTTTGTTGGCGACCGAGGTGGGTGCGGGGGCAGCGACGGCGGCGGCCCAGGTGCCGGAGGGTTGCGCGGTCGGGGCGCTCGCGGGAACGTCCGGTGCGGGTGGTGATCTGTTGGATTCGGTCGTGCTGGTCGGTTCTGGTCTGCCCGAGGGTTTCGCGCTCCGCGGGGGGGGGAGCGCCGCGGTCGCGCCGCCCGACGGCTTCCCCGGCGTGGGGGAGGTCGGCGACGAGTGGGTCGACGGGCACGGGATGGTGTTCTGTTGGTGCCCGCCGGGGCGCTACACCGCCGGGAGCCCCGTGGGGACGGCTGGGCGCTACCCGGACGAGGAGCGTCGCGAGGTGACGGTCGCGAGCGGTTTCTGGTCGGCGAAGTTCGAACTGACCGAGGGGCAGAACCCGCGCGGCAAGAGCCGGAACTCGATCGCCACCGACAAGCGTCACCCCGCCAACCGGCTACACCTCGACGACGCGCGGAGCATGCTCCGCCGGCGGACGGAGGAGGAGCGGGAGGCCGGTCGGCTGCCGGCCGGCTGGGAGTATGCGCTGCCGACGGGGGCGCAGTGGGAGCACCTCGCCCGCGCGGGCACCGCGGGGCTCTGGTATTTCGGCGACCGGATCGCCGACTTGCCCGGGCACGCGAATGTCGCCGATGCGAGCTTCGCCGCGACGGGCGACATCTTTTCCCGCGCCGCCGACCGGGACCTCGATGACGGGGCCGCCTACCTGGCGACGGTCGGCTCGTACGCCGCGAACCCTTGGGGGCTGCACGACGTCTACGGCAACGTGGCGGAGTGGTGCGAGGACGGCGCGGTGCGGGGCGGCGGTTGGTGCTCCGTCCCGGCGAACTGCCGCAGCGGCTACCGCGACTCCCGGAGCGCGCGTGACGAGCAGGACTTTGTCGGCTACCGGATCGTGATCCGGCCCACGCCACCGAAGGATTAGAGTCGATGTTCCCGCCGCGCATCCTTTGTATTTCCATTGGGCTGCTAGTCCACGCGGGCGCCGAATTCGACCGCGAGGTCGGGCCGTTCCTGCGCGCGCACTGCGTCGAGTGCCACGGCGCGGAGGAGCGCGAGGGAGGGGTGCGCTTCGATGGGATCGGCGGGTTCGAGGTCGCTGACACGGAGCTGTGGACTGCGGTGCACGAGGTCTTAAGCTCCGGTGAGATGCCCCCGGAGAAAGTCGAGGCCCGCCCGGCGGGGGACTCGATCGACGCGGTGGTGGCCTGGATCGAGCGCGAGCAGCGCGGGGCCACCGAGGGCGGGATCCGGCGCCTGAACCGCCGCGAGGCGAACGCGGCGCTGCGCGACCTCACGGGCTTGGGCGTCGATTTCGGCGGGGGTCTGCCGGAGGACGCGACGGTCGGTGGCTTCGACACGGGAGCGGCGGCGCTCGGCGATGCGGAGGATTCGGTGGAGGCTTGGCTCGATGTGTCCAGGCGCGCGGTCGAGGGGATCCGCTTCACCGAACCTGAGCGGGAGGCGGCGGGGGTGGAGTTCGACCTGCTGGACGAAAAGTTCAAAGACGCGCGGCGCGCCTTCGACCCCTACGAGGAGCGCGGCGTGCTCTCGCGGGGCAAGGGGGCGGTCTGGCGCGAGGGTTGCGGGCTGCTCCTGCAGGCGAAATGGCTCGGCGACCGAGACGCGTTCACGATCGTGGTGCCCGCGCCCGAGGACAGGCGGGGTGTGGTGCGGGTGGAGGTCGAGGTCTCTCCCTACCTGCCCGTGCGCGGCGTCCCGGAGCCGAGGCTCGCCGTCGAGATCGGCGGCAAGGGCCTCCCCGTTCTAGCGATTGGGTGGAAACAGGGAGAGACGCGCACCTTGGTCTTCGAGGAGAGCGCCGAGGACCTCGCCCTCGGCGGCGACGGGCTGCTGATCGAGCTGAAGAACCTGGTCGAGATGCCCTACGGCGTGGAGGGGTTCGACAACGAGGACAAGACGAAGCCGGAGCAGGTGCCCGGCGGCGGCGGGTTGTTCCGCCCGGTCTATGACCGCAAGGCGCCGCCCGAAGAGCAGCCGGTGCCGTTCATCGCCGTGCGGCGGTTGGCGGTGTGTTGGGATCATGTCGCGGCCTGGCCGCCCGAAGGCTGGGGGATTGCGGCGGCGCGGGAGGGGGCGGGCGACGCCGAGGCTGAGCGCCTGTTGCGGGTCTGGGCCGGGCGCGCGTGGCGCCGCCCGGCGGCCGGCGGCGAGCTCGGGCCGTTCCGCGAACTCTACCGGCGCGGGCGGCGGGACGGGATGGGATTCGACCCTGCACTGCGGTCGGCGTTTCAGGCGGTGTTGCTGAGCGCGCCCTTCCGCTACCTGCCGCCGGCGGCGGATGGCGATCACGCGCTCGCCGCGCGGCTGGGCTTCATGTTGACCGGCGCCCCGCCCGACGCCGAGCTGCGAGAACTGGCGGAGCGCGGGCGCCTGCGAGATGCGGAAGTTTTGCGCGGGCAGGTCCGACGGCTGTTGAGGGCGGGCGGCCGCGAGGGGTTCTTCGCACCCTTCGTCTCGGGCTGGCTCGAGCTGGGGCAGCCGATCACCTTGGCGATGGATTACTTCGGCAAGCAGGACTTCCGCTTCGGCCGCTATCTGAAGGAGTCGATGCGCGCCGAGACGGTGGCCTACGTCGCCGAATTGTTCGCCGCCGACCGGCCGGCGCGGGAGCTGGTGCGCAGCGACTGGACGATGATGAACGACGCGCTCGCCCAGCACTACGGCTACGCGGGGATCGGGGGTGCGGAGCTGCGGCGGGTGGAGCTGCGCGGCGACGACCCGCGCGGCGGGGGCGTGTTCGGCCACGCCGGGGTGCAATCGATGCTCACCTGGATGGGCGACAACTGGGTGATCTACCGCGGGGCGTGGGCGCTCCGGACCGTCCTCGACGACCCGCCGCCACCGCCGCCGCTGGAGGTGCCGGAGCTCGATCCGGGCGCGGGCGAGAACCGCGGCAAGCCCTTCCGCGAGCTGCTGCTGCAGCATCAGGCGGAGGCGGGCTGCGCCGTCTGCCATCGCTCCATCGACCCGCTCGGCTTCGCGTTCCAAAATTTCGACCTGAGCGGGCGTTGGCGGGAGTTCGAGTTCGAGCGTTACATCCGCAACGAGTTGGATGGCAAAGTGGAATGGCGCGGCGAGGGGAGGAAGCGCCCCGTCGATGCCACCGGGGTGCTCCCGGACGGGGCGGAGTTCGCCTCGTTCGACGAACTCAAGGAGATTCTCGCCGACGACCACGCCGAGCGGATCGCGCTCGGTGTCCTGAAGCGCCTGACGCTCTTCGGGACGGGGCGCCAAGCCGATGTCGCCGACCTCCGAGCGCTGCGCGAGATCCTCGACCGCCACCGAGCGAAAGGCTTCCCTCTGCGCTCGATGCTGGAGGATCTGGTCGCCTCGGAGGTGTTCGGTGCCCGCCCGACTCCATGAGCCATTTTGATTGCCACCGGACCAGTTTTCACCGGAACCTTTCCAAAACCTCTCGCCGATGCCCGTCCATCCCACTTTGTCCCGCCGCGCCGTCTTGCGCGGGTTTGGCGCCACGCTCGCTCTGCCCACCCTCGAGATCATGGGGGGCAAAACCCTCGCCGCGGCCGCCGGAGGGGACGACCCGCCGCGGCTCGCCTGTTTCTACATTCCGGGAGGGATCGTGAAACGCAGTTGGTTCCCCGAGGAGACCGGCACCGACTACGAGCTGCCCGCCACGCACCGGCCGCTGGCGAGGCACCGCGACCAGTTCTCGATCCTCTCGAACCTGTTGCACATCGAGGGCCGCATCAGCGGCCACGTCCACCCGTACAACTGGCTGACCGGGCACAACATCAACCTCACGCCCGGGGCGATCACGAACACGGTGTCGATGGACCAGGTCGCTGCGCGCCACATCGGCCCGACCTACCTGCCGTCGCTGTCCCTGTCGTGGAAGGACGGCGTCGGGACGACCACGCTGTCGCGCAACGCGCTGGGCGTCGACGTGCCGGCGATCGGCACGCACCGGACGGTGTTCGAGCGCCTGTTCCCGCCCGCCGACGCGGCGGGCCTGGCGGAGGCCAAGGAGCGGATCGCCCTCGACAAGAGCGTGCTCGACACGGCGATGGGCGGGGTGCGCGACCTGCGGCGCGGGCTCGGCTACGCCGACGGGCAGCGGCTCGACCAGTACCTCGAGGCGGTGCGCGGCGTGGAGAGGCGGCTCGACGACAAGCGCGGCATCCTCGACGCCGGCCGGCCGCGGTTCGACGAGTCCGGCGTGCGGCTCGAGCCGCGCTCGAAGGACAGCATGCGCGAGCACATCGAGCTGATGATGGACCTGGTGGTGCTCGCTTTCCAAACCGACATGACGCGCGTGGTCACCCAGAGCCTCGGCGGCGAGGGCGGGCCGAACTACGACGAGTATAAGGACTGGGCGAAGTGCGCCGGCGGCACTTTGCGCGGCGCGCACGACTTCCACCACAAGGGCTCGTCGAACCGTCCCCCGGACAACCCGGATGTGAAGGTGCTGGGCTACCGCGACGAGATGCTGACGGCCTGCCTCGCCCGGCTGATGGACAAGCTGGCGGGCATCGAGGCGCTGGACGGGACTTTGCTCGACCACTCGGTGCTGCTGATGGGCGGGTCGCAGATCAGCAGCCACTCCGGAGGCAGCTTCCCGACGCTGCTCGCCGGCGGGGGCAAGCTCGGTTTCAAACACGGCGCCCACCACCGCTGGGAGGGCGGGGCGGTGCCGATGTCGAACCTCTACCTGACGATCCTGCAGCAGCTCGGCTGCCCGGTGGAGTCGTTCAAGGAGAGCGACGGCGTGCTGTCGGAGCTGTTGGGGTAGGGGGTTCCGGCGGCGGCGCTGTCCTCTGCCGCCAATGGCGCTTCTCGACCGCTCTCACGTTCGGGGAGTCCCTCAACGTCTCGATGAAGTGCGGAAGGAGATCGAGTTCGTCATCCTTCGGGTCGCCTCGAAACTCGGAGACACGGAGCAGGTTTCCGTAGCTGTGGATCCATTTTTTGGGAGTATCATCGATGGCGAGGATTCGCTCCTTGACCCATCCCTTGCGGAGGAGCTTCCGTATCGGTTTGGTCGGATGCGCCATCAACTGTTCGGGGTCGTATTTCCGCGAGCATTTTTCCACCGACCAGACGAACTCCAATTGGTGCGTCCCCATGATGTGCCTGATGACCTCTGCTGCGTATTCCGAGCCCGCAGATGTCCAGACTCCGACCGGGAAGTTGCAGAAGCAGTAGTCGAGGAACGGCCCCAAGCCGGGACGGCAGAAAACCGGCATCCCGTACACTTCGAAGTCCGGTCTGATGCCGTAGTCGTCCCTCGTCGTGGCGTGGATGAGGGTCTCGTCGAGATCGAGGACGATCAGGAGTTCACGCATGGCGCTCAGTCGGGGCGTTCGTGTTCGAACAGGTCGCCGGTGTGGCAGTACCAGTCGGGGGAGGCCATGCGGCCGATCGGCTGGAAGGCCCCGACGTCGAGGTGCAGCGTCGCCGGATCGAAGAGGCCGTCGCGGGCCCAGACCCGCAGCACCTCGCCGACTACGAGACGGTTCTGGCCGATGCGCAGGGTGCTGTGCTCGCGGCACTCCAGCGCGGCGGGGGCCTCGGCGACGCGCGGGGCTTTCACCGCGCTGCTGCCGGCGTAGCTCAAGCCGCTGCCCGCCAGTTCGTCAGCGCCGTGGGGCAGGGTCGCGGCGCTCTGCACCATCGGCGCGAAGACGCCCCGGTCGACCAGGTTGACGACGAACTCGCCGGTGGCGCGGATGTTGCGCGCCGTGTCCTTGGGGACGCCCGGCTCCTTGTCGCCCGGGGCGAACACCACCACCGGGGGGCGGGTGCCGAAGACGTTGAAGAAGGAGAAGGGCGCGGTGTTGGGACGCCCTTCGGGGTCCACCGTCGTGACCCAGGCGATCGGGCGCGGGGTGACGAGCGAGGCGAGGATCTTGTAGGCGGCGGGGGCGTGTTCGCCGGTGAGGTCGAGTTCCATCCCGCACCTTGGGGCCGATCGACCCGGTGACCAAGGAGGGGTTGCGGCGGTCGGAATCCGTTCTTTCCTCTCGGTTTCCCAACCCTTGAAGATCGCCTATCCAGAAGCCCTGCCGGTGTCGCGGCGGCGCGACGAGATCCGCGCCGCGATGGAGCGGCACCAGGTGGTCGTGGTGTGTGGCGATACCGGTTCGGGCAAGACCACGCAGCTGCCGAAGATCGCGCTGGAGATGGGCCGGGGCGCCGGGGGCAAGCGCATCGGCTGCACGCAGCCGCGGCGGCTGGCGGCGACCTCGGTGGCCAAGCGGGTGGCGGAGGAGATGGCGGTGCCGCTGGGGGCGGAGGTCGGCTACCAGATCCGCTTCGAGGACCGCACCGACCGCGAGCGCACGGTGGTCAAATTCATGACCGACGGGAT
>JAUIGD010000551.1 GCA_030430255.1 Verrucomicrobiia bacterium
ACCACCACCCGCCGCGCGCCAGTTGCCGCCGGACTTGAGGTCGGCGTTGCCCCCGTAGCGGTTGATGATCTGATAGTCGATGTAGTGGTCGATATCGATGACCCCTTGGATCTCTCCCCAGTCGCCGCTCGCGACGACCCCGGAGATCGCGTTCCAAGCCGTGGCGGTGCCGTCGATGGTCGAGCTGCCGTTGCGCGCGTCGAGGAGGTCCTCGTCGCCGCCGTTGTGGGCGGCGTAGTGGGAGGCCTCCGGACGCTCGCAGAGGTTGTGCACGCCCCAGTAGAGTCCGTTGATGAACAGGTGGACCAGATCGCCCTGGCCGGAGGCGGGATTGCCCATGTCGAGCATCGACTGGCGCATCCACTGGTCGCGGATCATCGAGCCACGGGCGCGCTGTTCGGCGCTCCAGTGGATCCACGAGTTGTTGTAGCCGGAGCGGAATGCGATGGAGTTGAACTCCTCGACAGACGAGCCGGGGAACAGCGCCTCGCGCAGCTTGCCGGGGCCATATTGGGTGCGGAAGCGCAGGTTGAGGGAGTGTTTGGGGCTGCGGGTGCGGCTCGCGCCGCCGAAGACTTTGATCCCGCAGTTGATTTGGAAGTCCGAGCGGGCGTCGGCTGCCGCCGGGATGAACTCCGCCGAGCAGGGGTATTCAAGGCTGTCGTTGGTCGCGTTCGAGTAGATACCGTTGCCGCCGGCAAAATCGTCGCGATCCATGACGATGGAGAAGGACGGGATATCCCGCAGGCCGCGCAGCATCGTCTGCGCGGTGGTGGTCGTGTGGCCGCTGGCGATTGCGGTGGATTGGCTGACCCGGGTGTCCATGTCGTAGTTGCCGCCGCCCCAGCCTGGCGGGCGCGCCTGTTGGAGCAACCCTGTGTTGAGTCCGGCGGGGTCGGTGCCGTCGGCGGAAGCGCCCTCGATGTCGAGGAGGAGGTAGGTGTGGGTATCGATGTTGGTTGGGGCGAGCCCCGGTTTCGTCGCGGCAGCGCGAACGGGCGTGGTGCGCGTGACCGGGATCGGACCGCTATAGATCGAGGCCGTTGTGGTGGGGGTGCCGTTCGGATCGACCGGCGGGGTGCCGTCGGTCGTGTAGTAGATGGTCGCCCCTTCGGTGCTCGTGCTGATCGTGACGTCGATGGCTGTCGCGTAGAAGCCCCGGTCGGGTGAGAACTTGGTGTCCCTGACGCGGGCGAGCCCGCCCGGGTCATTGGGCGCGCCTGGCGTCGGATTGTCGAAATAGACCGGCGCCTCCGTATTGGGGTGCAGGCCGTAAGAGACGTCGTCGTCCTGCGACGGATAGTCGGCGCCGCCGCTGGCGAACTCGCTGGCGATGCCCCCGTCCGGACGCACGAGCGCGAGGTATTCGCCGCCTTGGGCGAGTTTGAAGTTGGTGTGTAGATTGCCGTTGGCGTCTGGCACGCCGCTGTCGGAGGCGTAGACGATCAGGAAGCCTCCGGCCGGGATCACAGTCGGCGCGGGGAACGTCCACTGGGTGAGGTTGCCGGCGCTGTCGGTGAGGTGCCAGCCGCCGAGGTCGAGCGCCGAAGTGCCGGTGTTGAGGATCTCGATCCAGTCGTCGGCCGTGCCGGGGACCTGGTTGGCGATCGGGTACCAGCCGTTGCCGTTGTTGGTCGCACCGCCATCGTTGGATGCCATGAACTCGTTGATGATGAGTTCGCTGATCTCCAATGTGGTGAAACTCTCGCTCGCGTCGGCCCAATCTGAACCGGCGGCGTTCTGTGCGAAGGCCCGGAAGTAGTAGGTGGTGAGCGAACTCAGCCCGGAAAGCGTGGCTGAAAAATCCCCGCTCTGTTCACCCAGCGCGACGGATTGGTCCCAGGCGAGCGCGTCCGTGCCGGCGTCCTCGTCGCCGAAGTAGATGGTGACCGCGGGAGGGTCGTCACCGGTGGCGGTGACCCTCCCTCCCAGTTCGGCGGCGCCGCCGGTGATGGCGGAGGCGGGGCTGTTGGTCACCGTCGGTGGGGAGAAGGCGGCGGTGGTGAACGATTCGCTCGACGGCGCCCAACTGCTTCCCCCGGAGTTTTCGGCGAAGGCGCGGTAGAAATAGGTGGTGTTGTGGGTGAGCCCGAACAGGTCGGTGGTGAACGCCCCGGCCTGCGCCCCGAGATCGACTCCGAAGTCCCAGGCTCCCGGACCGGTGCCGCCGTCGTTGTCGCCGTAGTAGATTGTGACATTCGGGGGTTCGCCTCCGGTCGAGGTGACGGCGCCGTTCAGATCGGCGCCGACGAAGCCAACTTCGGTGGCGGGATGGTTGACCACGGTCGGGGGATCGGGGGGGGCGCCGGTGGAGAAGGTCGCAGTCGAGTCCGCCCAATCGCCGCCGGCACCGTTGCTGGCGTGAGCGCGGAAGTAGTAGGTCGTCGATGGTGACAGGCCCGAGAGCGGCGCCGCGAAAGCCCCTTCCTGGGGGCCGAGGTTGATGGAGGCGTCCCAGTTCCCCGCCGTGGTGCCGGCGTCGTTGTCGCCCCAGTAGATGGTCACCGCCGGCGCCGAGCCGCCGGTGTCGGTGACTTCTCCGCCGATCGTGGCGCTGCCCGGGGTGATGTGGCTGGCGGCGACATTGACGACGGTGGGGGGCGCGGTCGGGGCGGCGGTGCCGTCGAGGAGGATTCCCATAAATCGGGCGCGCGAGCCATCGCTGTCCTGGTTGGTGTAGGTGTAGGTGATGGTGTCGTAGGCTGCGGCGTCGCTGAACTCGAACTCGGAGATCCAGCCGAAGTTGGTGCTCGGCCCGTTCGAGGTCTGGGTGTCGCTGGCGGCGATCGGCGACTGCCCGGGGCCGCTCATGGTGAGCGTCAGCGCCCACTGGTTGACGAAGGTGCCATGGGGCACGTAGACCGTGCCTGAGACCAAGCCCGAAATGTCGATGGTGCCGGTGACATTGGCGCAGCGCGCGAAGGTGTTCGCGGCGCCGGCCACGCCGGTGGGGTTGTGGTCTTTCGCGGAGGTGAAGCCGGCCGGGTCGGTGGAGGTCCACACGTTCGCCCAGTCTTCGCCGTTGCCGTGAACGTTGGCGGCAGGCGAGGTCGGGGTCGGGATCAAACCGGCGCCGCCGCTGGCGTAGGTGGTGAGCGCGCTGCCGGAGCCGGCATTGCCGACGAGGTTGTAATCCACCAGCGTGCCATCGCCGAGGGTGTTGGTGAAGGTCGGGCTGCCCGGTTCGCTGCCGCCCACGCCGCGATCGTTGTAGCTGGCCGCTCCCGGGTGCACCGAGAGGTCAAAGTTGGCGTTGTTGGTCGAGACCTGGGTGCGAGAACTCAGGCTCAGTTCGGCGGCGGGAGCGTCAGGGGAGATCAGCGCCGCCAAAGCGACGACTGCAAGTGGGGG
>JAUIGD010000552.1 GCA_030430255.1 Verrucomicrobiia bacterium
AGGCCAAGGGGCCCTGGATCGGTCCGGCGTCCGGACCGCCGACGAGCGTCCTGATGGTGTAGACGCTCCCCGCCTGGATCGTGCCGAGGGAGCCGGCGGTCTGGATCCTGCCGTCTCCGCCCCACGCGGCGAAGAGGTGCATCCCGGTCGACCCCTCGAAGCCGGCGAACAGGTCGTTGCCACCCTGGACAGGCTCCCATCCGGGCAAGTCGATGTCTGGAACCCCATCCCCAGGGATGCCGTCCGGGCTGCCGTCCGAGTAGGACACCGTGCCTCCGGCCAACTCGATCCCGTCTCCGACGCCGCGAGCGAAGGAGTTGTTCCCGACCCCGAACTCTGCCGTCACCGTGTAGTCGGTTCCCGGCTTGTACATTTGAAACTCGCCATTGGGCACCAAGTTCGCTGGGGCCGCGCAGACGGAGAGGGCGGTCGTGAGGAGGAGATAGATTGCCGGTTTCATGTACTGCGTTGGTTGCGGTTCTCGAGGCGGGCGGAGAATTCGGATCCGGGGTGCCTGCGGTGGAGGCGACCGTCCTGGGGCCAATTTGACTCCCCAACTTCCCACGCGGAGGGACGGGCGCGCCGGCGCCGGCGCCAAGGTCGTAGAGGGGGCGGCATCACTTCCTCCGGCGCCTCAGGGAGGCGAGCACCCAACCCGCTCCGAGCAGGAGACCCGTTGCGGGCTCGGGCACCACCGTCAGCGAGACGTTGTCGAAGATGACCCGGTTGCCGGCGTCGTTGGCGTCCTCCACCCCCAAGACGATGGAGAGGCTCGCCCCTTCATGCCCCGCGATGGAAGCTGCGTCGTAGGTTCTCGAAATCTCCTGGAAACCGTTCCCCGGCAGGATCGGGTCGACCACGGCACTCGGGTTGAGCTGGACGCCGTCGGCGAGGAGGTGGAACGCCAAGGGTTGGGAGATCGGCCCGTCGTTCGGGCCGTCGACCATGACCGAAATCGTATAGGAATTTCCAGCCCCCACGATACCCAAGGAGCCGGCTGTTTGCACGCGACCATCGCCCCCCCACGCCGCGAAAATATTGAGCGCCGTCGAACTGCCCACGCCGTTCGGCACGAGATCATTGCCGCCCTGCACGGTGGTCCAGCCCGGCAGGTCGATGTCGGCGGTGCCGTCGTTGGCCACGCCATCTGGGCTTCCGTCCGAGTAGGTGACCGTGCCGCCGGCCGCGTCGATCCCGTCACCCACGCCGCGTGCGAACGGGTTCGCCCCAGAGAAGGTGGCAGTCACCGTGTAGCCGGTCCCGGGTTTGTACATCTGAAAGTCACCGTTATAGATGAGCGCCGACTGCGCCGGGACCGAAATCGTGGCGAGTCCGAAAATGGAAAGCAGTGTGGGTTTCATGTTTGCTCGGTTATCAATTGATCGTCCCGCCCCCGCCTGGTACTCCGCCGGGGGGTGGAGACCACGAGATGTAGGGAGCGGTCACCTCGGTGTCAATCCGTTCCGAGGTCGACGCAGGTCTCAAGCCAACTCGGTGTCAAATGCTCCCGAGGATGGTGGCCGTGCGTCATTCAGAGGCCGGAGGGGATTCGCCCACCCATCGGTAAAATCGTCGACCGCCGGAGGGATTGAGTCGCGTGGTGCGTTCAGCATCGAGCGCACGCTGGGGGGGGATTTCGATCGTCCAGGCATCGAGATCAGTGCTGCTCTCGAGGTGGAAGAACGCACCGCGGATCAAATTGGCGCTGAGGATGAATCCTGTCTCGCCGGGCGCGATCTCTGTCTCGGTAGGGGTCGCAAAGATGGAGCCATCGAAGTAGGCTGCAGCGAGTTTCATGGCGCGGATGCCCACGGTCGAGCCCACTGCCCGCCCCGGGCCATCATCGACGGCGAAGTGGATCCCGCCGTAGAGGCGTGAGATGCCCGCCTCGTCGGCGGCATCAAAGTAGGTCGCCCACTGCAAGGTGACGTCGGTGGTGGGGCCATACTCGAACTCCAAGGTTCCGGCGGGCGCGAGGTGCGACCCGAGCCCCCCGGGGAAGTAAGGGTCGCCGGTGAACTCGGCCAGCACCTCGGCCGCGGCGCGACTGAAGGTGCTGTGGCCGGAGATGTATCCGGCGAACGCTGGGGTCACGAAGGTAGCCCTTTGGTAGGGAAGCCAATCTTCGCCGAGGATCCATCGCCTGCCGGAGTGCTGGTTGGGATCGCCTGGCTCGCCGGGCCAGGCGAGGATGGCGGTATCCCCGATCGCCGCCCCGGAGGTCTCGACCAGGTGTGCGTGGCGTTCTCCGGAGGCTGACGAAGCCGCGGTGATGTGTTCGACCAAACCGGGGATCTCCGGCAATTCCCCGCGACCGGCGAGGTGGCGGATGCTGCTGATCGGACGCACGTAGTCGTAGAAGCGCTTGCAGTCCCAGGCGGCGATCGCCGCGTCGTGCAAGGCGGCGTTGAGCGCGAAGTAGAGCTTCACGTCCCACTCCAGCCGATCCAGCGCCTCTCCTCTTCCGCGGAACCTCCGGGATTGCTCCGGGTGGTCGGAGACTTGGTTCGCCAGTGTATTCCAGTGGCCGGGCGGCGTTTCCGAGTCAGGCCCATCGGCCCAGAACTCGGCGACCACGCGGCCGAAATCCCCCCGCTTCACCCATTGTTCCTGGTACGGCTGGCCGGTCGCCGGGTTGGGCGTGAAGCCATGGCCTGCGCCGTCGTTTTCGCCCAAGCTGTTCCGCCCGCGAGCGCGCGGGGAGATGTCGATCATCACGCCATCGTCCGGATCGAGCCAGCTGCTGTAGCGGATCACGTCCACCGCGCCCTGTCGGTAGGCCGAATCGCCCACCCCGCCCAGTTGCGGTGGCGGCCCTGGGTCGAGGTAGATCGGCGACCTCGGCGGCAGGGCGAAGGGGCGCACCTCTCCCCACTGCGAGCCGGCGAAAATTTGGGTGCGGAGGGTGAACAGGCCGTTCTGGGTCAGGGCGACATCGAACTCGAGCGGCTGCCAGCGGTTCGGATGGCTGAGGGGGGTGCCCGATTCTGCGAGCACGAGGGGCAGGTTCGCGGGCCGGTAGCTCCAGTCGTGGTAGTTCTCCGCCTCCCGCGCCCCGTCCGCTTCGCCCCAGTCGAGGATGGTCGCTGCGATGCGGTTGCCCAGTGCGGCGGGGGAATCGCCGTCCGTCTCGGTCGCGGAGGCGGGGTAGCCGAGGTCAGCCATCAGGAAGTCGAGGAAGAGCTGGCTGCCGGAGGCGTTGAGAGACTTGGTGTAGCGTGACGAGAGCAGGCGGTAGGCGGCGTAGCTGATCGCCTCGCGCCGGTCGCCGATCGGGTCGGCGGAGGCGATGGACTCGCGGTGGAGGTATCCGGTCGCGGCCGGATCGTACGCGGCCCAGG
>JAUIGD010000553.1 GCA_030430255.1 Verrucomicrobiia bacterium
CAGGCGAGGCGCTGCCATTCGTTGACGCTGAGTAGGCGGCGGCAGGGACAGGCGAAGCGGCTGGGTGAACACCCTGCCCGAGCCGGTCACCACGCCAACGCCCTCAGCGTCACCGAGGGCGAGCCACAGCCCGGAGCTTGGTGATCGATTCGGGCTAAACCCCCAGCTTCGTCCGCAGGGCGTCGGTGACCGCTTTGGGGTTCGCTTTGCCTTTGCTCGCCTTCATCACCTGGCCGGTGAGCCAGTTGACGAGCTTCTCGTTGCCCCCTTGGATCTCGGCGACCTTGTCGGGGTTGGCGGCGACCACCTCGTCGATGACCGCGTCGATCGCGCCTTCGTCGGCGGGTTCGAAGCCGAGTTCTTTCGCCACCGCCTCGGGGTCGGCGCCGGGCTGTTCGAAGAGCTTGGCGAACACCTCCTTCGCCTGGTTGTTGGCGAGCTTGCCGCCCTCGACCATCGCCACCAGGGCGGCCAGGGATTCTGCTTCTACCGGGTTGTTCGCGATGTCGAGCTCGCGGACGTTGAGCTCTCCGAGCAGGTTGTTGATGACCCAGTTGGCGACCTTCTTCGGCGAGGGCGAACCCGTGGCCGCGGACTCGAAGTAGCCCGCGAGCGCCTTGTCGCTGGAGAGGACGGAGGCGTCGTACTCGCTGACGCCGAACTCGGCGACGAAGCGCGCGGCCTTCTGGTGCGGCAGCTCCGGGACGTCCGCGCGCATCTTCGCGACGATCTCCGCGGTGCGGACGGGGAGGAGGTCGGGGTCGGGGAAGTAGCGGTAATCGTGGTCGGACTCCTTGATGCGCATCTGCTGGGTCTCGCCGAGGTCGTCGTCCCAGCGGCGCGTGCTCTGGACGATCTCGCCGCCGGACTGCAGGACTTTGATCTGGCGGTCGATCTCGTAGTGCAGCGCGCGGCGCACGGCGCTGGCGGAGTTCATGTTCTTCAGCTCCACCTTGGTGCCGAACTCCTCCTGGCCCTCGGGCCGGACGGAGATGTTCACGTCGCAGCGCATCTGCCCCTTCTCCATATCGGCATCGCTGAGGTCGCCGTAGATCAAGATCTGCCGCAGCGAGCCGAGGTAGGCGAAGACTTCTTCGGGCGATGCCAGTTCGGGCTCGCTGACGATCTCCATCAGCGGGGTGCCGGCGCGGTTGAAGTCGATGGTGGTGCCGCCGGGGGCGTGGGTGCTTTTGGCGACGTCCTCCTCGAGGTGGATGCGCGTGAGGCCGACGACCTTGCCCGGGTGCCCGATGTCCTTCTGCGCGTCTTTCGGGTAACAGTGGTCGTAGAGCGGCACGCCGCCGCCGAGGCAGAGCGGCAGGTCGTACTGGGACAGCTGGTAGTTCTTCGGCATGTCCGGGTAGAAGTAGTTTTTGCGGTCCCACTTGCTGACCGGCGGGGTCTCGCAGCCGAGCAGCAGCCCGGCGAGGACGGTGCGCTCGACGGCGCCGCGGTTGATCACCGGCAGGGCGCCCGGGAGGCCGAGGCAGGTCGGGCAGGTGTGGGTGTTCGGCTCGGCGCCATACTCGGCGGGGCAGGCGCAGAACATCTTGCTCGCGGTCTTGAGCTGGACGTGGACTTCGAGGCCGATGGTCGGGAGGTACTTCATCGCAGGGGGAGATCCATCGCCGGGAGCGCGGGCGATGCAAGGCCGGGCATCGGCTTGACCGGCCGCGGGGCCCGCGCAGATTGCGCGCGTTCCATGAATGTGCGCCAACCCCCGCTTTCGCTCTCGCTCGCCTTGCTCCCCCTGAGCTGGGCGGCGGCGGCGCCGCGGGTCGATTCGACCGTGCCCCCGGACGGGGCGACCGGCGTCGATCCGCGCACCGCTGAGATCGTGGTCGTGTTCTCGGACGAGATGGACTGGCGTTCGGGCTATTCGATCATGGGCGGTGGCCCGACCTTCCCCGAGGTCGTCGGCGCCCCGCGTTGGCGCGATGCGAAGACGCTGTCGCTGCCGGTCAAACTGGAGCCGGGGCGCGACTACGCGCTGGCCTTCAACGGCGACGGCGAGCGGTTTCAGAAGTTTCGCAGCAGTGCTGGGCACGCGTTGGCCCCGACCCCGCTGCGGTTCCGCACGGCGGCGGTGGCGCCGCCGGCTGATCCGCTCGGCGCCTTGCGCGAGCTGCTGCCGCACCGTTACTCGCACGCGGCGTCGTGCGGGATCGATTGGGAGGCGTTCCACCGCCGGGCGGCAGGACGTTTGCAGCCGCTCGTCGAGCGGCCCGGTGAGTTCGCCGCAGCGCTGGCGGAGATGTTGGGCGAGGCGCGCGACATCCACCTGTGGCTGAGCGTCGAGGGGCGGGAGGGCGTCGTCGGCACCCACGCGCTCGAGGGCGAGCCGAACATCGACCCGGCGGCGCTCAAGGACGAGGTCCCCGGGCTCCGGAGGTCCAACGCTTCGGTCTTGGTCGGCGACTTCCCCGGCGGGCCGGCCTACGTCGCGCTCCTCACTTTTCGCGCGGAGGCGAAGGCGGACGTCGCGGCGGCGGTCGAGCACTTGCGAGCGTTGGAAGTCGAGAGGCCGTTGATCCTCGACCTGCGGCTCAACAGCGGCGGCTCGGAGCACCTCGCGCGGGAGGTCGCCGGCCTGTTCGTCACGGCGCCGACACCGTATGCCAAGCACGAGGGGTTGCGGCCGGAGGGTGGGTTCGGGGCGATGCAGACCCGCACGGTCGGACCCGACGCGGGAGGCCATCTCCACCGGGGGCCGGTGGCCGTTCTGTGCGGTCCGGGGAACGTCTCGTCGGCCGAGGCGTTCCTGCTGATGATGCGCGCGTCGGGGGCCACCTTGATCGGCGCGAAGACCGCCGGCGCATCCGGGAACCCGGTCGCCCACCCGTTGGGCAACGGGGTGGAACTCCACCTGCCGAGCTGGCGGGCGTACGATCTCGGAGGCGTGCCGCTGGAGCGGCGGGGCATCGCCCCGGATCTCGAGGTGGGGGGTGCCGACGAGGTGATCCCCGCGGCCCTGCGCCATCTCCGCGAGGGGCGCTGAGCGACTCAGCGTTCGCGCACGAGTTCGATCTTCTGGATGTCCATCACCGCGACGCCCGCCTTCGAGACGGGGCGGACTTCGAGGCGGGCGGGGCCGGCGGCGGCGATCTCGACGGTGCCGAGGTCGCGCCGGAGCCAGTTCTGGAACCCTCCGGTGTCCGCGACGGTGAACTCGATCTCGGACTTGTCTAACAACACTTTGGCGACCGATCCGCCGTGGCCTTTGCCGCAGCCTTGGGTGAGGAAGACCCGGTACGTGCCGGCCTCGGTCGCGGTGAAGTCCCAGCTCGCCCAGTCGGCGGGGTTCGCCCAGTAGCCGAGGCAATTTTTGTGCGGCTG
>JAUIGD010000080.1 GCA_030430255.1 Verrucomicrobiia bacterium
ATCCCCGGCCCACTCCCGGGCAGCGACGACAGACACACGGACGCGGCCACAGCTGCCCTGGTCGCTCAGGGTGACCTTCCGGGGCTAGTCGTCGAGGTGAAGGCCGGGATGAGGCAACGGGGCATCTACGACGGCGAGAGCCTCAAGGCCGAGCGCCCGGAAGTCTACGCGGCAGTCTCGGCGCTGCTCGATTCTCAAACCCTCCCGCAGCGCCAAATCGCCAAGGCCTGTGGCGTGGCCTTCGAAACTGTCGTCGCCGTCGGGCTTCACAAACAGGCGAACGACATACGAGCAGGAAAAAGGCGCACCGTCGCCCAGATCAACCTCGCGCTCGCCGTCGGGTTCGAAGCGCTGATTGAGCGATACAAGAAAGGCGAGGTGTCGGCGCTGGAGCTCGCAATCTTGGTCGACAAGCGCGAACTGCTCAACGGTGGAGTTACTGACCGAATCGGCCTCACCGTCGAGGTGCCAGACGAGGTGAGGGAGTTTCAAGCCCTGTTCGGATCCGACGACACTACCGCCCAAATCGAGGCGCCGAATGGTATTGGGGGCGAGAAATTTGTGCCAAAGGGCCGCGTGATCGACGCCGAGGAGGTCGGGAGCGGGCAGGAGCGGGAGACAAGGGATAGCGAATCCCGCAATCAGGAGCCGGAAAGCCCTAAAAACTAGGCCAAAGCGACCATGCTACCCGACACGCTACCCAATCCCGCGCCTCGCAACGTGCGATTTTCACACCCCGGGGGGGGGGATCAACCACGTCTCGACTGCCGACCATAAGACACATTTCGCCCAGAGAAAAATATCACAAAAGGCCCTCCATCATGTCCCACATCGCCGCCGCAGACCGCAAGCTCGCCGATCAGTTCGGCGTGTCCGGCGAGCTTATCCGCTCGCTCCGAAGAGACCACCTCACCAAGGGGACGCACTACCAGACACGAAGGCGCGAAGCGGGGCGCGAGTGGGACGAAGTGACCTACACCGAGGCCGGGACGGTGGCGATGACCGAGCTGCTCCTTTCGAGGTCGATGCAGCTGGAGGTGGTGAAGCTCTTCCCCAACCCGACCTGGGTGGGAGTGCTGGTGCCCGGCGACTCAGAGATCCTCCAGGTGCGCGTGAGAAGTTCGAAGCGGCTCCGGCGCGGGTCGCGGATCCAGTGTGCCGTCGCGCCTGGCAGCGTCCGCTGCACCGACCCCGAGTTCGCCCCGCGCGACGCATGAGCATCGACCTCCTCAACCGCGCCTGGGCTTCGAACGTGGACCACACGACGCAGCTGCTCGTGTTGCTCTCGCTGGCCGACCAGGCGAACGACCGGGGGCTGTGCTGGCCGTCGATCGAGCACGTTTCGAAGCGGGCGCGCTGTAGCCCGCGGAGCGTGATCCGCGCGACCAACGCCCTCGCCGGCGCCGGGCACATCTCGATCGAGCGCAAGACCGGGAGGGGCAGGGCGAACGTCTACCACGTCCACCCGATCGCGCGAAAAGAAGAGGGGGGCGGGGCGGCCGCCGAGCCGGCCCGAGGGGAGGGCTTCCCATGGGAAAAGGGTGACACGGTGGCACCTAGAAAGGGTGACAATTTGGCACCCCAAAATGGGCGAAAGGGTGACAGCCACGACCGAAAGGGTGACAACGGCGACCGAAAGGGTGACACCGGTGTCACCCCAATCACCAAGAACCACCAAGAACCACCAATCACTTGCGCCGCTGGCGCGTCGCGGGAGGGAGTTCGAGACCTCGCCTTCGAGGCACTGGCTCGCGCCCAAGGGTCGGATCCTGGCGCCCTGACGACCCGGGAGGCGGGGGCGATCGGCAAGGCCCTCTCCGAGATCCGATCCGCCTCGCCCGAGGTGGGGGCGGCCGAGATCGCGACCAGGGCGAAGCGCTACCGGGCGATCTTCCCCAGCGCCCGATGCACCGCCAACGCCCTGGCGAAGCACTGGAGCGCCTGCGGCGGGGGCGACGTCTCGATCGACGACGACGGATCGATGCCGGCGCCCGAGCACTCCGAGACCCCGGAGCCGGAGGGCTGGGGCGAGGCGTTCGATTCGCTGTACGCCGACCGGCCCGGCTACCAACGCCCTCGACGCTGGTCCGAGGTGCCGGTGGCGTTGATCGGCACGGTGTTGGCCGAGATCGCCAGACTGCGCGAATCGCGCAAAAAAAATGAAGGGGGGGGCGCGGCCGAATGAGCGAGGGCGGATCCAGCGCGAAAAAATCAAGGGGGGGGCCGGCGGAGATGCTGGCCGACCTCAACGCCGAGATGGCCGTGCTCGGTTCGCTGATGCGCGCCACGCCCGAGCAGTGCGACCAGATCCTGCAAGCCTGCGACGGCGAGTGGTTCAGCGTCGGGGCGCACACCGTCCTGTGGGGGCTGTTCGCCGAGTTCGTGGACCGGGGCGACGCGCTCGACGTGCTGACCTTGGAGCGGGCGCTGAAGGACCGGGGCGAGATCGACGACACCGGCGGCCGGCAGAAGCTCGACTCCGTCGCCAACTTCGTGCCCACCGCCGGCAACTGGCGGGCGTACGTCGAGACCGTCGAAGACTTCTACAAGCGGCGCCAGGTGCGCCAGGCGGGGGCGCAGATGCAAGAGCTGCCCTTCGACCGCGAGATGAGCGTCGAGGAGGTGGTCGAGGCCGCCGAGGGCTGCATGACATCGCTCCGCGAAGAGCGCGGCGACGGCGCCGTCGATTCGCGGCAGCTGGCGATCGAGGTGATCGACGGGATCGAGGCGAAGGTCGCCAACCGCGGGCGCATCATCGGGGTGCCCACCGGCTTCCAGGACATCGACCGCACGCTGCTCGGCCTGGGCGAGGGGCGCCTGATGTTCGTCGGCGGCCGGCCGGGCATGGGCAAGACGACGATGGTGTGCTGCATGGCGGAGCGCACCTGTGTGCGGCCGCCCGAGGTGAACCCCTACGGCGAGCCGATCCCCGGCCTCTTCCTCAGCATGGAGATGGGGCGCGCGGAGGTGGGCGAGGGGATGGTGTGCGGCCTGGCCGGGGTGCTGCTCCAGAAGCGCGGCATCGGCGGGTTCAACCTGCAAAAGCTGCGCCTGGGCTTCCTGTCGAAGCCAGAACTCCAGGCGATCAACGAGGCGTCCCAGCTCTACGCGAAGGCGCCGCTGCTGTGGGATGACCAGGGCGACCTCAACATCGGCGACGTGAAGGCCAAGGTGCGGCTCAACGTCAAGCGCCACGGGACCCGGGTCGTCTTCGTGGACTACGTCCAGCTGATCAAACCGCTGAGCAAGCTCGGCCAGCGCGAGGAGCGCCTGGGCATCGCCGAGGTGTGCGAGCAGCTCAAGAGCCTGGCGAAGCAGACCGGCGTGGTGATCGTCGCGCTCGCGCAGACGGTGCGCGGGTCCGAGGACAACCCCGGCAAGAAGCCGACGCTCCGCGACTTCGACGGATCGAGCGCGATCGAGAAGAACGCCGACTACGCGGGTTTCATCCACCGCCCGGCTTACGTGCGGCCGTGGTTCGCGCTCGGCGACGAGAAGCGCGGGTTCTATATCGACCGGGCGCGCAAGGACTACATGGACCCCGGCTGGGACTGGCGCGAGAGCTGGCTGGAGGTGTTCGGGACCCTGCCCGGGAGCAACTTCTTCGACACCGACGAGGAGGCGCGCGCCAAGGTCTTGGAGCGCATGGGGCAGCGCTGCTACGAATGCGAGGCCGAGTTCCTGTTACGCAAGAACCGCTTCGGGCCCTGCGGCGACGTGCCGCTCAAGTTCGTGCCCCCGCTCAAGCGCTTCGAGAGCCTCACCGAGAAGCTGTTCTCTAACAATGACGAGGAACGTCAACCCGAAACCCTAGAATCCTAACGCACCGACTTGCTATGCGACAAGAGCGCTCAAGCGATCAACCCCGAGGCGTCGGCTCCGGCGACAGTTCTGCGGAGCGGTGCAGAAAGGCCGGTGTGGGAATGCCTTGCATGGCGTCCATCTGGGTAGCTGCCAAGCTAGAGGAACCGTGTGAAGTGTGCGCTAGCTACGTACCAAAGCTCAGGGAGATGATGGGCTGGAAACCGGTTCATGGGGGGCGCTACTACATTGGGGGGACGCCCGACCAGAAAGCTAGGCTGTGGAATCGAATCAATGAGCAGATGACTAGCGCCGCCGAACAGCCATGAAACTAACTCAACTGAAAGAAGCTGCCGAAAGGGCAATCGAATACGCGAGGGAGTGCGGAGAAGACCCGGACGAAATCCCCGTGACGCTGCAAATTGACCGCGAGAATGAAAACCCCATCTGGTCTGACGTCGCGGTTGAACTCCACTACGACAACAACACTTTCGCCTCGGGATGTGTGATCAGCGCCTGCATCGACCAGGCGAACGAAGCGAGCGCGGGCCGACAGGCCGCGACTTCTTCTCCGGATTACCGCGCCGCCGTAGCGGTCTACACTGACAGAGATGGGCATCGTTGCATAGATGTTGAGGCGGACGGACTGAAAATCTACACAGTGCAGGATGAGGGAAGATTCATCGTGCTCGTCATAGAGCAGGGCGGGAGGACGCTGCATCACGGAACGATCGCCCCCTATCAATCTAAGAAGGTGTTATCGACCTAACAACACCAACCCAACCACCACCATGAAACTGACCAAAGAAGAGATGCTCGATGAACTCGACCGCACCGAATGCGTGTGCGGCGGGTGGAAGCCGTCGGGCAAACCGTTGTGCGGCGGCTGCTATGCGAAGCTGCCCACCGAGATGAAGCGGGCGCTCTACCGCCGCCCAGGCGCCGGGCTTGAGCAAGCCTTCTACCGCGCGAGCGAGTTCCTCGCCGGGGTGCTCACCGTCGGGGTGAGCGAGCTGCGGCCGGCCGCGCAGATGAGGCCGATCGAGTCGGTGAGGGTCGGGGACATCGCCGGGCGTGACATCCTCGAGGACCACGTCACGGCGGCCGGCCTGATCGTCTTCGACCCCGGCAAGGGCGACCAGGTCGCCGTGCTGAAACACCGCACCGGCAAGCCAGGTATCTACCTCCGCGAGATCGTCAACGGATGGAAGGAGGGGCGCGATGGGTGAGGGGAGCAACATCGAGTGGACCGGCGACACGCTGAACGTGTTCACCGCGCTCGACGCCGACGGGCGCGGGGGGTGGCACTGCGAGAAGGTGTCTCCGGGCTGTAGCAACTGCTACGCGGAGGCGCTCAACGTCGCGCGGCGCTGGGAGCATGGTACCGGGCTGCCCTACCACAAGGCCAGCCGGGGCGAGGTGAAGATCCGCTTCGAGGCGGCGCGCCTGGAGGCGCAGCTGCGCAAGACGCGGCCGCGCATGGTGTTCGTCAACTCGATGACGGACACCTTCGGGGAGTTCGTCCCCGACGAGTTCGTCTTCGACCTGCTCGACGCGATCGCGCTCCGGGGGGGGAGCCACGTCTGGCAGCTGCTCACCAAGCGCGAGCGGCGGATGCGCGAGCTGGTGACCGCATGGCTGGAGTCGCGGCGGCTCGACGAGCTTCCGGCGCACGTCTGGCTCGGCGTCACGGTCGAGAACGCCGGGGTGTGCAGCTCGCGCGTGGGCGAGCTGATCGGCACGCCGGCGGCGGTGCGCTGGGTCTCGGCCGAGCCGCTGCTCGGGCCGATCGACCTGCGGAGGATCCAGGTTGGAGACCGCCAGTTCGACGCGCTGGCTGGCCGCTGGGAGGGATGCCACCCCGAGGTGGGTGAGCCGCACATCAACTGGGTGGTCGCCGGGGGCGAGAGTGGGAAGGGGGCGCGGATCTGTGTGGCCTCATGGATCCAGGCGCTCGTCGGGGACTGTCAGAGGTCGGGCGTGGGGGTGTTCGTCAAGCAGCTCGGGGAGAACGTGCATGAGGGCGCGAGCCTTCGGATGGAGCCGCTCCAGTGGCCGCCCGGGACGCGCTACGAGGCGAGGGAAGCACGGATCACCAAGCGCGTGAAGCTCACCGGGAAGGGCAAAGACATGGCCGAGTGGCCGGAGGCGCTGCGCGTGCGCGGGTGGCCGGATAACTGGGGCGGATTTCCTAGCAAATAAGAAGATACAAAACCACAACACCATACCAACGAGAACCATGCCATTTGAAACGATCGAACTGCCGGAGCGGTTCAACAGGATGTCGCGCCCGCTGACCTACAGCGTGCGCACCGAGAACAAGAAGCGCCCCGACAGGCTCACCCTCATTATCTCCGCCGCGGTCGGCGCCGCCAACGATGCGGGTATCGTCGACGGCGACGAACTGGCCATCCAGGCCGGCACGGGCAAGGACGCCGGGAAGCTGCGGCTCGCCGTGGTCGAGGCGGGTGGCCGCATCATCAGGAAGACCAGCAAGGCGGCCAAGCGCCTCGATATCCGCTTCGCCCTCACCGAGCGGCTGGACGAACTCCTGCCCGCCAAGAAAGGCGAGCTGGAGGTCATTCAGGGGGGTAAAGGCCAACTCACCTTCCGCCCCGTCGAACCCGCCGCCCCCGCCGCCGGTGAGTAGGTTCGTCCGCATGTTCAAGCCCGCCTTCGCCGACGCGGTGAAGGCCGGGAAGAAGACGCGCACGGTGCGGCCGCTGCCGAAGCGGATGCCCGTCCCCGGCGACGTGATCGACTGCCGCGTCTGGGACGGCAGGCCCTACAACTCGAGACAGGTCAAGCTGTGCGAGGGCGCCATCACGCGGGTGAACCACGTAGAGATCGGCGAGTCGGGGATCCGCGTCGGCCCGGCGCCTGGGCAGCTGAGCGCGCTGTCGGCGGAGATGGTCGAGCAGTTCGCCCGCGCGGACGGCTTCGACGACTTCAACGAGATGCTGGCGTGGTTCGAGGCCGAGCACGGCAGCTTGCCGTTCGCCGGCATCGTCATCGCCTGGGAGATCACCCGCCGCGAGCCATGATCGACGTGCTGCTGCTGATCGGCTGGGGCTTCGGCTTCGCGCACGGGCTGGACCTGTTCGGCTCGATGTGGAGGTCGTGGCGCCGGTGGCGGGCGGAAGCGGCGGCCGACGCCGAACAGGTGGTCGATCCTCCGCCGCCCGAACCCTGGGAGCGGTGTGGCCTGTGCTACCGCGTCTTCGAGCCGGGCGCCGAGATGCACGTCGTCAGGCTCCTCGACACCGGGGAGGGGAAGCTGGTCCAGGTGCGGGTGTGCATGAAGTGCGGGCCGATGATCCACGGCAAGAGCGCGTCGGAGCTGATCGCGGCGGTGAATCTGCACGCGCCTGAGCGTGTGCTGATCGGCAAGACCATGTTCGCGACCGCCGATTGACCATGGCCACCGTCGAAGAGCTGCGCGCCCGGGTGGACGCCCTGCTGTCACGGCAGAGCGACCACCCGGTTTGGCCGCGCCTCTACGTCGAGCTCGACGCGATCGAGAACGTCGAGCGGCTCACGGTGGAGGCCGGGGGCAAGGTGGTGGTGATGTCTCCAAGCGATTTGCTGAGGCACTTCGAGGGGCGCGAGCGGGCGATCAAGATGGAGGCCGACGACCCCTACAACCACGGCTACGAGCCGGCCTTCTGGAACGCGCTCGACTGGTTCATCGCCGAGCTGCGCGCCACCTACCCGAAGGAGGTTGTCGAGGTGTGCATCTTCGGCGGCAACCGGGCGGGCAAGACCGACTACGCGGCCAAGCGCGTGTGCGAGGCCGTCGGCGAGAACAAGAACTGGCTGGTGTGGTGCTTCCACACCGAGCAGAAAAGCTCGCGGGCCATCCAGCAATCGCGGATCTGGACCTACTTCCCCACCCAGCACAAGCCCGCCGAGGGGAAGGTCCGCAAGACGATCCGGCAGCGGATCAACTACAACCCCGAAACGGGCTTCACGGAGAACGGCTTCACCGTCCCCAACGAGAGCCAGTGCATCTTCAAGTTCTACTCCGGCAACGCCGACGCGCTGGAGGGCGACCAGCCGCACTTCGTCTGGTCCGACGAGCGGATCCCGATCGACTGGATCGAGGCGATCGCCGTGCGCCTGCTGACCCGCGCCGGGCAGCTCGGCGGCCTGATCGGCGAGCTGGAGGAGGCGCTGGAGCGGCACCGCGCCGGCGAGCTGGAGCGGATGCCGCGCGCGCTCCGCTGCCGCATGTGGCAGGGCGTCCACCTGGTCACCTTCACGCCCCTGGACGGCCTCACGCCCGCCGTCGGCCGCTTCACCAAGGGCGCGCGCACGATGCTCGCCGGCGAGGCCCGGCAGCTGCCCGTGCTCGGCGACGGCGGCAAGGTCACCGGCTACGAGCAGATGCCGCGGCTGGTGGTGCAGGACGGCTCGCCGACGGCGGCGGCCTACTTCTGGAACGAGGACAACCGGCACGGCGGCAACCACGAGGGCATGGTGAAGCTGGCGGCGAAAAAGAACTGGACCCGGGCCGACCGCCAGATCAAGTTCTACGGCTACACGGAGAAGACCAGCGAGGCGCTGTTCGCGCGCTTCTCCACCGACGTGCATGTGGTGCCCGCGTCGGCGCTGCCGCGCGGGGGGACGTGGTACCACGTCGTCGATCCCTGCAACGGCCGGAACTGGTTCATGGGGTGGTTCCTCGCCGCGCCCGATGGGAAGCACTACGCCGCCGCCGAGTGGCCGCCGGTGGAGGGCTACATCCCCGGCGAGGGCGTGCTCGGCCCCTGGGTCACCGACTCCCTGGGCAAGAAGAAGGACGGGACGCCCGGGCCCGCGCAGAAGCCGCTCGGCTGGGGCTGCGAGCGCTACGCCGAGGAGATCCGCCGGGTCGAGGGGCTGCTGTGGCGGATGCAGCACCCGGAGGTGGGCGATCCGGAGTACTCCGGGGAGGCGATCGAGCCGGCCGCGCGCATCATGGACAGCCGCTACGGCAACGCCCCGAACGCATCGAGCACCGGCACCCGCACGATCATGGAGATCATGCTTGAGCATGACATGGGGTTCGTGCCCAGCGGCCAGACCTTCGCCGCCGACGGCGAGGTGAAGTCGCGCGTGACCGAGGGCTACGGGGTCATCAATGACCTGCTCGACTACGACGAGGAGCTGGCGGCGGTCGATGAGTTCGGGGTCAAGCGCCCCGACCCCGCCCAGGCGCCGAGGCTCTACGTCGTCGAGGACTGCCTCAACTTCCGCTGGGTGCTGGAGAATTTCACCGGCCTGGACGGCCAGCACGGCGCCGGCAAGGACCCTGCCGACGTGGTGCGCTACTACGCGATCGCCGGGCCCGAACACTTCCCCGAGGACGAGTGGGGCGGCCTGGGAGGGGGCAGCTACTGAGATGAACGAGCTGGAACACGAGTGCTGGAAGTGCGGGGTGGACGGCGAGGGGCTGCGCCGGGAATACCCGATCCTGGTGCGCTACTCCGCGGTGGTGGCGATGGGCGCCGAGTTCGGGCTGACCAAATGGGGCGTGCGCAAACTGATGGAGGGCGAGGGCGCGCCCATCCCGAAGATCCAGCCGCCCGGGTCCGGGCGGGCTTTCTACGAGCGCGACGCGGCGCTGGCCGTGTTCTCAAGATAACAAAACAATGGACACCAAAGAGAACGACAAGACAATCGAGCGGATCCGAAAGCTCCTGAGGCTGGCGGAGGATGAGGCGGCCAGCCCCGCCGAGGCGGCGCAGGCGATGGAGCGCGCGGCGAAACTGGCCGCCGACGCCGGGTTCGCCCTCGACGAGATCGACCCGCACGCGGAGGGGCAGGGCGGCATCGGCCACGCTGAATGGCGGGTGAAGCAGCTGGGCACGGCCGAGCATGAGGCGATGAGGTTGGTCGAGGCGCAGTTCAAGGTCGAGGCTCTCTACAGGCGCCCGCGCCGGGGCAGGGAGGGGACCGTCTATTTCGTCGGCGCGCGGGCGCCACCGAGGTGGCCACCTACGCCTTCGAGTATCTCGTCGGGGCGATGCGGCGCGCTTGGAAAGAGTTCCCGGGGGAGCGCTCAGCCAACAACCGCAACCTCTTCATGGTCGGCTTCGCGAAGGCGATCCGCGAGCAGATGGCGGAGGCGTTCAAGATGCGCTCCGAGGCGCTGGTGCCCGTGTTCGACCGCTACATCGAGGACACCTTCGGCATCGTCAAAACGACCGAGCGCAAGGCGCAGTGCGACACCGCGCAGCCGGGCGCCACGGGCGCGCTCCTCGACGGCTACGAGGCCGGGCAGGCGGCCGGGATCCGGGGCGGGATCCCCGACCGGGGCGGCGAGCGCACTTTGAATCTAACAAACTGAAAAAACCAAAACCAACCGAGAAAGACGATGGAATACGAAATCGACGAGATGCGCCTGGGGGCGCTGCACCTGATGATCGACCTGGAGACGCTGGCGACGGACGCGCGCGCGGTGGTGGCCAGCGTCGGGGCCTTCCAGTTCGACCCGTGGGGCGACCCCGGGGCGGTCCGTGCCGACGCGCTGAGCGACGAGCGCGGCGGGCGGATCGACCTGCACCTGCCGGTGGAGGTCGCCAGCCAGCCCGAGCGGACGATCGACGCCGAGACGGTGCGCTGGTGGTTCGGCCAGGACCGCGCCGTGATGGCGGCGGAGCTGCTCGGCGACCGGCGGATGCCCGCCGACGAGGTGGCGCGGCGCATCGCCGGCGCGTTCGGCGGCATCGACAACCTGTGGCTCTGGTCGCGCGGCACGCATTTTGACGTGGCGATCCTGGAGGATTTCCTTCGCGGCCATGGCCACCCGACGCCCTGGCGCCACCACCGCGTCAACGACGTGCGCAGCTACCGGCGCGCGTTGTTGGCCAAGACCGCGCCGGGGCGGGTGTCGGACTGGGAGGTGGCCGTCTCCGGGCTGCGATCGCAGCTGCCGCAGCACTCCGCGCGCGAGGACGCGGCGCTCGACGCCTACGCCATCGCGCTCCTCCACCACCTGAACGGATGCAGCTGATCCCGAGAAAGAGCCGGGGCCGCCGACGATCGATCGGCGACCCCGGCCGCGGGAGGTAGGAGAAACCCACGCAAAACCGCCAATACCGAACGACAAGCCAAGATGAACGTCGCCGAAGAACACAACATCGAGCGCCTCAAGCCGCGCGAAGCCCCGAAGATCGACGAGTGGATCGCCGAGATGACGGGCGCCCTGGGCACGGCCAACGGGCTGAGCTTCTACGACCGGATCCAGCACTGCCGGAACACGCGCTTCTGTATCTGGGAAGGGGGGAACTGGACGGGCACCAAGCTCCCGGTGGACAAGGACGCCGACGAGGTGCGCGACGTGTTCCCCTGGCCGGGCGCCAGCGACAACCGCGTGCCGCTGGTCGATGAGCTGATCAACGAGCGGGTGGCGCTGATGGCGGAGGCGACCGAACGCGCCGACAAGCGCGTGCTGCCGCGCGACCTGAACACCGACGAGGGCGCCGGGCGCTCGGCCGCCCTGTGGCAGCTGGTCGCCAACTACTACGACGACGTGGCCGGCGACTACGCCGCCGACGAGATGGACCGCTGGTGCGACATGGGCGAGGAGTTCGGCCATGCGGTGCTCCGCGTCGGCTGGCGCGAGCGCGTCGAGCTGGAGAAGCGCACCATCACCGTCGAGCGCGTGAAGGAGATCGCCGCCGCCGCCGCGCTGGCGGTGGCGGTGTCGGCGCGGATCGGGGAGATCCAGGCCGCCGGCGAGCCGGTGCCTCCGCCCGACGAGAGCGGGCTGCCGCCGGTGCTGACCCCCGAGGAGCTGGCGTCGATCGAGACGGCGGCCGCCACCGACGTGGAGGCGATGCTCGCGGATCCGGAGCTGCGCGAGCAGTTCGTCGCGCAGCTGGTCGAGGCCGACCCCGACATGCCGGAGAGCGAGGCGCGCTTCGTGGCGACGCGGCTGCGGCGCGACCGCGAGGCGGAGTACTACGCGCGGACGGTGATCGAGGCGGCGCCGCGCCCGCGCGCGCTGATGCCCTTCATCGACGTGTTCTACCCGCCGATGACCACCTGCCTGGAGGAGGCGCGGTGGATCGCCGAAGTGGAGTGGGTGTCCGGCGTGCAGCTGCGCGAGCGCGTCGTCAACGAGGGCTACGACGAGCGGTGGGTCGAGAAGGTGATCGAGGTGGGCGCCGGGCGGAGCTTCCAGGCGGTAGACGACTACGCCGAATGGGTGCTCAGCGGCGGCAGCGTCGGCACCAGCCTGAGCGACCTGGGCGGGGGCGAGGCCGGCATCGCCGACACCAAGGCCGAAGACGACCGCGAGAAGGAGAAGCTGTTCCAGATCGTCCACCTCTACTACCGGGCGACGACGATCGAGGGCGTGCCCGCGCTCTACCGCACCGTGCTGCACGGGCAGGTGGGCGAGGGGATGTTCGGCCTGCACGAATGCCAGCCCGACGCGCACGGGCGATACCCCTACGTCGAGTACAAGCGCGAGAAGCTGGCGCCCTACCTCACCGGCTCGCGCGGCATCGGCGAGGTGACCTTCACCGACCAGCGCGAGGTGAAGATCCAGCGCGACATGCGCAGCGACCTCGCCAGCCTGACGGTCAAACCGCCGGTGGAGGTGCCGTGGGCCTTGCGCGGGAAGAAGCTGGACCTCCGCCCCGGCCGCCAGGTGCCGCGCAACATGACGGCCGGCGCCCAGGGCGGCGTCGAGTGGATGAAGCCGCCGGGCGGCGCCGAGCAGTCGCGCGAGATCGAGGACGCCGCGCGCGCTGGCTTCGACCGCTATTGGGGGCGCGGCGCCGAGGTGGACGCGGAGGTGAAGCTGGTGATGCGGCAGCGCATGGTGCGGCAGTGGTTCCGCGCCGTGCGGCGGGTGAAGCTCCTGGAGTTCGCCCTGATCCAGGAGTACGCGCCGGAGGAGATCCGCGCCAGCGCCGTGCGCGGCGTGCCCGTCTCGCTGGCGGTGCCCAAGGCCGAGATCCAGGGGCAGGTCGCCATCGACCTGGTGTTCGACGCAGCCGACCTCGACGCCGAGCTGCTCGGCAAAAAGCTCGAGCTTTTGGTCAACGGCCTGCGCCCGCTGGACGCCACCGGGATCCTGCGCCCGGAGGCGGTGGTGCGGATGGCCGTCCGCTCGTTCCTCCCCGGCTGGGCCGACGAGCTGCTCGGCGACCCGGTGGCCGTCGAGCAGGACGAGATCGACGACGAGCAGAAGGCCGTCTCGCTGATGAGCCTGGGGATCGAGCCGCGCCCGGTGCCCGGCCGCAACCACGCCCTGCGCCTCCAGGTGCTCGCCGACGCCATGGGCGGACCGAACTCCCGCCGCCTGCAAGAGATCATGGCCTCGACGCCGGAGGTGGCGGAGCTGTTCAAGAAGCGCGCCGCCTTCCACCAGTTCCAGGTGGATCAGTACCAGGTGAACCCCGACGTGGGGCGCCTGGGCGTCGAGCCGCCGCCGCCCCCGGGGCAGGGCTTCCGCCAACCGCCACGGTCGGGTGGGGAGAACTAGCAACGATTTGGAACCCAACCAACCACCACCATGCAACTGAGAGACAACCAGACCGGGGAGCCGTACCTATCGGACCTCCCGCTGCCGATCCCCGAGGGGAAGGGGCCGCTCGACGTGATCGAGGGCGACCGCTCGCACCCGCTCGTCGTCGCCTTCATCGCGCACCTGCGGGACAAGGCGCAAGAGAACTACCGGCTGGCGGCGACGCGCGGCCGCAACGAGGAGGGCTACACCGCCGAGCAGCTGCTCGCGGCCGGCCGCAGCTGCGAGGAAATCTGCCTCTCCCTGTTCGCGATCCACGCCCCCGAGGCGCTGGAGGGCGGCGAGACCCTGCACCCCGCGAGCGATGAGTGAGCCGATCGAAGGGGCGGAGACTCCCAAAGTTTACGCGGTCAATGGCTGGCTCTTCGTCGTCGCAGCGAGCGAGGAGGAGGCGAGCGAGTTCTACCTCAGGGAGTATGCGACGGCCGGCACGGATCCGCCCAGCGTCGAAGATGGATCGAGGGAGGGCTACTACTCGAACCCGAGCGACGCCGAAGATGAGTTGGAGCCGGACTGCACCACGTTCGAAGCGATGCACCAGAGACTGGCTGAGGGGCAGGTGCCGCCATTCGAGCTGGCGCGGTGCTGCGATTTTTAGCCAACCATGAAGCTGCACAAATGCTCCATCTGCGGCAGGATCGACGTTTGGGGGGAGACGTGGCAATCCTTTGGGTCGCTGGCATTGGAGGAGTGCGACCCGGCCCTGGTGCCCCGCGTTTGTGGGTTCCCCTGCCGAGTGGAGCTTGAGGCGAAACTTGAGTCGGGAGAGATCGAACTGCCAAAAACGAGAAACAAGAGCGGCTATTACGATGAGATAACCAGGCCCCAGAAGGGCTATCGGAAGCAGCCCTCACAGAGGTCCATGCTCGAAGAGCTGGCAGCGGCGGCAGTTGGCTAACAGCGGAGTGGCCCCGAAAGATTCAACTTCAACCGAACAGAAAGCCACCATGTTAGAATTTACCTGTCCCCAATGTGGAACTCTCTACAGCAAGAGATACGACGCATGCCCTGAGTGTGGCGGTAAGGTTCCAGACGAACTTTCGGCCTTCGAGCCAGATTTGACTCCCTCGACGCCCCTCGCCCCCGAAGGCTCAGTCCAGCGCCTTGTTAGCCGACGGATTCTGCGTGCTGCGGATCAATTTGGGCTGAAGATAACAAAGTATCAGGGCTTTGTGCGCGGGGGGTGGATTGGTGATGGTGACGGCAGACCATGTGGCATGTGGGTTTTCTCGGTTCAGGCGGCCGATCGAGCGCGAACAGATGACCACGAACCCGCGAACATCGTAGAGGAAAACATCGACGGGGCGATCCTGGCAATGCGCGAATGGGCAGATTACCTTTTCGGCTAACGCCGAAGTCAGGCGTGGCGGGCCTGACGATACCGAAATCAACTAGCAGCGCGATCCGCCATTGCCTGCACTGACTTGTTAGCCCATGACGATTACAATGGGACTTTGGATTCTGCCAAGCGTCGCAACACTGATATTACTTGGCATGATGTTTCGCCCTTACGAGTCGAGCGGAGACTACGACTTTGGCGCGGTCTTCCGGTTGTTCTATCTTGTCCCAGTTGGCTTTGTGTGGGCGATCTACTTCGCCGCAATGCATTTCTGGGGCTAACACCATGGTGCATCTTTACCCAACCGACGACGAGAAGCCCCACGACCTAGAAGGGACGATGTGCCCATGCGGCCCCCGAGTAGAATGGAGCGACCCCGATACAGGGGAAGCCTACGCGGAAGCTCTTGTAATCCACGCCGCTTTCGACTGCCGGGAGATTGTCGAGGAGGCAGAACGTATTTTGGAGAGCGATGGATCTCTGGGATAAAGTCCGGCACTTCAAGCCGTCGTTCACGATCCCCGAGGTGTGGGCGGCGCTGGGGTATCCGGACCCGCCGGCGCGGGACGGCATCGTGGTGAAGTCGCCCTTCCGCGACGACGGCAAGCGGGGTTCCTTCCAGATCCTCAAGGGCGGCACCGGCTACCGCGACTACGGCGGCAGCGCGGGCGACGGCCCGGAGGCGAAGGGCGACGCGGTGAGCTTCATCATGGCGGCGCTGGGGGTGGACAAGACCGATGCGGCGCGCCGGTTCGTGGCGATGGCCGGGGGCGACCCCGGCGAGGAGGTGGATGCCGAGCAGCTGCGCAAAGCGAAGGAGCGGCCGAGGCCGGTCGAGGTGCGGGGGACGTTGACGCTGCCCGAGAACCTGGGGGAGGGGTCGCCGGCGTGGCGCGAGGCGCTGGCGCGGCTGCGCGGGCTGGATGTCGGCGGGATCGATGCGGCGGTCGCGGCCGGCGTGCTGCGGTTCGCGCCGAACTACACCGTGCCGCTGAAGGGCGGCCGGGAGTTCCGCTGCGCGGCGCCGGTGTGGGCCGTGCTGGACAGCGCGACGGAGTGCAACGCCCAGGTGCGGCGCCTCGACGGCGCGCCGTGGTTCGACGACCTCAAGGCGTTGACCGTCGGCGGCAGCTGGGGGAGCTGGCCGATCGGCCTCGACGCGCTCGGCGAGGGCGACGACGTGTTGCTCTGTGAGGGCGGCCCCGATCTGCTCGCGGGTTACGACATGCGGGCCCGCGGGCTGGTGTCCGCGGTGCCGGTGGGGATGCTGGGCGCCGGGCAGCCGATCCCTGGCGGGGCGCTGCCGCTGTTCCGGAGGCGGCGGGTGTTGATCGCTGCGCACCACGACCGCGAGACCGAGCGGCGCGACGGGACGCGGGTGCGGGCAGGCTGGGAGGCCGCCCAACGCTGGGCCGCGCAGCTGCACGGGGTCGCCCGGTCGGTGCATGTGGCGGTCGGATTCGAGGAGGGGCAGGATCTGAACGACTGGCTGCGCGCAGGCGGCACCGAGCTGCGCACGCGGACGATGCGGCCCGGCAGGGGCTAGAGTCGCGCGAGGGGCGCTTTGTCCGGGCGCGAGGGAGGGCGGTAGCGTCGGGGATGCCTGACGCTGTAACCACCACCAAGCGGGAGTCTGGCGCCCGCACCGGAGCCGACGCGCCGCCCTCTGGCGGCTCCGAGGAGAACGCCCCCGACGCGAGCGCGCCGGGCGGCACCGAGATTGACCTCAACCGCAGCCCCGAGGAGGTGCTGGCCGAAGAGCTGGCCGCCGAGGAGCAACCGGAGATCGAGGACCAATTCACGGAGGGCGACGACGACGACGAACACGCCGAACCCGAGGCGGAAGCGGAGACCGACGACGACGACGAGCCGGACGAGGATCCGGACGCCGGCGACCCGGACGATGCCGAGGCCGAGGACGAAGACGACGACCCCGAAGCCGACCCCGACGAGGGGGACGAAGCCGAAGAGGAGGAGGAGGGCGACGACGAAGCCGAAGAGGAGGGCGACGACGACGACGGCGCGAAAGCGAAGTCGAAGAAGACGACCCTCGACGGCAAGGAGCTGCCCCCCTGGGCGAAGAAGCGCATCGAGAACCAGTCCGCGACGGTGGCCAAGCTCCGCGAGCAGGTCGCCCAGGGGACGGTGCTCCAGGCGACCCCCGACATGCCCCTCGCCGACCTCAAGACCGCCGAGGAGGTGGACGCCGCCGCCGCGCAAGCGCGCCGGGTGGTGGAGTGGTGCGAAGCCAACCCCGAGGGTGGCGACGCGCCGATGGCCGGCGGCGGGACCCTGACGCTCTCCGCCGAGGAGCGCGACGCCAAGCTGGCCCAGGCCAAGGCGGTGCTCGGGGCGGAGAAGGCGCAGAAGGAACGCATCGCCAGCCGCGAGCGGACGAAGCCCTGGGAGGCCGGCGAGGAGCTGGCGCCCGGGCTGCTGACCGACGACGGCAACGCGAACAACAGGTTCCTGCAAGCCATCCTCCGCGACCACCCGGAGATCGTGAAGCTGCCCGACTGGGAGCTGATCGTGGGGGCGGCCGCGCGCGGGATGCGGATGCGCGTCGAGGAGCAGAGCGGCGTCGCGAAGTACGTGCGCGTCGAGCTGGACCCGAAGACGGGGAAGGCCAAGACGCCGGCGAAGTCGAAGGGCGCGACCAAGACCAAGAAACCGGCGCCGAAGCGGGCGCCATCCCAGCCCGGCGACCAACGGCCCCCGCAAAAGGCCGGCGCCGCCGGGGGCAAGCGGAACGTCGAGAAGGCGTTCTCCCGCGCCGCCGCCGACCCGAACGAGGCGAACGTGCGCGACCTGCTCGCCGCGGAGATGGCCTGACGCCCGGCGCCACGCCAACCCTAACAAGACGAAAGAACTACAGCCATGGCTGCAATCCTAGACAAAGACCTCGACTCGCTCCTGCGCATCCGCGACGTGAGCGGGTCCTTCACGCTCGTACGGGCGGAGGAGACGCCCTTCACCACGATGGTGAAGAAGGGCATGAAACCGAAATCGTCGCTCTACGAGTGGCCGATCCGCGACCGCTACGCGCCCGAAGACTCCGCCGTCGCCGACGGCGAGGAAGTCGGCGCCGGCGAGATCCAGAACAACGAGGGCAACAAGACGATGCTCCAGGGACGGATCCAGAAGGGGCGCGTCGCCTACGGCGTCGGCGACATCGCCGAGGCGCTCGGCAACGAGTACGCCGTCAACGGCGGCCTGCTCGCCGACAACGCGATGGACGCGCTCTGCAAGTCCCGCGAGAACCTCGAAGTGACGGCGCTCAAGACGACGGACTCCCAGGCCGACGCCGGCGCCGGGACGCCCGGGAAGCTGCGCGGCCTGGCCAACTGGATCCGCGCGGCGAACCCCGGCAGCCCCGACCTGCCGGTGCCCGCGATGGGGCTGGTCCCCGCCGGGCACATCCACGCCGCCGCCAGCGAGGCGGTGGTCACCGAGGACGACTTCCGCGCCGTGATGCGGAGCATCGCCACCACCGCCCGGAAGAAGGGATCGTGGGACGTTTACGTGAACCCCGCCATGAAGGAGGTCATCACCGGCTGGGTGCGGACCGCCGACGGGCTGGCCGCCACGTCCGCGCCGCTACGCAGCTTCAACGCCCAACAGTCCGACACGAAGATCACCTTCGAGGTGCTGTTCTACGAGTCGGACTTCGGCAAGCTGCGGATCCACACGCACTACTCGCTGCCCGCCGGGGTGTTCGCCCTGGTC
>JAUIGD010000554.1 GCA_030430255.1 Verrucomicrobiia bacterium
TGGGTGCTGCCGTTTTCGCCGTGCGCGGTACAGCCCCTCGGAGTCGAGTTCCCAACCGGGGAGGCGTTGGATCGTTCAACACAAATGGCTCCGGAGACGCGGACCGCGGTGAGAGGCCCTTCGCGTTGCTCAGGGTGACAGCTCCGCGGAGTTGAGGGCAGTCAGGGCGGTGTGCGCAGATTGGCCACCAGCCCTTCCGAGGAAGTGTTGTGTCATCCTGACAAGCGCAGCGCCGGAAGGATCCCGCCATGAAACCAGCGCGCCGAGCCCCGGGGCCGCTCCGGATGCCTTGACGGCTCCAAGCGAGCGGGCACCGAGACGCTGCCACCCGTCGATGCTTTTCCTTAACCAAGCGCCTTTCCTCCTAGCCTAGGCTAGCGGGACGACAGCCTCCCGACGATGCTCTCCAGCAGGGCTTCGGTCTCGGCGGCGACGGTTTCGCCAGGCTTCTCGACCCCGCGCCACAGGGCGGCCACTTTCTCGCCCTCGGCGAGCGCAAAGGCGATGCTCGGCTCCGCGCGGCACGCCTCGCTCAACCCCACCCCGAGCTCGATCAATCTCGCCAGCAAGGCCTCGCTGCCGATCGCCAACTCGACCTCGTCCACCTTCCCGGTGGCGACCACGCCGCTGCCGACGTGCAGCGCCCGGGTCCAAATGCCCAGTTCGACCAGCGCGGCGAGATCCTCGTCGCGCTGCTCCGCAAGCTTCTTCCCAAACTCGTCCGCCAAGGCTTTGAGTTCAGCGTGACCTTCCTCCCACTCCGCCCCCTCGCAGGCGGCGTCGAGCGTCGCCACCCTGCCGCCGGCGGTGGCGCTGAGCCCGAGCATCTTGGCGTAGCTGCCCACCTCAGCACCCACGTTCCTGACCCGTTGCACATCCCGCGCCATCACTGCGAGGTGGGCATCCGCGATGAGCATCCCCAGCCCCGCCGCGACTTTCGACCGCTCGGCTGGCAGGTCGGCGGGGAGCTCGCGATAGCAACGCCTCCAGCGCGGGTTGGTCAGCTTCGACAAGCTCGTGAAGTATTCATCCGGAGATCCCGGGGCGATCGCATGCACTGCCTCCGCCCCCTCGACAGGAACTGCAGGCTCCGGGACGACCCGGCCTTCCTGAGCCGCCACCCCGGCACCGCCGACCGCCAAGACGGCGGCGGCGACGAGTTCAAGGGGGGGGGAGTGCGGGGTCACCGCTGAACCTTCCCCTAGTTCTGCGGTCGGCGAAAGGGACAATCCACCCTGCCTACCGGCCGGTGCATCCGCCCGGTCAATCCACCCAGACCCAGCGGCGCGAGACGACCCGGCGGATATGCACTTGGCGGCTTCCGCCGCGGAGGTCTTCGGGAAACTGCAGCTCCAAGATGCAGCTGACACGCTCCTCCCCTTTCAACTCGTTCGCCAAGACGCGGGCTTCGTCCGAGCCTGTGGGACAGTAGCCGTAGATCACCTCGCCACTTCCGGGGACGCTCAGCTCGAAGCAAGCCCACTGGTTCGGCTCCGGGAAGGCGTAGCTGGCGTTGTGTTCTCGCTGCGCGAACACCCGGAAACTCACCGGGGTGCTCGCATCACCGCTGTCCGCGTACTCCACCCAGTCGCGCGGGTTGTAGACGAGGAACGTCTCCCAATCCACCAAGAAGCCGCGCTCCGAATCTTCAAGGATCATCCGCGGCATGTAGAAGGTCGGGTCGTCGCTCGCATTGTCGAAATCGACCTCCGCCAGCCACAGCGGCGTGGTGTCGACCAATTGCTCGAACGGCTGAGAGACCAGCGACCGGAATGCGGGTAGGCGGAACGGGTGGCGGCCGTAGTAGTCCCGCACCAAGGGCTCGACCCTCTCTGGATCGCGGATCAAGGGCAACAACTCGTCGATCCCCCCGGCGCCGAAGAACAGTCTGAGGCTATGCTCGAGGCGCTGGTACAACTCGCCGTCGCTCTCTCCGGCTTTCGGTGGAATCGGGGTCGTCTCGGCAATTTCCACCCTGGCAGGAGGAGGCGCCTGCTCCGGCGCTCCCGGCCGCTGCCCATCCCCGGGGTCATCGCCGTTGCCCCCCATCGTGCTGAAAAGCACCGCGGCCACCCCGGCCGCGCCCGCCGCGATCCCCCCTGACAAGATCAAGCGGTTGCGCAAATTGGGGTCGCGGCGGTAACGCCCGTAGTCGCGCGTTTCGACATCGCGGTGCTCCTCGCGCTCGATCGGCTTCCTCGCGGGCGGCGGCTCGTCCTCCACCTTGCGCGGCTCGACTTTGAACAAGTCGCCGACCGGCGCGACCTTCCGCGCGGGCGGGATTCCCGCCGCCGGGGCGCGCGTTGCCGCGACCGGGGCAATCTCGTCGGGGTCGATCTCCGCCGCGCTGCTCCTCCCGGGTAGCTCGAGTTCTTCCAATTCCTCGGTGGCATGCTGCGGGTCGAGTTCCTCCAACTCTGGCAGCTCGTCGTCCACCTCTCCTCCCGCCGCCGCATCCGCCTCCGCGGCGACGCCGCCCTGCCCCGCGCCTGGCGCGCGGGCCGGCTCGGGCGCCGCTTCCGGACGCGGCGTCCGCCGCCGCACATTGCCTCCCTCCCGACCCTCGACCTCTGGCGGCGAGCCGAGCAGATCAGAGACATCCCCCGCGGCCACAGGGCGCTCGGGCTGGGGTCGGCGCTCAGCCACCGGGGGCGACGGAGCAGCCGAAGGCTCGCCCTCCGCCCCAACAGGCTTCGCTGGCAGCGCGACCTCGCGCCCGCGCGTCGGTCGGGGCGCCGTGACCGCTCTCTCCTTCGGCGCCACCTCCTGCAATTCGTCTGCCTGCCCGGCCGGCCTCGAACCGGAGGCGGGCGGACGCCCGGCCTCGGCAGGCTCCCCTCCGGAAGTCGCCTCCGCGCGCGGAGCGACCCGGGCGGCGCCACGCTCCGACCGCCGCCCCCCCTCAGCCTCCTCCGTGGAGGCCTGCGCTCCCCCGTGCCCTTCCCCGGCAACCGTGGCTCTCTCCGAACCCGCCTCCGGCGCCGCGATCGGTTTTCGCGCCGGGCGTTTTCGAGCTTTGCGCACGATCACCTCCGCCCCGTCGTCGTCGACCTCAACGGCGGCCTTGGTGCGTGGGGTGACATCGAGGATGCTCTCCCCCAAAGCGAACAAGTCCACGTCCGCCTCGAAATCGCTGGCCGGTTTTGCTGGTTGCTCGGACATCAGGAACGGGGACACCACCGCGGGGTTCTCCGGTGGCGTTCCGCGCCCGCACGGAAGCGAGAGGCTCGCCGCCGGCGCAGGCTTCGGGATGTTAGGGACAAGGTCCCGGCCCGGCAACCGTTTTGTCGCCAACGCCTCGCTACTCGAC
>JAUIGD010000555.1 GCA_030430255.1 Verrucomicrobiia bacterium
CCGGACCGCGGCATCTGGGAGATCCGCGGCGAAATGCGGCACTTCGTGTTTTCCAAGGTGCTGTGCTGGGTCGCCCTCGACCGCGCCATCAAGATCGCCCGCCTGCTCGAGAAAGACCACTGGGCCGACCAGCACGAGCCCCTGGCGGCCGAGATCCACGCCGATATCTGTGCGAAAGGGTGGAGCGAGTCCGCCGGCGCCTTCACCCAAAGCTACGGCGGCGACGAACTCGACTCCGCCAACCTCCTGCTCGCCGAATACGGGTTCATCGACCCGCGCGACTCGCGCTTCGTCTCCACCGTCGAACAGAGCCTCGCCAAGCTTTCCCGCGACGGCCTGATGTACCGCTACCGCAACCGCGACGATTTCGGCGAACCCTCGAGCGCCTTCACCGTCTGCACCTTCTGGATGGTCAAAGCCCTCACCTCGATCGGCCGCCGCGCCGAGGCGCGGGCGGTGTTCGAAGACCTCCTCGCCGCCGCCAACCCCCACGGCCTCTACGGTGAGGACCTCTGCTTCGCCACCCGCCGACACCTCGGCAACTTCCCCCAAGCCTACTCCCACCTCGCGCTCATCGACTGCGCCCTCGCCCTCGCCGACTACGACGAGGAAGAGGCCGAAGCGGACGCCCGCATCGAGGCCTAGCCCGAATCGATCACCACATCCGCAGGCGAGGCACCGCCATTCGTTGATGCTGAGTAGGCGGCGGCAGGGATCGGCGAGCGGCTGGGTAAACACCCTGCCCGAGCCGTTCCCAACGGCAACACCCTCAGCATCAACGAGGGCAAGCCGCAGCCCGGAGCTTGGTGATCGATTCGGGCTAGGAGCCTGTCGGACTTACCCGTTCCGGCGCGAATCGTTTTACCATTTGCCCAAATCGCCCCGCTGTCTCGTCGCTGCTCTCGTCGGGCTCGAAAGTCCTATGTCCGACAGGCTCCTAGCCGGGCCCTTTTTGCTGGTCAAAGCGGGGCGGCGCCCCGATCATCGGCGGCGTCCCAGCAACCGAAACCCTCCCACCCATGAAACTCCCCCGCGCCGCCCTCACCGCCATCGCCCTCGCTCTCCCTGTATTCGTCACCGGCTGCGGGGGAGGGAGAGACGCTGACGGCGACGGCAACAAGACGACCCTCGCCTTCGTCACGAATATGTCGGCCGACTTCTGGACCTACGCCCAGGCCGGCGTCCAGAAGGCCGCGGAGGAACTCGGCGACGTCGAGGCCGAATTCAAAGTCGGGGATGCGACCGCCGCGAAGCAACGCGAGATCTGCGAAGCGCTGCTCGTCCGCGGGGTGAAGGGCATCGCCATCAGCCCCGTCAACCCTGCGGGCCAAGAACAGATGCTCAACGATTGGGCGGGCAAAACCACCCTCATCACGGTGGACAGCGACGCCTCACAGACCGACCGCAAATTCTACATCGGCACCGACAACATCGCCGCAGGCCGCCAAGCCGGCGAACTCCTCAAGGAGGCGCTGCCGAACGGCGGCAAGGTGATGGCCTTCGTCGGCGTCAGCGACCAACAGAACGCGGTCGAACGCTATCAGGGTCTCAAAGAGGCTCTCGATGGCTCGGGGATCGAGATCATCGACCTCCGTACCGACGAGGGGAAGATCGAACGGGCGCGCAGCAACGCCGAAGACACCCTCACCAACTACCCCGACATCGATGGGATGGTCGGGCTCTTCGCCTACAACCCGCCGGCGATCCTCGACGCCGTCCGGGAGAAGGGCGCGCTCGGGAAGATCAAGATCGTCGGCTTCGACGAAGACCCGCGCACCCTGAAGGCCATCGATGCTGGTGAGATCCACGGCACGGTCGTCCAGCAGCCCTACGAGTTCGGCTACCAGTCGATCAAGGCGCTGCACGGCATCGTCGTCGAAGGGAAATCCCCCGCCGAGGTCGGCATCCCCGACAGCGGCCAGCTCTTCATCCCCACGCAGCAGATCCGCGAGGGGGAAGGGGCCGCCTATCTGGAGAAGTGTGAGGCTTGGAAGGCCGCGCTCAAATAGGCCCGATGCGCACCAGCGTGCCAACCCTCCCGGATGGCCGACCCTGAGAACCCACCGCCGGCACTCCGCATGGCCGGCATCAGCAAGCGCTTCCCCGGGGTGGTGGCGCTCGACGAGGTCAGCTTCGACGTCGCCGCCGGTGAGGTGGTCGCGCTCATCGGTGAGAACGGCGCCGGTAAGTCCACCCTGATGAAAATCCTCGGCGGCGTCCACACGCCGGACGGGGGAAGCATCGAGATCGCCGGCAAGACCGTACAGATCCGCTCGGTCGCGGACGCGGACCGCCTCGGGATCGGATTCGTCCACCAGGAGCTGAACGTGCTCGACAACCTCGACGTCGGGGCGAACCTCTTCCTGGGGCGCGAGCCGCGCCGGTTCGGGATCATCGACCGCCGCCGCATCGCCGCCGACGCCCGACCGCTGCTCGACATGCTCGGATTGGAGGTCGATCCGAGAACCCCGCTCGCCGAGCTGTCGATCGGCCAGCAACAGATGGTGGAGATCGCGAAGGCGCTCTCGAAAGACGCGAGGATCATCATCATGGACGAGCCGACCTCGAGCCTGACCCTCAGCGAGACCAACCGCTTGCTCGAGGTCATCGCCTCGCTCCGCGCCCGCGGCATCGCGGTGATCTACATCTCCCACCGCCTCGGTGAAGTCCGCGAGTGCGCCGACCGGGTGGTGGCCCTCCGCGACGGCGAAAACGCCGGCGAGTTGAGCCGCTCCGAGATCGACCACGACGCCATGGTGAACCTCATGGTCGGTCGCGAACTCTCCGGGATGACCGGCGGCGCGACGGGGGAACGTTCATCCGCCCCACGCCTCGAGTTGCGCGGCGTCGAGACCTCGGCGTATCCCGGCCGGGGCATCGATCTCGATCTCTACGGCGGCGAGATCCTCGGGAGGGCGGGCCTGGTACGCGCAGGCGGTGTTCGGCGTCGACCCGCGACCGGCTGGCTCCGTGGCGCTCGACGGTACCCCGCTGAAGCCGCACTCCGTCAGATCGGCCATCCGGGCGGGCCTCTACCTCGCCCCCGAGGACCGCAAGCTCTCCGGCTTGGTGCTGGAGTTCCCGATCGCGCAGAACATCTCGCTCGCCTCGCTCCCCGCCTACGCGCGGCTCGGGCTCGTCTCACACGGGCTGGAGGCGCGCGAGGCCGACCGCCAGATCGATTCGCTCGCGATCAAGACCCCGTCCGCGGACGTCCCCGCGATCAACCTCAGCGGCGGCAACCAACAAAAGGTCGTGCTCGGCAAGTGGCTATCCATGGCCCCCAAAGTGGTCATCTTCGACGAGCC
>JAUIGD010000081.1 GCA_030430255.1 Verrucomicrobiia bacterium
ACAACAGCGAGCTGACGGGCGCGGAGATCGCCGTGCTGGCTGGCCTCGCGCCCCCGGCCCCCACCGACCTGACCGCGGCGGCCGGAGGAACGGGCATCGCCCTTGACTGGGACGCCGTCCCGACCGCGGACAGCTACACGGTCAAACGCTCGACCAACCCGGGCGGCCCCTATTCCACCATCGTTTCCGGTTTGGTCGAGGCGAACCACGATGACCCCGGCGTCACGCCTGGCACGACTTACCACTACGTGGTCACCGCCTTTGCAGGCGGGGTCGAGTCGACCGATTCCAACGAGGCGGCAGCAACCGCTCTCACGCCAGCCCAAGTGTGGCGTTTGGCCCACTTTGGATTCACCGCGAACACCGGCGACGCCGCGGACGCCGCCGACCCGGACGGCGACACGATGCCGAACCTGCTCGAGCGCGCCCTCCACGGCGACCCGAACCGCATCGATGCCAGCGAACTCTTCCGCATCGATCGGGTCGGCGCGCTCCTGAGCATCTCCGTCACGGTCTCGAAGGCCGCCACCGATCTCTCCGTCAAGGTCGTCGAGAGCCGGGACTGCACACCCGGCTCGTGGAGCGCCGCCAACGGTGCTGCCACCCTGCTCTCCGAGGACGCCGAGAGCCAGAGGTACCGCTACACGCGGACCGCAGGGGGTGCGGATCGGCTGTTCCTAAGGCTTGAGGTAACGCAACAGTGAAGCCCCCTTGTTCGCTCAAGAAAGTGAAACACTGCATCAATGCTCTTGTCTGTTTCGTTGTGGCGACCAGCCTTTGCGGATGCGGGGAGAGTGATGAAGATGCCTTTAGGCGTTTCTCAGATTACGTCCTTCCCGAAGATGCCGAAGGGTTTACTTGGGATTCAGAGAATCATGATGAATTTGGCGATCACAATGGGAAGATACGCTTTATGGCCTCGAGAAAGTCGCTTGAAAAAATGGTGGCGATGCCGTTCCGCGGAGTGTCCCCATGGCTCGCAACTCCAGAATCGGACGATGAATTTTCGTTTGTACACGAGGAACCCGGAGCTAGGATTGAAGGGATGGTTGATCTCCGCGAAGGGACGTTCAAGATCGGCTATTCGACTTGGTAGGGGCGGGCAGCGAACTGTATCTGATTCGCGGAGGGTGCGGGCTGCAAGCCCCGCCTTCGAAACTGCGCCCGACTTGAGATAGGGCGACTTTCACAACTGAAGACGCTGGCCACGCCCTGTCGGGACGTCAGTCCTTGTCCGCCGGTCCCCGTTTCCAGCGTCAAACGGGAAAGACGAGGAATCTCCAGCGACGCGCGCGAGCCTGCTTTAGAATGGCCGGTCGATCAAAAAATGACGTCCCCGACTCGAACCTTCGCCACCGCCGCCCTGGCTGCGATCGCGGTCACCCTGTGCTCGTCTTGCGCAACCCGCGGGCCAGGGGCTGCGGAAACGGAGCGCCCGGCGGATCTGGGCGCACCGCGTTCCGCGCCTGGCGCCGTTGCTTCGCGGAAACCGGAGGTGCCGGATCGGAGGGTCCGGCGGCCGGCGCCTGCACCGGAGCGGTCGCCGACCCGCCCCTCCGCGCGACTCGCGACTCGGGAGGCAACACCGCCCCCGATCGACCCCGATCCCCGGCCCGCCCCCCGCACCTCGAGCGGCAAGGCGCGCGTGCTCTTCCTCGGCGACTCCTTCAGCATGGGCGCGTTCGGGAGGACCTTCGACCAACGGCTGCGCGATGCGGGCTTCGAGGTCTACACCTCGATCGCGGGCGGCGGCACGCCCTACTACTGGCTGAGCCAGTACTCGCCGGTGTCGATCAACATCGGTTATTGGGAGAAGACCCCTGCAGGCGAACGCCGGCTCTCGTCGATCGGCGCCGTGCCGAAGGTCGAGAGCCTGATGGCGAAATGGGAGCCCGACATCGTCGTCGTCCAGACCGGGACGAACCTCTATTCCACCCTGCGTTCGAAGAAGCGCTCCAAGGAGGCCAACGTCCGCGAGGTCGAGGGCTTGATCGCGGCGATGGGGCGCGCGGTCGCCTCAGGCGGACAGCGGCGTTGCTACTGGATCACGCCACCCGACGCGCACACCGACCGCTACCCGCAGGAACTCCAGGACGAGATGCTGCAGATCATCCGGCGCGCGGGCGGGCCCTACGGGCGGGTCTTCGACAGCTACGCGGTCACCGAATTCACCGAGGGCTACCCGCCATCAGACGGGATCCACCTCGGCCCCTCGGCCGCCCGCCGGTGGGGGGAGGCCGCCGCCCGCGATTTCGTGGGGCGCCACTGAAGGCCACGCCGCGCCCCTTTCGGATCCACCGCCCCGGAGCCACCCCCACGCTTGCGGTCTCGCCCGGGATTTGAGAGCGTTGGGGATGTCCACGCCCGCCTCCACCCGTCGCTCCTTCGTCAAACGCAGCTCCGCCGCCGGCGCGGGGCTGTTGCTCTGCAGCGCCCGCACCGCGTTCGGCACCGAGGCCAACAGCAAACTCAATATCGCCGCCATCGGTGCCGGCGGGATGGGCGAGGGCAACGTCGGCGCGCTGTCGGGCGAGCACATCGTCGCGATCTGCGACGTCGATGAGCGGCGCTGCGCCTCGACCCGGTCGCGCCACAAGGGGGCGAAGTTCTACCGCGACTTCCGCCGCATGCTCGACGAGATGGACGGGCAGATCGACGCGGTCATGGTCGCCACCCCCGACCACACCCACGCCGTGGCGGCGATCGCGGCGATGAAGTTGGGCAAGCACGTCTACTGCGAAAAGCCGCTGACCCGCACCGTGCACGAGGCGCGGGCGATGCGCGAGGCGGCGGCGGCGCACGCGGTCGTCACCCAGATGGGCAACCAGGGTTCCGCCTCGGAGGGCGTCCGGCGCGGCACCGAATGGGCGTGGTCGGGGACGGCGGGCGCGATCCGCGAGGCCTACCTCTGGGTCAGCGACGGCAGCGCGACCATGACCCGGCCTGCCGACCGGCCCGAGGTGCCCCGCGAGCTCGACTGGGACCTGTGGCTCGGCCCGGCGACCGAACGCCCCTACCACCCCGCCTACCTGCCGGCGACCTGGCGGGGCTGGCGGCACTTCGGCAGCGGCAGCCTCGGCGACATGGGCTGCCACACCGGCAACCTGCTGTTCCGCGCCCTGCGCCTGAAGCAGCTCTGGGAACCGGGCGGCGACAGGGCGATCCGCGTCGAAGGCGAGGCCACCGGCGTGCACGACGAGGGCTACCCCAGCGCCTCGCGCGTGGTGTTCGACATCCCCGCCCGCGGCGAGCTACCGCCGGTCAAGCTGACGGTCTCGAGCGGGGTCGAACACCGGCCCGCGGGCGAGATGCTCCATGGCGAGACCGCGGGCAGCTTCGGCGCGCTGCTGGTCGGGACGGAGGCGAGCATCTACACGGCGGACCCATGGAACCGCAGCTCCTCGCTGCTGCCGAAGGGCAAGGCCGACACGGTCGAACAGCCGCCGAAGTCCCTGCCCCGGACCGGCAGCCATCACGGCGAGTGGGTCGCGGCCTGCAAGGGCGAGGGCGAGACCTTCTCCAGCTTCGCCATCGGCGGCCCGCTCACCGAGTTGATCCAGCTCGCCAACATCGGCGGCATCGTCGGCGAGCCGTTCACCTACGACCCGCTCACCGGCGAGGTCGCCGGCAGCGAGCGGGCGGCCGCCCTCCTGCACCGGGAGTATCGGGAAGGCTGGTCGCTGTGAGCCCGGCTTGCGCGCAGTGCCGCGGCGGACAGATCGACCCATCCGGCAGGCGTCGGTTGTCGTAATCGACCAACGATGACGCTTCGCTCCAAAACCTGCGCGACCTGCGGTCGGGCGTTCCAGTGGCGGAGGAAGTGGGCGCGGTGTTGGGACGAGGTGAAGCACTGCTCGAAGCGGTGTCGCGATCGGCGCCCCGGCGACGATGGCGCCAAACTGGAGCAGGAGATCCTCAAACTGCTCGACCGCCGCGCCCGCGAGGCGACGATCTGCCCGAGCGAAGCCGCCCGAAGCGTCTTTGGCGAGGATGGCTGGCGGGAGCAAATGGAGGCCACCCGCCAGGCCGCGCGGCGCCTCGTCGCACGCGGCGAGATCGAGATCACCCAGCGGGGCAAAGCGGTCGATCCCACCACGGCGAAAGGGCCGATCCGGCTCCGTTCGATGCGGAACGGGCTGGCCGACCCGTGAGTTGCGGGCCGCTTTAAAACAACACCATGCGCAATCCGGCGATCGCCGAGAAGGCGTAGAGCAGCACTTCGAACGCGCGCTGCGGCACGCGGTGGATCAGCTTTCTGCCGAGGAAGATCCCAGCCAACAGCGCCGGCAGGAGGAGCAGGTTCAGCTGCAGCGAGGACGCGTTGATGAGCTCCAGTTGCCCCAGCAGCGGCAGCTTGAAGAGGTTCACGACGAGGAACAGCCGGGCGCCGATGCCGAGGAACTCCATCTTCGGCATCTTGTGGACGAGGGCGTAGATCGAATACACCGGGCCGGCGGCGTTGGCGAGCATGGTGGAGACGCCGATCAGCGCACAGCTGATCCACCGGAAGACCCGCGAGTCGGGGAGGTGCTCGAGGAAGGCCCTGCGGAACTCGCGCACGAGCTGCAGTGCCAACATGAACAGGATGATGCCGCCGATGACGCGCCGCGCGACCAGGTCGTCGATGGCGCCGAGCACGCCCCAAGCCACGAGGATGGCGGCGAAGGTGACCGGCACCAGCGGCCAGATCTGCCGCCAGGTGGCATGCCGCCAGAACAGCGGCAACACGATCAGGTCGCAGACGACGAGCATCGGCAAGATGATGCCGACGCTGTTCTTCGCGCCGAACAGTTCGGCGACGAGCATCACGTTGACGATGGCCAGCCCCGGGAAGCCCGTCTTCGAGACGCCGAGGCAGAGCGCGCCGACCGCCGCGAGGGCGACCGCCGCGAGGGAGACGTCGAAGGGCAGGGTCACGGGCGCGATCCTAAGACCGTTCGCCGCCTGCCGCAGCAAGATCTCCGGCTGGTGGAGGCGGACCGCGGGGAGAGTCCCTTCGCGTTGCTCAGGGTGACAGATCCGGGGAGTTGAGGGCGGGGTGTGGGGATGGCCACCCTCCCTACCGAGGAAGTGCGGTGTCATCCCGACGTAGATCGCGACGGAAGGCCCCCACGCTGAAACCGGCGCGCCGGTCCATCGGGACGTCCCGGATGGCCTGCCGGGTGCGAAACGGGCCGGTCACCACGCCAACACCCTTAGCGATAACGAGAGCGAGCCACAGCCCGGAGCTTGGTGATCGATCCGGGCTAGCCCACCGGCGCCGGCTCGATCACGGCCGGCTCCTCGACCGCCGGCGCCGGGTCAGGCTGGCTCGCCGGTGCGAGATCGACCTGCTCGACCGGGGTGTCATCCTGCGGGTTGGGCTGCACCTCGACCTGGTTCGCCCCCGTGTCGAGGATGCTGTCGTCCTCGATCTCCTCGCCGAACGCCTTGTAGGCCTCGTTGAGCGCGACGGAGGTCGCCACCGACGAGAGCGCCAGTTCGGCGTACTCGCCCAGCTTGCTCCACGGCTTCTTTGGCACCCAGATGATGTCGCCGGGCTGCAGGGCGAAATCGCGCGCGCCGCCGCGCAGGATCGCACGCAGATCGACGCGGGCGAGCTTCGGCTCCTGGAAGCTACCGCGGATCAGGACCAGGCCCGCGGCGTACGCCTCCTTCTGCACCCCGCGCGCCTCCGCCAGGGCGGAGACCAGCGTCAGCCGCGACGAGTGCGCGACCGCGGCCGGCCGGTTGACCGAGCCCAACACATACACCTTCGCGCCGCCGACGGCTGGCAGGAAGACATAGTCGCCGGGTTTCATGTAGACGTTGTGCCGCATGTCGCCCTCCTCGACGAGCTTGCGGAAGTTGACCGGCATCAGCTTGCCGTCGCGGATCAACGCGCTGCGGCCGAGGTCGGCGAGGTCGCGCGCACGCCCGGTGGCGTTGGTGGCGTTGAGGCCGCCGGCCGAAGCGATGGCGTCGATGAGGGTAGTCGGCTGCCGCAGCGGATAGCTGCCGGGGACCTTCACCTGGCCGAGCACCGTGTAGCGGTTGCCCTGCACGTCGTAGAGGTTGGCGCTGACGACCGGGAACGAGTAGGTCGCGGCCAGCTGTTCGGCGAGCGCATCCTCCACCTCGGCGACCGTCCGGCCGCCCGCGCGCACCCCCTGCGCGGCGTCGAAGTAAAGCATCCCGTCCGGCAGCACGACCGTGCGCGCGTGCGTCGCGGGGACATCGACCACCTCGATCTCCAGGACGTCGCCGGCCCGCAGCGTGTAGGGCTTGTCCTCGGGGGAGAGCAAGGTCTTCGACGGCGCGGCGGAACCGGTGACCTCCAGGAAGGGGAGATCGTTCGCGGCGAGCGCCGCGGCCGGTGCGAGCGGATCGCCCGCAGGGTCGAAGGCGGCGTCCCTCGGGATCTTGCACGAGGCGAGGAAGAGCGCGGCGAGCAGGGCGGGTGAAGCTTTGGCAATGGCGAGCATGGCGGGAAATGGGCGCGGCTCAGCGCACCGAGATCGAGGTTCGGGTCTCGAACGCCGCGGCGGCGGACCCCTGGATGAACGAGCGGATCGCGGCGTCGAGCAGATCCTCGGCGACAGCCCAAGGCCGGTCGCCGACGTAGACGATGTCGCCGGGCGCGAGCGCCTGGTCGTTGGCCTCGCCCCTGAGCACCGCACGCATGTCGACCACCTGCGTGGTGGGGTCGGAGAGCTTGCCGCGCACCAGCAACACACGCGCCTTCCACGCCTTCTCCGTGAATCCCTGCGCCTCGGCGAGCGCCCCGGTCACGGTGAGCGGGGTGTCGAGCGAGACCTCGCCGGGGCTGACCACCGAGCCGAACACGTAGGCGTGCTGGTCGACGTTCGACGCGACGTAGATATAGTCGCCGGGTTCAAGGTAGGCGTTTTGCGTCAAGTCCCCCTGGGCGTAGAGCCGTTCGAAATCGATCCCGAGCTTCTCCCCGCCGCGGACGACGAACGAACGCCGCAAGTCGGCTAGCTCCGCGACCCCGAGGCGCGAGGAGCCGACGGCGAAACCGCCGCCGCGGGCGATCGCCTCCAGCAGGGTGGTGGGGCGTTCCAACGGGAAGGTGCCGCTTTTCGCGACCTTCCCCAGCAGGGTGTAGCGCTTGCTCTTCAAGCCGATGGGCGCGATCAGGACGGTGGGGTTCTCGTGGTGTTCGGCCAGCGCCGCCTCCAGCGCGTCGCGCAACTCCGGCACGGTCTTGCCCTCGGCCGCCACGCGCCGCGCCTGGAGGTAAGAGAGTTCGCCGTCGGGCCCGACCTCGACCGCGTTGCGGCGGGAGTGCGGGTCGCCCTGCACCGCGATGGTCAAAACGTCGCCCGGCCCCAGCCGGTAGGTCCCCGCCCAGCGCCCGGGGCCGGCCGCCTGCCGCGTCTGTTCAGGCCGGTCTTCGATGCGCAACGGCGCGCCCCAGCCGAGCCCGACCGGCAGCGCCCGGAGGACGCCAGCGGCCTCGGCGGCGGCGGTCACCTCGCCCGGCATCGCGTCCGGCGGGGGGAAGAGGTCGGCCACCGGCCCTCCGCCCTCGGGCGGCGGTCCGAGTATCTCCGGGCCGGCGCCCGCCCCGCGGGCATCGACCGGCAGCGCCCGCGGTGGCGGCGCCGGCCCGGGGTCCAGCTCGCTCGGCAAGATTTCGCCGACCGGCAGAGCGCGGGGCACCGGCAGCGGCGCCGTCCCGGCACCCCACCCTGGGGCGGCGGGCGACGCGGCGGCGACCGCCGTGGCGGCGGCGGCCAAGGCGAGCGGCAAGGCGCCAGCTCTAGCAACACGTCGCATCATAGCGCCGCGCCCTCCCATCCGGGGGCTGCCCCGGTGTTGGCCGCAGCGCGACCGCGCGATTCGATGAACCACTCCTCGAGCGCGGCGACCACCCGCCGCGCGCGCCCGGGACGGCGCCGCTCGGCGAGCACCACCCCCTCCGCCTCACCCAGCAGGTCGCGGTAGATGCCGCTCTGGTACTCGACCTCGGCCGTCTTCGCGTCGCGCCCGGAGGTGATGAAATAGCAGCGGTCGATATGCCCGCAGAGCTCGACCAGGGCGGTGTCGGGCTCGCGCGCCCAGCGCACCAGCAGGATGTGGCGCTCGGGGAGCTCAGCGCAGATCTTGCCGATCTGCTCGGCGCTGAACCGGCTCGGGTCGATGGCGCTGACCGGCTGTCGGCGGCCCGCCTCGTAGTCCGGCAGGGCGCTCGCGGCAGCGCCGGAGGGCGCTTTGATCGGCCGGTCGCCGAAGTCCATGAACACGACCTGGTAGTGGCCACCGTCGAGGACGCCGAACAGGTCTTCCCAAAAAGCCTCCTCGCCCTTCGCGTCGCCGAGCACCGGGAACAGGAAGCGGCGCTCGTCGGGGAGGAACCGCCCGACCGAGCGGAGCCAGAAGTCGCGCAGCTCGGCCTTGCCCCTCGCCCGCGAGGCGCGGGGGTAGTTCAACTTCGGCACCGCGGAGGTGGCGATCGCCGCCTGCAGGGGGGTGCGGACCGTACGGCGGAAGGGCTCGAAGAGCAGCACCGCCCCCAGCGCGAGCAACGCGCCCAGCACCGTGCCAGCGGCTCCGAGCAGAAGCGACTTGGAGAGTGCGGACCGGTGGTCGACGTCGGCGATCGTCGGCTCCTGCAGCAGCTGCACCGGCAGCGGCGGGGTCTCGGCGTAGAACTCCGCCTCCTTCATCCGCGTCTCGATGACGATGGAGGACGCCAGCTTCTCCTTCAGGTTGGCCTGCAGGTCCGAGACGGTCAGCACCTGGTCCGGCAACTCCTTGAGCTTCTCCTCCGCCTCGGCGATCAGGGCATCGGCGGCGTCCAGCTTGACCTGTTCGGCCTTGAGTTCCTCGCGCAGACGCAGCAGCTCCCGGTAGACCACCGCCGGAAGCTTCGCCGCCATCGCACGCACCGTCGCGCCGCCGTCGACCGCCGTCAGCGCCGCCAGCGCGTCCTCGACGTCCGCCAGTTCAGCCTCGCGCGCGGCCACCGCCGCCGAGGCCGGCCCGGCGGTGCGCTTGAGGCGTTCGAGCTCCGCCCGCAGCGGTGCGATCCACGACTGCCCCAGGTAGGCGCTGACCGCCGCGCGCGCGTTCTCGACGGCGCCGGCGGCCTCCTGGCGTTTGGCGCGCAACGCGGTGAGCTCGGTCAGGCGGTTGCTCGTCTGGCCCTCGGTGTCGAACACCCCCCCCTCGCTGGAGGCCTCTAGCAATTTTTTGGAAACTCCGGCCGCCGCCTCGCGCTTCTGCTCGAGATGCATCCCGTAGAGGGCCGCCGCCGAAGCGGCCTCCTCCCTGCGCCGCTCGGTCACGACCGCGATGATGGCGTCGGCGTAGGCTCGGCCGTTCGCGAGCGCTTCCTCGGCGCTGCTCTTCGAGAACCCGCGCGCCTCGAAGAGGTCCTGTCCGGTGACCTCCTCGAAGAACACTTTGGCGCGCATCTCCGTCGCCCCGGCCGGGGGGGTGAGCGCGGCGCCGGCGCGGCCGAACACCTCGTCGCTATACGCCACGATCTTCAGCGCCTCGGCGCCGAGGGGGCGCGGCGAATACGGCCCGCTCGGGTTGTCCTGCCAGTTGTCGGGCGCGGACTCCTTCAACAAGATGACCGGCGCCTTGTAGGTGCTGCCCAGTTGATACCAGCCGAACGCGGCCGCCAGGCCGCCGAACAACGCCGCCGCGAGAATCACCCATATCGCGTTCTCCAATGCCGCCAGCAATAGCCGGAACGGATCAAACGGCAGTGGGAACGAAAAACCTGAACTCTTCTGTTTCATCAGGGGCAGAAATTATGGAAACCATATTTGATCTGCTTTTCATTCTCAAGATTTAATTTTGAGAATTATGGAGATTTTGATTGGTTTGTGGAATACAAGGCGGCCATTTGCTCCGCGCAGCGGCTCCAATCGAAGCGCTGCGCACGCTCCAGCAGGTTCTGCCTCGAACGCCCCCCGCGGATCGGTTGCGGCTGGCAGAGGCGCACCAGACCGGCTTCGATCGAGCTGGTGTCGTGGGGGTCGACATAGTCGGCCGCGTCGGCGCCGACCTCCCGCAGCGGCGGCAGATCGGAGGCGAGCACCGGCACCCCGCAGGCGAACGCCTCCGCGACCGGCAGCCCGAAACCCTCCGACAGCGAGGGCATCAGCACCCCGCGCGCCCCGCAGTACCAAAGGGGGAGTTCGGCGTCGTCGACATAGCCGAGGTGGCGGATGTCGGAGGCGAAGGGCGAGGCGGCGATCCGGCGGTGGACCTCCTCGGCGCCGTGCCAATCGGAGCCCGCCAGCAGCAGGTCGACGGCCTCCCCGCCACCGCGGCGGTAGGACTCGTAGGCCTCGATGAGCCGCAGGTGGTTCTTCCCTGGGTGCTCGATCCTGCCGACGTAGATCCAGTACGGGCGGCGCTGCCCCCGGCTGTCCAGGAAGGCGCCGACTTCACCTTCGCCCCGCGGGAAGTAGAGCGCGTGGTCGATGCCGTTGGGCACGACGCGGATCCGCTCCCGCGGCAGGTCCATGAAGCGGGCCAGATCGTCGGCGGTCGCGGCGCTCACCGTGGCGACCCCATCGCAGCGTCGCACGAGGGGGGGCACGACTTTGCGCCCGAAGAACCCCCGCAGGCGGTCGTAGCGCTCGCGCATCACGAAGGGCGCGCAGTCGTGCACGGTGACGACCTGCCGGCATGGGCAGCGCCACAACACCCGCCGGTAGCTCGGGACGTGCAGGACATCGATGCGCATCCGGCGCAGATGGCGCGGCAGGCGGAGCTGGTGCCAGATCAGGTTGCGCACCGCGCGCGAGGCGCTGGCGGGCATCGTCAACCAATGCCGGGCGTCGACGGTCGGGAACAGGGCGCGGTCGGCATCGAGCCCGGCGACGAACAGCTCGATCGGCCCGCCTCCGGCGGCGAGCCCCGATCGCAGTGCACGCACGAGCTGCACGACATGGCGGCCGACGCCACCCCGCCCCCCTTGGATCATGCCGGCGGAGACCAGCACGCGGCGCGGGAGTACCGGCGGGACCGTGCTCACGCGCCGCCCCCCTCCTCCGGCGAGCTCGGCAGGAGCTCTTCGAACCCCATCGCCCGCACGGCCCTCCGCACCGCCCGCGAGGGACGCAAGAGCGCGAATCGAACCCCCTGCCGCGCCGCCTGCCGCGCCAAGCCCGCCAACCGCCCCAAGCCGGCGGCATCGATCCGCGTCACCCCCGCCGCGTCGACCGCGATATCGGCGCCGCGCTCGAGTTCGAACACCCCCCAGCCGGGGATCGACGAACGCCGCTCCCAGACCACGGCCCCCTCCCAGACGAGCGCACCCGCTTCGCGCGGCCACTTCGCCCGCCGGGCTTCAGCGTTCGCCCTCCGCCCCGCGCGCCACTGCCCGAACGCCGCCCCGGCGAGGTAGAAGAAATCCTTCGAGTAGCGCCCGACTAGCCTGCGCGGGCTGCGCGCCATGCGCCAGAACCACTCCAGACCGACGCGCTGCATCCAGCGCGGGGCGCGCACCTGCTTGCCGGCGATGAAGTCGAGGCTCGCACCGATCCCGATGCTCAAGGGGACGCCCAGCGTGCGGTGGTGGCGCTCGATCCAGCGCTCCTGCTTCGGGCAGCCCAGCGCCACCAGCAAGACGTCGGGCGCGAGCGCCCGGATCCGCTCGACCGTCGCCGCGCTGTCCCAGTCCTCGACCTCCCCGTGTGGAGGCGACTCCCAACCGGCGATCCGGAGCCCCGGGTAGCGACGCCCGGCCACCTCCGCGGCGCGCGCCAGCGTCGCCTCGTCGCTGCCGAACCAATAGACCGAGCGCCCCAGTCGCGCACAGCGGGCGAGCAAGTTCGGCACCAGGTCCGAGCCGGCCACGCGCTCGGGCACCGGCGCGCCGAAGAGCCTTGCGAGCCACACCAGCGGCAGCCCGTCGCAGAGCACGCGGTCGGCGTGGAAGATGAACTCCCGCAACCAGGGAGAGCCCGCGGCCTGGCGGCAGAAATCGACGTTCGCCGTCACCCAGTAGCGCGGCGGGCCGCCACCGGCCATCGCCGCCTCGGCATCGTGCAGCGCCCGCTCCATCGTCGTGCCGTGGAACGGGATGCCGAGGATCGCGGCGATGGGCGGCTCGCCCCCATCGCCGGCGGCCGCAGCGGCGGTGCCGTCAGCTATATCGTCTCCACCAGTCTTCATAGGATCGTTCCCACTGCTGCAGCGCCGGGGTTCCCCTGACTCCCGCCACCGGGGCGCCAGCGGGCAAAAACTCCCCCACCCGCCCCAGCGCGGTGGGGTGGTTGCCGAGGTCGAGCAGGCAGCAAAGGGCACGCATCAACGCCGCCCGCGGATAGTCCCACACCGGCTTCAGGCAGGCCCGGTAGCGCAGCGCGTCGCGCAGGGCGAACAGCGGCGCGCGCCAGAGCGGCACCTCACCGCCGAACAGCCGCCGTCGACCGGCGGCGTAGGCCTCGAGCGACTCGAACTCGCGCCCCGTGCGGCGCGACTCGACGCGCAGGAAGACCCCCTCCCACATCGCCCGCAGCGCCGCGTTGTCGGCGCGCAGCTCCTCCCACGTCCGCGCGCAGGGGCGCGGGTGGAGCTTGAACTCCGCAGCGATCCCATAGCGTTCTAGCAACTCGTCGGAGACATCCCCAGCCTCGCCCGCCCGGAGGCGGCGCAGGCGTTCGACAGACGAGGGGTGGTAGCGTCCCTCCGCGCAGAGCGAGGCGTCGCCGAGCGCCAGCGCGCACTTCTGGTGGTTGCGCCAGACAAATTCGGGCTCTCGACGCGCGCCGATCCGGCACAGCGCGAAGTAGAGCCCCGAGCCGCGGTTCCAGAGCAGCCGCGTCGCCTCCGCCAGAGGCAGGTGCGCCGGGTCGAGGCGCCCCCCGAGTTCGGCGAGCCATCCGGCCTCCCCCCACACCACCTCGTGGCCGAGCGCGAGATCGAGGAACATCATCGACCCGGCCACCCCACGCTCCACCTCGCGGCGCGCCAGGCATTTGATCTCGACGTCGATCCCCAACGCACGGGATTCGGCCGCTTCGACCTCCCGCACCCAACGGCGCACGGCGGGCGCCTCCGGCGTCTCGGCGAACAAGAAGTAGTCGAGGTCGTTGAACAGCGACTCGCCTCCCCCCTCGTTTGCCAACACGCCACCCTCACCCCGCCCGTAGCCTCCCCCCAACACCAGGGCCGACACCTTCCCGCGCGGTGCCCCGGGCGCCTCCATCGCCTCCCGCAAGCGCCGAAAATGCGCCTCCAAACTCGCCCGGAGCTGCAGATGCTCGCCGGGAAAGTAGCCCGTGGTCGTCGACATTAGATTCTTAAAAATTCAGATATTTAGATCCAATCAAAATCTCGCTCTGATTCAGTGGTTTGATTGAACTTGATAAATTGTACTTTTTATAACAAAACTTGCAAGCGCGAGCATCATTTATTATACTGTTATCAAATTTGACGATTTTTGTATGGTTTTTATAGAAAGAGGGGATCGCAGCCGAGATGCGGCACAGCGCCTGCCCACCCGCCACGATGACCGATTCTCTTGACCTCTTCGTGTTCGCCGACGCGCTGGGTTGGCGGATCGTGGAGGAGAATGGGGTTCTGGTGGACCTGCTACCCCACCGCGCGCCGTGCGAGACGGTGTTCGGCTACTCGTCGACTTGCGACCCGACGATCCTGACCGGCGCCGCGCCGCGGGATCACGGCCATTTCTCCTTCTTCGTCAAAGCGGATGCCGAGCGGCCGTTCCGCAGCCTGGCCCCCCTGCGCCTCCTCCCCCACCGGGTGGCGGGCCACCACCGCGTGCGCCACCACCTCAGCAAGCTCCTCGCCCGCCGCCTCGGCTACACCGGCTACTTCATGCTTTACTCGGTGCCCTTCGCGGCGCTCGCTCACCTCGACTACACGGAGAAGCGCGACATCTATCAACCCGGCGGAATCATCGGCGGGCAGCCGACGATCTTCGAGCGCTGGTCGGCCGCGGGCATCCCCTGGCACCGCTCGGACTGGCGTCGCCCCGACGCCGAGAACATCGCCGAAGCCGCCGCCACCATCGACCGCGGCGAGGCCCGGCTCCTCTACCTCTTCACGTCATCGCTCGACGCCACCATGCATGCGCACGGCACCCGCGGGCCCGAGGTCGAAGCCGCGTTGCGCCGCTTCGAGACGGACGTCCGCGACCTCTACCACCGCGCCCGGCGCCGCTACCGCGACGTCCGCGTCCACGTCTTCAGCGACCACGGCATGGCCGACACCGAACGCGCATCGGACCTCATGCCGCGCTTCGCGAAAGCCCACCGCGAACTCGGCTACGGGACCGACTACCTCGCCGTTTGGGACTCGACGATGGCGCGGTTCTGGTTCGGCTCCGAGGGCGCCCGGCAACAGGTGACCAGCTGGTTGGACGCGCAGCCCGACGGGCGGATCGTCGCCGAAGGGGAACTCCGCGCCTGGGGCTGCGACTTTCCCGACCGCCGCTACGGCGAGCTCTTCTACCTGCTCCCCGCCGGCACGATCCTCGCGCCCTCGTTCATGAACCTGGGCTTCGTGCGCGGCATGCATGGTTACGACCCCGCGCACCCGGACTCCGCCGCCGCCCACCTCACCAACGCCGGCCCCGACGAGCTCGCCCCCCGCCTCGCCGACCTCTACGGGATCATGGCGGCCGCCGCCGACCGCGCCGCCGCGACCCGGACCGCCGCCGAACCCGCCCCGGCCGCATGAACCCCGTCGCCTTCGAACAGATCGACGCCATGAAGCTCGCCACCGGCGCGCTGGCCTGCTTCGTCGCCGCCCCCCTGCTGGGCCTGGTCGCTGCGACCAGCGCCTGGGTCCGCCGCCTCCTGCTGCTCTTCCTTCTGTTCGTGCCCTCGTTCTGGCTGGTGAACTCCTCGGTGATGGTGGTCTCGGTCGAGTGGTACCGGGGCCACACCAAGGGCTTCCCGGTAGGCGCCCTCGACGTCCTGTCCATCGCCCTCATCGTCGCGGCGATCGCCTCGCCCAAAACCCGCTTCAACCCCGCCCCGCCCGGCACCGTCCCCTACCTCCTCTTCGTCGCGCTCTGCTCGATCTCGGTGCTGGCCGCCGAACGGCCCCTGTTCACGGCGATGGCGATCTACAAATTTCTCGCCGCCTTCCTCGTCTACGTCGCCGCCTACAACACGGTGCGCAGCCGCGCCGACCTGCGCGCCCTGCTCGCCGCCGCGGCGCTCACCTTGGCCGCCCAGTGCGCCGTCGTGGTGAAGATGCGCTACCTCGACGGCACCCACCAGGCGGTCGGCACCATGGTGCACCAAAACTCCCTCTCCATGTGGGCCTACTTCCTCGGCCTGCCGCTGTTCGCCGCCGCCCTGTCCCGGTCGGCGAAACGCTGGGAGAGCCTCCTCTACCTCGCCGGCACCGCCGCCGCCGGGCTCATCGTGGTCTTCTCTCTCTCGCGGGGCGCCGTCGCCGTGTTCGGCGTCGGCGCCGTCGTCATCCTCAGCCTCTCGACCCTGCGCGGCGTCACCTTCAGGCGCCTCGGCATCGCCGCCGCCTGCGCCGCCGCCGCCCTGCTGGTGTTCGGCAAGGCCCACGACAGCATCCTGAGCCGCTTCGAGGGCGCCACCGACAACGACAAGAGCGGCGACCTGCGCTGGGTGCTCAACCGCATGTCCGCGGAGATGCTCGACGACAGCGCCATCGGTGTGGGCTGGAACAATTTCAATGTCGTCAACAGCCGTCCCCTCCACCGCTACAGCCGCCTCCTCGAGGAGTGGGACCGGAAGCGCGGCTTCTACGCCAACTCGGCCTACTACGAAAAGAACCCCAACACCGAGAGCCTCTACTGGATGTACCTCGCCGAGACCGGCTACCCGGGCTTCGTCGGCCTGATCCTCTGGCTCGCCGCCTGGTTCGTGATCGCCCTGCGCGCCTGGTGGGCGCGCGGCGACTCCCTCGCCGGCGCCTTCGCCTTCGGGCTCGTCTGCACGCTGCCCGTCTTCTACGCCCACCACCAACTCGAACGCATCCTCACCCAGGGCATCAACCTCTCGGCGTTCATGCTGTTCATGGGCACCGCGGCGCGGATCCTCCACGGCGCCACCGCCGAGGCGGCGCCCGCACGCCAGCTCCGCCTCGGCCTCCTCTACCGCCTCCTCACCTGGTCGATCGGCTCCCGCCCGGTCCCCGCCCGCAGCCATGGGTAAGATCGACTGGAAGCAGCGCTTCATGCGCAACTCGCTCAGCGGCTTGATCTCGACGGCGCTGAGCCTCGCCTGCGCGCTGGTGATGTTCCGCACGCTCTACAGCACGTGGAGCGATTCGCAGTTCGGGTTCTGGGCCCTCATGTGGTCGCTGTTCGGCCTCGGCTTCGTCCTCGACCTCGGCATCGGGGTCAGCGTTCAGCGCGCCGTCGCCCAGAAGATCGGCTCGGGCGACATCGCCGCCATCAACCGCCTGCTCGCGACCGCTTTCTGCGGCTTCGTCGTCGTCGTCGCCACCGCCCTCCTCGTCGCCCTCCTGCTCCGCGACCCGTTCCTCGCGCTGGTCAAAACCCCGCCTGCAGAGCATGCGGAATTCGCCCGCGCGTTCACCTTCTTCGCCACCGCGCTCGCCCTCATCTTCCCGCTCGGCCTCTTCGCCGAACTGCTCCACGGCCTGCAGCGCATCGACCTTTTCAACTGGATCAAGATCACCTTCATCGCCGTCAACTTCGCCGTCGTCATGGCCGGGGTGCACCTCGGTTGGCGCTTCAGCACCATCGTCGCCACCGGCGCCGCGTTCTCGGTCGCGCCCAACGCCGCCTTCGCCCTCGCGGCACTGCGCCAGCTCCCCGGCCTCTCGGTGCACCCGCGCCACTTCTCCCTCCCCGACCTCCGGTCACAGGTGGGCTTCTCGTTGAACGCGTACTTCGTCTCGATCTCCAACAAGCTCCTCGAACAGGGCGACCGCCTCGTCATCGGTGGCGCCCTCGGGGTCGCCCCGGTCGCGATCTACCAAGCCGCCGCCAAGGTCGCCGAGATCCTGCGCCTGTTCGCCGCCCAACTCGCCATCGTCGTCTCCCCCGCCGCCGCCCATCTCAGCGCCGAGCGCGACACCGCCGGCCTGCGCGATCTCACGCTGCGCACCTCGCGATTCAACTTCCTGCTCGTCACGCCGGTCTACCTGCTCGCCGCCGCCTACCTCGACCCGCTCCTCCGCGCCCTCACCGGCCTCGACGCCGTCCCGCCGTCGATGTGGTGGCTCGGCCAGCTGCTGCTCTTCTCCACCTTCAACTCCCAGATCTCGTCGGTCTGCGCCTCGCGGGTGCTCATCATGAGCGGCGGCGAGCGCGACCTCTTCCGCCTCACCCTGACCCAGGCGGCGACCAACATCGCCCTCTCCCTCCTCCTCGTCATCCCGGGCGGCAGCATCGGCGTCGCCGTCGCCACCCTCGCCTGCAGCCTGGTCTTCGGCTGGGGCTTCATCCTGCCCCGCGTCCTGCACCGCCTCGACCTCCGGCTCGCCGACTTCGCCGCCTTCCATCTGCGCGGCGCGCTCGCCCCGCTCGGCGCCTGCGCCGCCGCGCTCACCGCCATCATGCTCGCCTTCCCCATCCCCGGGAGCTCGGGAGTGTTCTCCCTCCTCTGGCGCGGCACCGCGGTGATGACCCCCACCCTGTTGTTCGGGCTCCCCCTGCTACGCGCGACCTGGGGCCGCGGGAGCGCGCCCTGACCCGACGTCGATGCAAAACCCAGCACGCACCACGATCGACGACGCGGCCCCGGGGGGAATCACCCCCGCGGGGACCGACGCGGGTTGCGCACCGACGACCTCCGCGCGCATCACCTATCTGCGCGCCGTGCTGACCCTCGGCATCGTCGCCATCCACGCCGACGGCCACCGCGAGGAGGTCGGTGGGCGCTGGCTCGGCCCCGAGGCGCTCGGCGCCCCGGCCGCCTTCCTGCAGGAGATCCTCTCCGGCGTTCTCTGCCGCACCGCCGTCCCCCTTTTTTTCCTCTTCTCCGGCTACCTCCTCGCCTCCTCGCTCTCCCGCCACGGCTACCGCGACCTCATCCTCCGCCGCACCCGCAGCCTCGCGATCCCGCTTCTCATCTGGTGTACGGGTGTCCTCGCATTCTCGGTCGCCCGCAACGGCTTCCCCGCGGGCGGCGCCGCCGCCGCCGTCGACGCGGCGCTCGGTATCACCCGGCTGCCGATCGCGTTTCAGTTCTGGTTCATCCGCGACTTGCTGCTGCTCATCCTGGTCTCGCCATTGCTCGCCGCAACCGCACGGCGCGCGCCGCTCCCGCT
>JAUIGD010000556.1 GCA_030430255.1 Verrucomicrobiia bacterium
TCTCCCCCGGCCCCTGCGATCCCGACCGCGCCGGCATCTGCCTCGCACTCACCGAAGCCGCTGCCGAGACCGGCATCCCGCTCCTCGGCGTCTGCCTCGGCCACCAGACCATCGGACAGGTCTTTGGCGGCAAGGTCGTCCGCGCCGGAGAGATCGTTCACGGCAAGCTCGGCCATATCCATCACGAGGAAGGCGGCGTGTTCAAAGGCCTGCCCTCGCCGCTCAACGGCACCCGCTACCACTCGCTGATCGTCGACCGCGAGACGCTGCCCGACTGCCTGGAAGTCACCGCGTGGCTTGAAGACAGCACGATCATGGGCCTCCGCCACCGCGAAAAGCCCATCGAAGGCGTGCAGTTCCACCCCGAATCGATCCGCTCCGAACATGGACACAAGATGCTGAAAAACTTCCTCGACACGCTCCCGGTGCCCGCATGAGCGACGCGATGAAACCGCTGATCTTCGCCTCCTCCGAAGGCCCGCTCTCCCGCGCCCAGGCCCAGCAGGCCTTCGAGATCCTGTTCAACGGCGAAGCCACCCCGGCCCAGATGGGCGGCCTCCTGATGGCGATGCGCGCGCGCGGCGAGGCGGTCTCCGAATACACGGCCGCCGCCGCCGTCATGCGCGCCAAATGTGCCGCCGTGAACGCCCCCGGGGGCGCCATAGACATCGTCGGCACCGGCGGCGACGCGCTCGGCACGCTCAACATCTCCACCGCCGCCGCCTTCGTCGTGGCGGGCGCGGGCGTCCCCGTCGCCAAGCACGGCAACCGCAACCTGTCGTCGAAATCCGGCGCGGCGGATGTGCAGGCGGCCATGGGGATCGAGGTCATGGTCGGCCCGGAAGTCGTTGAAAGGGCGCTGAAAGAGGTCGGTATCGGCTTCATGATGGCCCCCATGCACCATCCGTCGATGAAACACGTCATGCCGGTCCGTATGGAACTCGGCTGTAAGACCATCTTCAACATCCTCGGCCCGCTCACCAACCCCGCAGGCGTCAAGCGCCAGCTCACCGGCGCTTTCGCCCCTGACCTGATCTTCCCGATGGCGGAGACGCTCTCGCAACTCGGCACCGAGGCCGCCTGGCTCGTCCACGGCCACGAAGGCATGGACGAGTTGTCGATCACCGGCCCCACCTCCGTCGCCGCGCTCTCGCAGGGCATGATCACCGCCCGCGAGGTCCACCCCGAAGACGCCGGCCTACCCGTCCATCCGCTGAAAGATATCCTCGGCGGCACGCCCGAAGACAACGCTGCCGCCTTCCGCGCCCTGATGGCGGGCGAGCCAAGCGCCTACCGCGACGCCACGCTCCTGAACGCCGCCGCAGCGCTCCTGATCGCAGGCAAATGCGAGACGCTGAAAGCGGGCGTCGAGATCGCCGCCGAGAGCATCGACAGCGGCAAGGCAAAGGAAAAGGTCGAAGGCCTCGCCCGCGTCACGTCAGGCAAATAACTACCCCGCAAAATTCCTCTGGTTTCTATCGGTCCATAAATACCCTCGGGGGGCCACTGAAAGTGGCGGGGGCAGACAGTCCTCTTCCACCTAACCGATCTAGATCCCCTGCTCCACCCGCGCCCGCCGCCGCGCCGAAAACTTCATCCCCGGCGACGACAACCGCTCCGGCACCCCCGTCCAGGCATAGGCCAGCAAACAAGGCTCCTCCGCCCCGGTGGTGATCCGGTGCTCATGCGCCGCCCGGTTCAGGATCAGCGACCCCGGCGCATAGACCGCCAGGTCGTTCTCCGACCACGCCCCCGAGATCGAGATATAGCTCTCCTCGATATCGGCATGGCTGTGCTGCGGATAGGTGGTTTTCGGCGCGAACAGCACCAGCCCCAGAATTATCCGCTCCGCCGGCACCGGCCCCTGAGGCCCCATCAGCTCTGCATAGGCATATTTCGAAGCCAGCCCCTTCGGCACCTTCGTATACCCGTATTCCCAGGTCAGTTCCCCCGCCACCCGCGCCAGCGCCCGCGCCATCGGAGCCATCGCCCCGCCCGTCCCATTGTCCAGTGCCCGCCCTAGATAAGCACAAACCGGCTTCTCCACCGGCACCCGGTAGACCAGCGCCGGGTTCGCCTCCACCACAGCCGAGATCCGCTCCCGCACATGCCGCCGATGCGCACGGATCGCCGCACTCCCGCCATCCGACCCCTGCCGGTACATCGCATCGACCTCACGCAAGAGATACCGCCAGTCGGGACTGTCGCTCAGCCGCACACCCGTCGCCTCAGTGGTCTCGTCCATTTGCGCCTCCATTTGGAAGATTCTATGCACGCTTCAACCCGCTCCGGGAAGCCCGCCGTTGCACCTCTTGCCCAGCGCGTCTACCCAAGCCCCATGACACAGGATCTCTCCCGCCTCGGCGCCTGGGCCGACTTGCCCTTCTTCACGAGAGATTGGCCCGGAATGGAGACTGCGCTGGCCGCCGAAACCCGACCGATCTTCCCGCCCGATCACCTCCGCTTCGCCGCGCTTGAGCACACCCAACCCGATGCCGTGAAAGTGGTGATCCTCGGCCAGGACCCCTACCCGACACGCGGCCACGCCAACGGCCTCGCCTTCTCGGTCACGCCCGGGACCCCGCTTCCCCGTTCACTGAAAAACATCTACCGCGAGCTGCAAGACGACACCGGAAACGCCCCCGAAACCGGAGACCTCTCCCCCTGGGCCGACCAGGGCGTCCTCCTCCTTAACACCTCTCTCTCTGTCCCCGAGGGAGAAGCAAACGCCCACGCCAAACTCGGCTGGTCCACACTCACCACCCAGGTCCTCGCCCGCCTCGACGACGCCCCCCGAGCCTTCCTCCTCTGGGGCAACCACGCCCGCAAACTCGGGGCGTCTCTCTCCGACCATCACCTGAAGCTCGAGTCCGCTCATCCGTCACCCCTCTCCGCCTCCCGGGGCTTCTTCGGCTCCCGCCCCTTCAGCCGCGTCAACGTCTGGCTTACCGCCCGGGGCGAAACCCCGATCCGCTGGGCGTGACCGACAAGTTGCCATACGTTTCGCAGACGTCTCGCAGACCGACTTTCCAAATCCCGCATGACAGGCTAATCCCAGAGCCATGAATGTTCTCGACCGCATCAAGGCCTACAAGCTCGAAGAGATCGCCGCCGCTAAGGCTCGAACCCCGCTCGCGGAGCTCGAAGCTGCCGCCCGCGACCAGTCCCCGCCGCGCGGCTTCGCGGAGGCCCTCGAAGCGGCATCGAAGACCGGCTACGGCCTCATCGCCGAGATCAAGAAAGCCAGCCCCTCCAAGGGCCTGATCCGCGCCGATTTCCACCCCGAAACACTCGCGAGGGCCT
>JAUIGD010000557.1 GCA_030430255.1 Verrucomicrobiia bacterium
GCTCGGCAAACTCGCAATCGCGGATCTCGTGGCCGACCCCGCGCAATTCGACCCCTGCCCGCCAAGCGCGGTCCCACCACCCCAACCCGACAAATCGGCAACCGCGCAGGCTGTGCCCCGAGGATCGCAGCGCGGCGGGATCTCCGCCCTCCAAGAGGACCCCCCTCCCGCCACAACTCTCAGCCAACAGGCCACCGACGCGCACCTCCCGCCCGGAGACCGCAAGCGCATCCCCCGCGCAGTGGCGCACGCTGACCCCTTCGATCGACACGTCGCGCACATCGCGCACGGCGATGCCGCCGGACCTCCCGCCTTCGATCGCCAACCCTTCGACGGCCACGTGCTCCGCGCCCTCGATGATCAACAGGGGATCCTCGAGCCACGAGAGGCGCGCCCGCCGTTCCCACCCCCCCGCATCGCCCTCCGGGGGCATGAAGATGAGCCTCCCCCCTTCGGAGTCGATGTGGTACTCGCCCGGTCGATCGAGCTCCTCGAGCACCGCCTCGAAGTAGAACTGCCCCGGCCGCGCCGAGTCGGGCGCCAGACCGCTGACCTCGCCATGCGCCAGTGTGATCGCACCTCCGGGACCGACGCCCTCCACCCGGTTGACGCTCCACTCCCAATCGTAGCCAAACCGACCGTTCACCCAGGCTTTGCCCGGCTCCCGCCAGCCGGTCGCACGGTCCGTCGCGATCTCGAAACTTCCGCCCGTCCCCCAAAACGCCGCCCACGCGCCTTCGCCCTCCGCATAGCGAGTCGGCCCGCGGTCGCGCACCCCGGTCACCTCGAGCTCGGTATGGTTCGGCCAGCGGGCGATCTGCATCCGCACCGGTCCGAGATAGAGCATCGCCGGCGCCACCTCGCGGTGCTCGTCGGCATCGAACCCGCGCCGGCTCATCCTGCCGAGCCGCAACCGGTCGCTCCCGGCAAAGCGATACTGGACGGCGCGCCCGCGCGCCGCAGGGGGGAGCCGCGCCGAGACCGCCTCGTCCGTGACCGGCTCCCACCCGCGCGGATCGAGGTCGCGAAAGCCCGACAGGACGACGCCCGCCCCGTCGCCGACGATCCTCAGTGGGCGCCCCGCCCGCCCGGAGTCGGCGGCGGTCACCCGCAGCGGTTCGCTCATCGGGTAGACCCCGGGCGCGACCCTCAGTTCGCGATGCGGTTCGCCGCTCTCGCGCAGACGCTCGAGCGCCCGGCCGAAGTCGCGCAGCGGCCGATCTCGGGTGCCCGCGGCCGCATCGTCACCGGTCGGCGCCAGATGGACGGTCAAAGCCCAGCCCCCCGCTGAGAAGGCGAGAGCCGCGAGAGCGACGAGGCAAACCGTAATGGCGAATGCGGGTTTCATCCTTTGCTGATCGACAGTGCCGTACTCGCGAGGCGCCCCCCCTCGCCCTTCCCGACCTCTGCCGCCCCCACCTCTAACCCGGGCCGGTCACCAGCCTCGGGCTGCGGCGCGGAGAGCCCCACACCGTCGGCGGCGGCGCGGCGGTCGTCCTGGAGAGGGTGTTCGCCCAGCCCCTTCGCCGATCGCTGCCGCCGCCTCGCCACTGCGGCGCTTTCCTGCGCCTCGCCTTCGAGTCGGTGATCGATCCGGTCGAGGCGGAGAGCCCCCCAGAATATCCGCGGCAGCAGCCAGCCGGTGATCAGCGCGATCGCCCCGGCCATCCCCCAGAATGCGCCCGCCAACCCCCACGCTGAAAGGCCTGCCCACACCGGCACGAGCACCAACCCGGACTCGACGAGCTGCACACGCGCCAACACACCCACCTCCCCGATCCCCATCAGCAACACGTGGTTCACATGTCGCCAGACATGCGCTAGGAAGTACACTCCGAAGGCACACAGCGTCGCCCGGCCGATATCGCGGAACTCGTCCCCGAGCCAAAGCGGCAACAGCAGCGTCCCGACGCCCGCCAGAGCGACCAGCGCCGCCAACCCGACGGCCAAGGCGAACGCGTAGAGCCGGCGCGCCGCCGCCCGCACCCAGGCGAGATCGCCCCGCGCGCGCGCGTCGACCACCGCTGGCCAGGTGGGGGTGGTGACCATGACCACGAACCCCAACGCCATGATGCACAGCGAGACCAAAACGCTGTAGGCCGCCGCGTCGGCCGGCCCGCCGGCGCGGCCCACCAGGTTGGTGGCCAAGTTGTACTCGACGATGCCCACCACCGAGTAGGCGGCCGAGAAGGCCAGGCCGTCCTTGAGCAAGCTCTGCGCCAACCGCGGACGGAAGGCGCGGGGCGAAGGCGCCAGGTGCCGGCGCGATCGCCAGAGCGCCCAGGTGTTCGCCAGCTTGGCCAACACCTGCGGCCCGAACACGGCCAACAACAGAAAGTGGATGTTCGGGAAGAACCAGACCCCCACGCCCACCGCTGCCGCCGCGACCAAGTTCCCGGCCGCCCCGTAGAGGTTGTTGTGGCTGACTTCGAGATACCCCTCCCGCGCCCGCTCGGTGTGACTGAGCACGAAGACGGCGCCGAACAACAACACGCCCAACAGGAGCGCGGAGCGCAGACCGTCCCCGTGCGCGGAGAACGCCTCGCCGAAGAGCACCGCCGCCGGCATCCAGAGAGCAGCGGCACCGAGCGCCAGACAGCCGAGCACCGCCAGCGCGATCATCAGGTAGAAGGAGGTGGACGCGTACTCGCGCTCGCGCCGCCGATCCCCTTTCGCCGCCGCCCCGGACAAGCCGTGGACCAATGCCGGCCCGACCCCCACCTCCAACAGGATCATCGTCGTGATCACCATCGAGATGCTGGCGTAGAGCCCGAACTCCTCCCGCCCCAACACGCGCACCGCGATCGGCACCGACACCAATTGCAACATGGCCGTCCCAGCTTTCGACGCCATCGACGTGGCGACCGCCCGCTTGATCGATCGCGCCCGCCAAGCCGCGGCCGCACCGCCCCCGTTCTCCTGATCCGCCACCGTCATGCGCCCTGCAACACCGATTCACCTTCGTCGACCGGCACCCGCGCGCGCGACCGGCGGACCGACACCTTCCTCCCCCGCCCCCCTCGCAACACGAACCCGACCGGCGGCACTCCAGCCATCGCCAACAACGAGCAGGCGCGACGGACTTCACCCCGGGTCGAACGCCCTGCCTCGACCACCAAGCATACCGACTCCGCGAGCCGCGCCAGCAGCAGACCATCGCTCACCACGCACAGCGCCGGCGCAGAGATGACCACCCGATGGAACCAACCCCGCGACTCGTCGACCAACCCGGCGAGGCGCGGCCCGCAGAGGAGCTCCCCTGCAGCGCGGTCGACCTTGCCGGCCGGCAA
>JAUIGD010000082.1 GCA_030430255.1 Verrucomicrobiia bacterium
CTGTTTGGCGATGATGAGGGTGGCTTCGCCTTCCTGTTCGTCGCGGTCTTCCTCTTCGTCGGCATACATCTCCGGACGCATGAGCAGCCCGACGACGTCGGCGTCTTGCTCGATGGAGCCAGACTCACGGAGGTCGCTGACGCGCGGCCGCCCGCCTTTGCGGTCTTCGGGGTTCCGGTTGACCTGGGCGAGCACCACGACAGGAAGCTTGAGCTCCTTGGCCATCGCCTTGATGCCGGCGGAGATCTCGGAGATCTCGATCTGGCGGTTGTCTTGGGCGCGGCGCGTGTTGGACTTCATCAGCTGTAGGTAGTCGATGACGATCAGCTGGATATTCTCCTTCTGCTTGAGCCGGCGGGCTTTGGCGCGCATCTCCATGATGCTGATGCCGGGGGTTTCATCGATGAACATCTTCGCCTTGCCCAGCTCACCGGCGGCCTGCATGAGTTTCGGGAAGTCGCGCTTCTCCGGCATGCCGGCGCGGATCTTTTGGCCGTTGACCCGCGCGCGGCTACAGAGGAGTCGCTGGACGAGTTCCTGGGTGGTCATCTCCAGGCTGAAGATGGCAACCGGCAGCCCCTCCTCGACGGCGACGTGCTCGGCGATGTTCATGGCAAACGAGGTCTTGCCCATGCCCGGGCGGGCTGCCACGACGATCATCTGCCCCTCACGCATGCCGCTGAGCTGCTTGTCGACGTCGCGGAAGCCGGTGGGGACACCCTGGACCTGCCCCCGGTTCTGATACATGTCCTCGATCGCCTGAATGGCGCTCATGACATGTTCCGACATCGTCCCGGTACCGTCTTGCTTAGCGTTGCGATCGCCGATATCGAGGATCTGCTGCTCGACCAGGTCGAGGATGGATGCCGCATCCCCCTCGTGCTCGTAGGCCGAATGCATGCAGTCGGTACAGGTCGTGATGATATCGCGGAGGACGTGCTTCTCTTTGACCAGTTCGACGTAATAGTCGAAGTGGCTGGCGTCGGGGACGAAATCGATCAGCTCGAGCACGGCTGCCGGCCCGCCGACCTTGTCGGTCAGTTTCTCGCGCAACAGCGCCTCTTGGAGGGTGATGGCATCGATCGGTTTGCCTTCATCTCCGAGCCGGAGCAGGAGCTCGTAGAGGGTTCGGTGGGCGGGGACGTAGAAGGCCTCCGAGGGGAGCTTTTCCACGGCTTGGCCGACCAGCTCCTGCGGCGCCTGTAGCATGGCGCTGAGCACCCCCTTCTCCGCATCGGTGCTATTGGGGAGCGCGCGGGCGATGTCTTTGGAAGACGGCTTGCCACCCGAACGCCCTCGGCGTTCGGCGTCGCCGGCCCGGTCGCCACCGGCCTGCTCCGGGGCGCTTCGGTGGCCACCGCTAATGCCGGTGCCCTGCAAAGTGGGGGCGAAAGCACCAGCGCCAGGGCTTTCGTCGTCATCATCCCCAGAACTCAACGCGACCAAGGGCTCGTGGTCTTCGGGGGAGTCCGATCCTTGCTCCAACGTGGCGCGGAGTTCTTCGGGATCGGGTTCGTAAGGCGGATAGTCGTCTGGGGAAGGAGTCTCAGGCATTTAAAATGTCCAAATCTTCCGCAGTATGAGGCAACGCAGACCCCTTCAAAGTCAAAAAACCTAAAAATTTACCACCGCCTTGATAAAATTTTTGTCGTGCCTCCTTCCAAACCGAAAACTGCGGCTTTGCGCCGGTTTCCGGGTAGTTTTGACCCCCTCGGAGAGAGCCGCAGCGCCAGGCGCAGACCCAAAACCGATCTGATTGTCGAGAGGGCTACTCCGGCCGCATCGAGCGAGCGCTCTTAAGCGGAACCTTCTTCGCCGTCCGTATCTCCCTCTTCCTCCGTCTCCTCGACCTTGGCGCTGACCTTCAATTTGAGCACGGCCGTCACCTCCGGGTGAAGCTTGATCTCGGCCTCGAAGTCGCCGGTGCTCTTGATCGGCTTGGCCAGCTGGATTTGGCGGCGGTCGATGTCGCGGAATTGCCGATCGGTGTTGGCGAGGTTCTCTTGGATATCCTTGGCGGTGATGGAACCGAAGGATTTGCCCCCTTCGCCGATGAGCAATTCGAACTTGAGCCGTTGTTTGTTCAGGCGGTTGGCCAACTTATTCGCGGCCTCCAACTCGTTGGCTTCGCGGATGGCACGGGAGCGCTTGAGACCCTCGATGTGGCGGAGATTGCCGCGGGTGGCTTCGTAGGCTTTGCCTTGCGGCACGAGAACCTTCACGACATCGGCTTCGGCGCCGAGGTTGTCGACTTTCTGCTTAAGGATGACTTCGATCTGGGACATGGGCGGCGTGCGGGAGGGCGGACTCGATTGGAATGGGTGGGATTCGCTTGTCGAAAAGGGTAAGCCCCGCTTGCGAACGGGGAAGGCTCGGCTGCAGCGGGGCGAGCCGTGAGCTATACCCCCGGTGCCAAGGGCTGTCAACCGGACGGGACACGGGATTTTGCCCGCCGAAAAGGCACCCTCCAATCGGCTCAGTGGACGGTTGGCGCGCCTCGCTTGCGAATGTGGTGATCGATCCGGGCTAGGTTTCAGTTTGTTAGCGGCGCCGCAGGCTTTGGGCTAGCGTGGAGCCCATGAGATTGCCCCTGACATCGCCTGTCGGCCTCCTGCTACTGCTCGCCGCCTCTGCCTCGATGGTGTCCTGTTCCCGGAAGCTCAAGTCCGGGACCGCGGAACTCGAGCGTGACCCCGAGGGGGAATCTCCCATGGCGCAGGTGGAGCAGGGCTGGTTGGGGCACCTGGGGTCTGCCCGCGACGGGAGATCGCGGGAGCCGCTGGGGAAGGCGGACTGGTCGTCCGAACCGGCGCGGCTTTGGGCGGCGCAAGTGGGCACCGGCGTGTCGGGCATCGTCGTCCACGACGGGCGGCTGTACACCTCGGGCAACTCGAACGCTTCCGATGTCGTCGCCTGCATCGATGCGGTCTCCGGGCAGGAACTTTGGTCTGTCTCCTACCCCTGTCCGTTGGACGACCGGCAGTTTCAAGGGGGCCCCGCCGCGACGCCGACGCTGGCACCCGCGGCTGGCTCGCTGTTTGTCCTCAGCCACCAGGGAGAACTGCGCTGTCTCGACGCGGCGGACGGTTCCGTGCGCTGGAAGACGCATTTGGTGGACGATCTCGGCGGAAAGCGACCGAAGTGGGGCTACGCCGGCGCTCCGCTGCTGGCCGGCGGATTGTTGGTGGTGGAGCCGGGTGGCAACGGTTGCTCTGCGGCTGCCCTGGATCCGGCGACAGGGGACGTGCGTTGGAAGGCGGGTTCAGATGCCGCCGCCTACGCGGCGCCGGTGGCCTACCCGCGCGAGGGAGGTTGGGGCGTCGCGTTTTTCAATGCGGCTGGTTTGGTCGGGCGCGATCCAGCGGATGGCTCAGAGCTGTTTCGGCAAAAGTGGGAGACCAGTTACGATGTCAACGCCGCGACCCCCGTCTACCACGGGGGCCATTTCTTTGTCTGCTCCGGGTACGGCAAGGGTGGCGGGCTCATTTCCATCACGGGGGGCGCGGCGGAATTGGTCTATGAGACGCGCGATGCGGTGGCGCAGTTCCAGTCAGCGGTGCGGGTCGAAGACCACCTCTTCCTCATCACCGGCGACAACAATTCGAAGTCGCGCCTGAACTGCCTCCGCTTCGACAATGGTGAATTGCAATGGACCGAGGCGGTGGGGGGCAACCGCGGCAACGTGATCGTGGTCGACGGGCACCTGATCGCGGTCAGCGAGCGAGGCGAGGTCATCGTCTGCAAGGCCGATCCCGGCGGTTACGAGGAACTGGGGCGTTTCCAGGCGGTAGGCCAACCGGTGTGGGCGCCGCCTGCGTTCGCGGGCGGGATGCTTTTCGTGCGCAGCAACAAAGGCGAACTCGCTGCCTGGGATCTGCGCTGACCGGAGCTGGCGGACGGTCGCCTGCGGCTCGCCCTCGTCGACGCTGAGGTGCTGTGCCCGGTTCGGGCAGCGTGTTGCTCCCAGCCGCTTCGGCGATCCCTCCGCCGCCTGCTCAGCCTCAACGGATGGCGGCGCCTCGCCCGGGGTGATGGAGATCGATCCGAGCGGGATGGCGATGCCGTGCTCGCCGCCGGCGCGGGACGATCCCCGTTGAGATTGGAGCCAAGCCTGTAATGTTCCCACAATCGGAGCCGCCGGACGATCTCGCCAATCTCTCATTGCGCGAACGGTGCGCGTCCGCGTTAGTCCTCGCCGTCCATGAAGACCCTCAGTTTGGCTCTACCCGCCGCGGCGCTGGCCGCGATTGCTTCCATCTCTTCCACCGCGCTTGCTGCACCCGACTGGTTCGCCTGGCGTGGCGCGGATGGCTCCGGTGTCTGCCCGGAGACCTACGAGGGGTGGGGGTTCAATGAGGAGCCGGTTTGGAGCTACCCGATCAAAGGTCGCGGCGCCCCGGTCGTCGCCGATGGCAAGATGTTCGTCTTCGGCTACCGCGGGGAAGGGGCGGATGTCGAGGAGACGCTGAGTTGCATCGACGCCGCGACGGGCAAAGAGGAGTGGCTGCTCGCCTTCCGCGACTACATCTCCGACACGATCTACGACCGCTACTCCATCGGCTCACCGGTGATCGACCCCGAGACGAAGAACATTTACCTGCAGACGACCAACGGGCGGATGCTCGCCGTCAGCCCGGAGGGGAAGATCCTCTGGGAGCACTCGATGATGGAGCGGTTCGGGCGATTGACCTTCCCGAACGGGCGCACCGGCGCGCCGATCGTCGAGGGCGACATCGTCATCATGCACTGCATCACGAGCTACTGGGGGGCGCAGGGGCCGGCGCGGGACCGCTTCTACGGGTTCGACAAGCGGAGCGGCGACATCCTGTGGTCGTGTGAGCCAGGCGTCGCGCCGAAAGACAGTTCGTATTCGACCCCCGTGGTGGAGAGCCGCTACGGGACCCGCGTTTTTTACGCGGGCACGGGCGATGGCAATCTCGTCTGCGTGAACGCTCTCAACGGCAAGCCGATCTGGCGCTTCCAGATGAGTTACGGCGGCGTGAATTCGAGCCCCGTCCTCTACAAGGACACCGTGATCTGCCCGCACGGAAAAGAGAATATCGACAGCACGGAAGAAGGCCGGATGATCGCCTTGAAATTGCCCGGCTCGGTCGAGCACGGCGCCGAACAGGCGGTGTTGGCCGCCGGTTCCGAGAAATGGCGCAACCCGACCGTCGCGTTCACGAGTTCCCCTGTCATCGTTGGCGACAGGGTCTTTCAGATTTCCAAAGTGGGCGAGCTTGTCTGCGTCGACGCCGATTCGGGAGAGATCCTCTGGCACGAGAAGCTGGGCAACGACAACCTCCATTCCTCGCCGCTCTACTGCGACGGCAAGCTCTACGTGCCGATCTTCAGCGGCAAGTTCTACGTCATCGAGCCCTCCGACGACGGTGCCGAGATCCTGCACACGCTGGAGCTGGACGGCAACCTGATCGGTTCGCCCGTCATCTGTGGCGGGCGGCTTTATCTGCACACCACCACCCAGCTCTACTGCTGGGAATTCAAGCAGAGCGGCATCACTTGCCCCGATTGGCCGACGCCCGCCCAGGGCGAGCCCGGTGCCGCGACCGAGCTGCGGGCGGTGCCGAACGATGTCCTGCTGCAGCCGGGCCAAAGTCAAAAACTGACCTTCCAGCAACTCGACGCCGCAGGGCATGTGGTCGGGGTCGCCGATGCGGTTGCCGCCGCGAAGTTCGTCCCGCCGACCGCCAAGGTGAGGGCTGAGATGGATGCGGAGTTCGCGGACGGCGTGCTGGTCGCAGGGCCTGAGGCTCAGGCGTCGGCGGGCGCGTGGAAGGCGACGGCAGGTGGCCTCGCCGGGGTGTTCCGCGGCCGTGTACTGGATTCCATCCCGTTCACCGAAGGGTTCGAAGGCTACGAGACCAGCGAAGACTCGACCGTCGATGCGGGCGAGAAGTTCGCCTACCCGCCGCTGCCCTGGATCGGCGCCCGCTTCAAGTGGGAGGTGCGCGAACTCGAGGGCAACAAAGTCCTGCGCAAGACGCTCGACCGCGTGCTCTTCCAGCGCGCCACCACCTTCATCGGCGCCCCTTCGGAGTCGAACTACACGATGCAGGCGGATGTGATGACCGACGGCAACCGTCGCATCAAATCCGATGTCGGCCTCGTGAACCAGCGCTACCTCGTGCAGCTCAAGGGCAACCAAAACGTGTTGGAGGTGAGTTCGAACCAGGAGCGGCTGCGTGTTTCGGTTCCCTTCAAGATCACCTACAAGCAGTGGTACACCCTCAAATGCAGGGTCGACCTCGGCGATGACGGCACCGCGACGGTGCGGGCCAAAGCGTGGCCGAAGGGCGAGGACGAGCCCGGGGAGTGGACGATTGAAGTCCCGCACACCAACGGCCACACCGAAGGGGCACCCGGCCTGTTCGGGTTCTCCCCGCAGAGCCAGAAGCCGATTTTCATCGACAATATCTCCATCACGCCGAACGAGTAACCCGGCCCAACCCCTCCACCGACAGACCATGAAACGGAGCATTCCCTTCCTCGCAGCAACCCTCGCTACCACCGCCGCAACGCAGGCTGGTGAATGGCCCCAGTGGGGCGGCGACGGCCACAACAACATGGTGTCCGATGCCACCGGCATCCCGCTCGAACTGGAACCGGGCGATAAAAAGAAAGGCACCGAGGAGATCGACATGGCCACCACCAAGAACGTCAAGTGGGTGGCGAAGATCGGTTCGCAGTCCTACGGAACGCCGACCATCGCCGAAGGCAAGGTTCTCATCGGCACCAACAATGAGGCGCCCCGAGACGAGAACCACGTCGGCGACCGCGGCATCGTGATGTGTTTCAACGAGGCGGACGGCGAGTTCCTCTGGCAGATGGTGATCCCCAAGCTCGGCGCCGGGAAGGTTTCGGACTGGGAGTATCTGGGGGTCTGCTCGTCGCCGCTGATCCACGAAGGCAAAGCCTACTTCATCTCCAACCGCTGCCAGGTGATGTGCGTGGACATGGACGGCATGAAGGATGGCAACGACGGGCCGTTCAAGGACGAAGCGAAGTTCATGGCCTCCGACGGGAATGTCGTCGAGCCGGGCGAGAAGGACGGCGATGTGATCTGGGTCTATGACATGCGTGAAGACCTCGGTGTCTTCCCGCACAACATCGCGAGTTCCTCGCCGTCGATCGCCGACGGCAAGTTGGTGATCACCACTTCCAACGGGGTGGATTGGTCGCACCTCAATATCCCGCAACCGCAGGCACCGTGCCTGATCCTGCTCGATCTGGAGACCGGCGAGCTGATCGGCGAAGAGGGTGCCGGCATCGGTGCGGAGGTCATGCACTGCAACTGGTCGAGCCCCTGCGTCGCGGAGGTCGAAGGCGAGCCGACGATCTTCTTCGGCGGCGGCGACGGCTACCTGCACGCCTTCAGCCCGGACGCGAAAGAGGACGAGGAGGGCTTCCTCGTCATGCCGCACAAGTGGAAGATCGACGGCAACCTGCCCGAGTATCGCAAGGACGAGGACGGCGAGCCGATCAAGTACGCCCCCTTCGAGGGGCCGAGCGAGTTCATCTGCTCGCCGGTCTACGTGGACGGCAAGGTCTACGCCCTGATCGGCCAGGACCCCGAGCACGGCGAAGGGGTCGGTCGCATGATCTGCGTCGATGCGAAGAGCGGCGAGTTGGTCTGGGACTACACCGACATCGAGCGCGGGATCTCCACCATGTCGATCGCCGACGGGCTCGCCTACGGCGCCGACTACCGCGGGCGCGTGCACTGTGTCGATGCCGCCACGGGCGAGCCCTACTGGGCCTACGACACCAAGAGCCACATCTGGGGCAGCACCTTGGTCGCCGACGGCAAAGTCTACATCGGCAACGAAGACGGTGAGGTGATCGTCCTCAAGCACGGCAAGGAGATGGAGAAGCTCGGCGTCATCGAGTTCGACGCCCCCGTCTACGCGAGCCCGGTGGTCGCCAACGGCGTCCTCTATATCGCCAGCCAGACCCATCTCTACGCCTTCAAGGGCGGTGTCGAAGCGGCCGCAGCCCGTTGATCCGATGCACGCGAAGCGGACCATCGCGGGGCTGGCTATCGTCTTGGCCATCCTCCACCAGGATCTCTGGAACTGGGACAGCAAGCATCTGGTCTTCGGATTCATGCCGATCGGCTTGTTCTACCACGCCTGCTTCTCCCTCGCCGCGGTCACCCTATGGGCCTTCGCGATGAAGATCGCTTGGCCTTCGCGCCTCGAGCGCTGGGCGGAATCCGACGACTGACCGAGCCCGACCCCACCTCCAACGCCCCGGCCCCGCCTGCCCGCGGGCGCGACGGCGCTGCGCACCCCGCGAAGCCGACCCGCCCGCCCGCAGCCCGCTAGCGAACTCCGCCTCTGATGACCCACCTACCGCTTCTCGCCCAGGCCGCCGCAGCCAAAGCCCCCTCGACCACCCCGCTGGTCGTCATCGGCATCTATATCGGTGTGCTGTTGGCGATCACCCTGTTCAGTTCGCGCCTCTTCCGGGGCACGAGCGCCGACTATTTCGTCGCCAGCCGCAGCATCGGCCCCTTCATGCTGCTGATGTCCGTGTTCGGGACGACGATGACCGCCTTCGCCTTGGTGGGATCGACGGGTGAGGCCTTTCAGCGCGGCATCGGGGTCTACGGCCTGATGGCGTCGTCGTCGGGGTTGATCCATGCCGCCTGCTTCTTCCTGATCGGCATCAAGCTGTGGGCGTTCGGCAAGAAGTACGGCTATGTGACCCAGATCCAGTTCTTCCGCGCCCGGTTCGAGTCGCCGCGCTTCGGCTACCTCTTGTTCCCGATCTTGGTGCTGCTGGTGATCCCCTACCTTTTGATCGGGGTGTTGGGCACGGGCAAGACCATGGCCGGGGTGACGAAGGGCATGTTCCCCGAACTGTTCGCGTCGACGGGCGGCTCGGTCCCCCCTTGGCTCAGCGGCCTTGCCGTCTGTCTGATCGTTCTGGTCTACGTGTTCTTCGGTGGCTCCCGCACGACCGCGTGGGCGAACACCTTCCAGACGATCGTCTTCATGTGCATGGGGCTGCTGGCCTTCTATCTGATCAGCAACAAACTCGGGGGCCTGAGCGCGGCGATCGAGGCGGCCAGCCCGAAACACCTCGTCCGCACCCCCGGCGAATTGGCGATCGCTGGGCAGGAGGCACCGCGCCATACCGGCATCCCGCCACTGGTGTTCCTCACCTACATGTTCATCCCGCTGAGCGTCGGGATGTTCCCGCACCTCTTCCAACACTGGCTCACCGCGCGGAGCGCCAAGAGTTTCCGGCTCACGGTCATCGCCCACCCCCTGTGCATCATGATCGTCTGGGTGCCCTGTGTGCTCATCGGCACCTGGGCGACCGCCGCCTTCGTCGGCGGGATCGCCGGGATGCCGGCGCCGCTCAACAAAGCGATCGCGGGCCTGCCGGATCAGAACACGGGCGCCGTGCTCAGCTTGATGGTGAAGGGGCTCATCAAAGACCCGGTCGTCGTCGGCCTCGTCACCGCCGGCGTGCTCGCGGCCATCATGTCATCGCTGGATTCCCAGTTCCTCTGCCTGGGGACGATGTTCACCAACGACATCGTCCTGCACGGCAAACCCGAGGGCACCTACACCGACAAGCAGATCGTGCGCATCGCGCGCCTGTTCATCGTCGGCATCGTGGCGATCACCTATCTCGTTTCGCTGGCGGGGGGGAACGTCTTCGACCTCGCCGTCTGGAGTTTCTCGGGCTTCGCCAGCCTGACCCCCCTCGTCTTCGCGGCCCTCTATTGGAAGGGGGCGACCCGGGCCGGCGCCTACGCCGCGGTGATCGCCTCGATCGGCACCTGGCTGTTCTATTTCGTGAAATCTGGGTTCGGCGGCGAGATCCTCGCCTTCGGCGCCATCGTCCCGGCCGCCGCCTGTTTCGGCGCTGGCGCGATCGCCATGATTGTCGTCTCCCTCGTCACCCCGAAACCCTCCGGTGCGACGATCGACAAGTTTTTCCCGGACTTCCGATGACCGTCTGCGGGAAGGCGCGCCGTCCCCGGCGAAGGGTAGGTCCGCGGATGGCCTGCCGACGTGAGACTCTCCCGGACGCCGCCTTCATCCCCGTCCCTCCAACCCCAGCAAACGTTTCCCCATGACTGCCGACGAAGCCAAAGCCCAGCTCGACGCCCACCTGAAAGAAATCCTCGATTGGCACTTCTCAGAGGAGAGCGGCTGTCCGTTCTGGCTCGACTGGAAGGCGGGCGCCGGCTGGGATCCCCGCGAGGAGATCAAGTCGTTCGACGACATCTACAAATTCGACCACTTCCAGGACGAGTGGCTGCGCGACGAGAAGAACGAGCGCTTCGTGCCGAAGGGCATGGGCGGCCGCCCGTTCAACGTCTTCGAGACGGGGGGCACCACCGGCCTGCCGAAACAGCGGGTCGGCTGGGACGACTACAAACACGATTACGAAATGTTCTCCGACACGCTCCCGGACGAACATTTCCCGCGCGGCGCCAACTGGATCATGGTCGGTCCGACCGGGCCGCGCCGCCTGCGGCTCGCCGTCGAACACCTGGCTCAACACCGCGGCGGCAGCTGCTACCACATCGACCTCGACCCGCGTTGGGTGAAGAAGCTCATCGTGCGCAAGCAACTCGATGAGGTCGAGCGCTACCAGCGGCACGTGGTCGACCAGGCGGTGGAGATCATCAAGCACCGGGACATCGGCTGCATGTTCACCACGCCGAAGCTGCTCGAGTCCATCGGCGAGCGCATCTCCATCCCCGGGGCGGGGATCAAGGGCGTGTTCTGCGGCGGGACGACGATGACCCCGCAGGCGGTGCGCTTCTGGGTCGAGGAGGTGCTGGAGGGCAAGACGCTGCTCGTTCCCACCTACGGCAACACCCTGATGGGGCTGGCCGTCAGCCGCCCGCTGGACGAAACCTACAGCGTCACCTACTACGCGCCGCAGCCGCGTGCCGTCCTGCGCGTCGTCGATCCGCAGGACACGACCAAGACGATGCCCTACGGGGAGTTCGGGCGGGTCGAACTGACCACCTTGACGAAGGAGTTCTTCATGCCGCGGTTCCTCGAGCGCGACGAGGCCATCCGGCGCGAGCCCATCGCGAGCCACCCGTGGGACGGCGTGGGGGACGTGCGGCCGTTCGGGGCGATGACGAAGAAGGTGGTGGAGGGGGTGTACTAGAGGCCGGGCAGAGATGTGTGAGTAGTTACCCACCGAACGACCATGATCCCGACCATCCCTCTCCTCCGTGCTGGCTCGATCTACCGCAGCCTCGACGCCCAACCCATCACGCCGGTGGCGGGCGGCGATGCGGTGGCGGAGATCACCATGTCGAACTCCGGCCTGATCCGCCGCGACCTGCTGGATCTGCGCTCCGGCCGCGAGGCTTTGAAGCGGTTCACCACGCAGGAACTGCTCGATATCACGCTGCGTGCCGGTGAGCATTTCCTGAACGATGAGCTGCCGGTCGGGGAGGCGGGGGCGATGCAGTCGCCGGACGACTACCTGCGCTCGCTGGCCGCGACCAGCGGCCTGCCGCACGCCTTGATCCGCATGAACATGGAGCGCCTCCACGGCGTGTTCGCGCAGGTGCCGACGATCTTCAAGGGCTTGTCGCGCGGGCTGGCGCCGGACGTTCTGGACAGCGGCTACTCGGTGCAGAACGGCGTGCGGGTCGCCTTCGTCCCGAACGCCGAAGCGCTGGGCGTCATTCTGCCATCCAACAGCCCGGCCGTGAACGCGCTGTGGATCCCGGCGATCGCCATGAAGACTCCGGTGGTGCTCAAGCCGGGGCGCGAGGAGCCGTGGACGCCGTGGCGGGTGATCCAGGCGTTCATCAAAGCGGGCGCCCCGCCCGAGGCGTTCAGCTTCTACCCGGCCGACCACGACGGCTCGACCGCCATCATCCGCCGCTGTGGGCGGGTGATGCTGTTCGGCGGCGACGACACGGTGCGGCAGTACGAGGACGACCCGCGCGTGGAGGTCCACGGTGCCGGGCGGTCGAAAATCCTCATCGGTGAGGACGAGATCGATAACTGGCGCGAGCACCTCCAACTCATGGTCCGGTCGGTGAGCGCCAACTCCGGCCGCTCGTGCATCAACGCCAGTTGCATCGTGGTGCCGCGATACGCCGACGAGATCGCCGACGCCCTGGCCGAGGCGCTCCTGCCGATGGTACCTAGGGCACAGGACGACCCCGGGGCCACGCTGTCCGGTTTCGCCAACCCGAAGATGGCGGAGTGGATCGATGGCTCGATCGAAGAGGGGCTGGCCGAGGGCGGGGCGCGGGACATCAGCCTCGCCAAGCGCGGCACGCCCCGCTATCAGCAGCGCGACGGCATGCACTACATGCTGCCGACCATCACCCGCTGCGACTCGATCGCGCACCCGATCGGCAACACGGAGTTCCTGTTCCCCTACGCCAGCGTCGTCGAGATGCCGCAGGCGGAGATGCTCGGGGCGATCGGCAAGTCGCTGGCGGTCGCCGCGATCGGCAACGACGCCGGGTGGCTGGACTCGCTGGTCGCCGCACCCCACATCGAACGGCTGAACGTGGGTGCGATGGCGACCAACCACGTCGAGTGGGACCAGCCGCACGAGGGCAACCTGTTCGAGTTCCTCTACCGCCGCCGGTCGATCCAGGTCGCCTGAAGCGAGCGCCCGTCGCCGCCGCCCGCATGTCTGCCCCGATCTCGCTCACCTCGCTGACCGATGGCCTCGGCGCAGCTGAGGAGGTGGTCTCCTTCGCCCACACCCCGGGGACCCGGGTCGTGTTCGGGCCGGGCAAAGTCGCGGCCGTGGGGGAGGAGGCGAGCGCGCTCGGGGGGGGCAGGGCTCTGCTGGTCACGGATCCGGGCATCGCCAAGGCGGGGCATGCCGACTGGGTCAAAGCCGCGCTCGTCCGGGCGGGGTTGGGCGTCGAGGTCTTCGACGGCGTCCACGAGAACCCGACCACCGAGGACGTCGCCCGTTGCGTCGAGGCGGCCCGGGCGGCGGGGGCCGACATCCTGGTCGGGCTCGGCGGCGGCTCGAGCATGGACACCGCGAAGGGCTGCAACTTCATCCTCAGCAACGGCGGCGCCATGCGCGACTACTGGGGCGTCGGCAAGGCGACAGAGGAGATGCTGCCGATGATCGCCATCCCCACCACGGCTGGCACGGGGAGCGAATGCCAGAGCTTCGCGCTCATCGCCGATGCGGAGACGCACATGAAGATGGCCTGCGGCGACAAGAAGGCCGCAGCCCGGGTGGCGATCCTCGATCCGGAACTGACGCTCACCCAGCCGGCGATGGTCACGGCGCACACCGGGTTCGACGCGCTCACGCATGCGGTGGAGACGGCCGTCACCGCCAAGCGGACGCCCGTGAGCGCCGCCTACGCAAAGCTCGCCTTCGATCTGTTGGAGGGCGCCTTCGCACGGGTGTTGCGCGAGCCGCGCGACCTCGAGGCGCGCGCTCGGATGCAGCTCGGTGCCGCCTATGCGGGCACCGCGATCGAGAACTCGATGCTGGGCGCGGCGCACGCGGCCGCCAATCCCCTCACCGCGCACTACGGGATCGTCCACGGCGAGGCGGTGGGGATGATGATGCCGCATGTGGTGCGCCACAACGCCGCCGCATCAGCCGAGGTGGCAGCGCTGTACCGTGGGCTGTTCGGGGGCGAACTCGCGGGCCGGCTGACCGAGCTGCTCGCCGGTGCCGGGATGCCGGTGCGCCTCGGCGAGCGCGGCGTCGAGGGCGCGATGGTGCCCACTTTGGCAAAGGAGGCTGCCGGGCAGTGGACGGCGGGCTTCAATCCCGTGCCGGTGTCGGCGGGGGATTTTGAGAGGCTGTATGCGGCGGCGTTGTAGGGGTGACTTCCCCTTGCCAAAACCGTTGTTTGGTCGGCTTATGCGGTAGCGCCCGATGAGGGAAACGGGGGACGCTCTCCCTCCGGCTCCGCACCGGCGCGGAGCTCCGCTACCGTTCGTGGCCATGCCATCCTAGCAGCCGCCGGCGCCCACTACGTCCCTTCGACGATCTCCGCCTCAGCGCGCAGGCGTTCGATATAGGCCTTGAGCCGCTCATCCCGGTACTCGGCAGCGAGGCGCTCGCGGATCTCGTCGGCGACTTCCTCGAGGGGCAGGGGCTGCGGCGGGCGACGGTCGGTGAGTTTGGCGAGGTGCAGCCCCCACTGGCTGGCGAACACCGGGCTGACCTCGCCGACCTCGAGGCTGAAGGTGATCAGTTCGAACTCGTCCATCAACTCGCCCCGCTTGTACCAGCCGAGATCGGCCTCTTCCTCAGGCTTGTCGCTGTGTGTGCGGACGAGTTCCATGAAGTCGGCACCGGCCCGCGCCTCGGCGCGGACACCCCGGAGTTCCTCGAACAAGGCCTCGCGGTGCTCGGCCTTCTGTAGCGACTTGAAAATGTGGGTCGAGCGTACTTCCTCGCGGGTTCTGAAGTCGTCCGCGTGTTCCTCGTAGTAGCGTTTCAGAGCATCGCCGTCGGGTTCCGGAGCCGGGCCGGCGACCTTTTCGACGAGGGCATCGACCCGGAGCGCGCCGGCGATCTCATCGCGGACGGCCCCCTCTTCGCCCTTGGCGATCCCGAGGTTGAAGTAGAAGCGTTCCTCGCCGCCGTGTTCCTCTTGGAGTTCCGCCAAGCGAGCGTCGATGCGTTCTGGCGCGGGCTCGGGAATCTCGCGCGCCGCCTGTTGTGAGAGCAGCATCCGGGCGATGACGTTGTCCTTGGCGTAACCCATGAACTCCTCGTCGCGTTCGCAACAGGAGACGTTCGCCTGCTGCTCATAGTGGGCTTTGATCTGGCTGAACTCCGCGTCGAGCAGGGCGTCGGATGCGGGTTCGCCGTTGACGGTGAGGGGCATAGAGGACTTGGGCGGGACGGGGTTTGCGGTTAGAGTGGCGCTCAATGAGGACGACGCAGATCCTATCTTTCGCGGCGTGCTGGGCGCTTGCAACGCCTTTGCTGCCCGGCCAGGGCGTGCCTTTGCCGCCCCCGCCGGACGGTGCCGATGCCGTCCCCGCGCCCCCTGCCGATCCAGTCGCGCCGGTGCCGAAGGCCGAGCCGGTCGGGCCGCGCGGAGTCGAACCGCTGGCCGGCGTCCCCCTCGGTAAGCTCGATGCCGAACCCGTGGTGCGCAGCGCCGAAGAACTGCTGAAGGAGAGCGAGACGGCGAGCGTCGAGGCAGATACCTTCTGGCTGGGGTTCGATCATGCCGGGGGCGCTGGCGAGACCTTCATCGATTGTGAAGCCGGTTTGTGTTTTTTGCTGGAGCGTCGGGTGATCGACGGTCAGATCGGTCCGCTGGTCGTCCGTGGCGGGCGCGGCGTCCCTGATCAGGTGCGGCTGGAGATGTTGGGGCAGGCGAGCCGGAAATCGGTGCTCTATGCGGCGGGGCGGGGGCGCATCGTCGGACGGGCCGGCGCCGAACGGATGCGGCTGGGAGTTTCGGCGCGCAGGGGGACGAGCGTCCACAGTTCGCAGTCCCTGCCCTTCGACCAGTACCCGGCCGAGGTGCGCGCGGCGGCCACCGCTTTGCTGGAGTCGGCGCGGGCACTGCCGGTCGCTTCGGCGGCCAAGGGCGTGGTGTATGCGGAGTTCGTCATGCCGCAGGCGGCGCGGCGGATGACCGTCCTGCAAGGGCAACGGCTGATCGGGGTGCGCGACCCGGGCAAAGACGAGCCGCTGGTCGCTCCCGCGGTGATGGCGGCGCGGGCGCCCGGGCGCCGCATCGTCGTGCTCGACGAATTGCAGTGGGAGGTGGTGCAGAACTACTTGGAGGCGGGCGGCACCGCGCCCGACCCGCGCGGCGTGCGCTCCTGCCTGATCGGGGTCGGAGCGGCGACCTACCGTCTGTTCGTGGAAACGGCGGGAGAGTGAAGCGGAGGAGCAGGACACACCCTGCGCCCGAGTCGCTCCCAACGCTCAGCCCCTCCACGAATGGCTCCGGAGACGCGGACCGCGGTGAGAGGCCCTTCGCGTTGCTCAGGGTGACCGCTCCGCGGACTTGAGGGCGGTCAGGGCGGTGTGAGGGGATGGCCACCAGCCCTCTCGAGGAAGTGCGGTGTCATCCTGACAAGCGCAGCCGGAAGGACCCCGGAATGAAACCCGCGGCCGAGCCACCGGGACGCCCCCGATGCCTTGACGGCTCCAAGCGAGTGGGCACCGGGACGCTGCCACCCGTCGATGCCGATCCTTCAACGAGCGCCATTCGGGCGAGGAGGGATGGCACGAGGTGAAGGTGGGGCATCGACGGGGCGGCGTCTCCTTGCCCGCCCGCTTCGCACCCGGCAGGCGGTCCGGGCTAGCGACTGAGCACCGAGCGGCCCCAGTCGTCGGCGCGGAGGGTGGCGAGCCGCGCCTTGCGCGCCTGTTTCGCAAGCTGTCGCCAGAGGAGGTGCACAGCGACCGGGCGGAGTGGGGGGAATCTGAGGAGGCGCTTCGCGAGGCTCGATGCGCCGGCGAGGAGCGGGTCGTCGGGGCTGGAATAGAACTGGATGGAATTGGCGCTCGCGGCGAGCTGACAGGCGGATCGAGCGCTGCTGGGCAACTTGCCAAAGAGCAAGCGGTTGGGGGTCGGTTCGGGGAGCGCGTCGGTCGCGGTCGTCACGACCGGCGTGGCTGCGCGCAGCGCCCGTGAGATCGCTGCAGAGGTCGTTCTGTTGGGGGCGACCACGGTGGCGCCCGAGTGCGAGGCTTCGCGGATCAGCGCTTCGGTGAGGGACGGCTCGTCGGCGTGGAACTCGAGGTGCGGCAGGGTCGCCGGGGGAGATGCGGCCGACGACCTGCCGCGATACACGGCGAAGAGTTCGCCGCGCAGGCCCGCCAGCGATGGGGCGGTGCCGGCCAGGAGGGAGGCGGAGCGGAAGAAACCCGGGACGCTGATCTGGGCAACGCTCTCCACCAAGGCTGAGGGCGTGACCCCGGCGAGGATCTCTACGGTTTGCTGCAGACCCTGGCGGTAAGAGCGCCCGGAGAGTTCCTCCTCGGTCGCGCTGTCGCGAAGGGTCACCGCGCCGTCGCGTGCGGTGTAGTCGCGCCCCTCCTCCAACAAATACAGAGCGCGCACCGCATTGGCGACAAAGTCTCGGTGCCCCGGGGCGCCGGCGAGAGCGCGTTCGCCGGCGGCCGTCCATTCGAAGCCGGTCGGCGGGCGTTCGCGGAAGTGCGTTCCAGGTTCGAGGCCGCGGGCGAACTGGAGGGCCGCCCGGCACTGCTCGGCGAGGCCGGTGTCCGGAGCGGCACGGGTCAGGCGCACCGGGGCGACGGCATCGTCGAAGAGCGAAGCCGCGACATCCAGGAACAGGGCGTTGCCGAGGCCCCGGGTGATGGTGGCGGTGTGGCGGGCGGACGCCTTGTGGAGGTCGGCCGCGGCGCGTCGGGAGGGGTGGGCCAGCGGCCCGAGGATCAATTCGTCGCGCGTGACGTCGGCGATCAGAGTTCGCGACGCGACCGCCACGGCGTCGGCGGTGTAGGCCTTGCGGCGTTCCGCGGGCGTCGCCTGTTCCCGGATCGCCGTGAGGGTGAGGCCGAACGCCGCGAACAGGGGCGCCGCGGTCACCGCCCACGCCTCCGCCGCAGAGGGGTCGGGCGTGACGATATGACAGGGCGCGCTGCGGGCGGCGAGCGCGAGGGCGGCGACCGCGAGGGCGCGGTCGCGCGCCACTGCGGGGAGGGCTTCGACGAACCCTCCGCGGGCGAGCGCGCAGGCGGCGGCCGCGGCGACCGGGTCGTAGCCGTCGCCGGAGGCATCGAGCGCGGCGGCGGCGAAGGAGGCCAGTTCACCATCGCGTTCCAGTCTCCCGAGCGCCGCGGTATCGGAGTAGTCGCTGAGCACCGAGTGCGCGGGGGCGGGCAGCGGGGCCAGGGGGGGCGCGCGGCGACTGCGGAAGCCTGCGACGGCGGCATCCAGCCCGCGCAAGACTGGCGGTGGGGCATCCCGGCGCCGGTGGAACGGCGTGTAGGGCGGGGCGGTGCGTGTTGGAGGCGCGTTCACCCGGGTGCGATCAAATTTGGAAGCGCCGTTGGAGCAACTGGCGGAAAGAGCGAGCCCACTGGCTCACGAGCGGCTCCGGGGGGAGGTCGAACCGGA
>JAUIGD010000083.1 GCA_030430255.1 Verrucomicrobiia bacterium
AAGCCCCGGGGGCCCGGCATGGTCAATATCGCGAGCCGGCCCCGCCCGCGGGGAGAAAACGCGTCACCCTCCGGCCAGAACCCGCGCGCGGTGGCCCCCGCAAACTAAGTCCGACAGGCTCCTAGCACCATCGCTTATCAAAAGGCGCCCCGGTCGGCGCGGTTTTGCGTCTTGCAGATCGGGCATGGCTCGGGTCGGGGAGGCGCGGAGGGAGCCTCGTTCGGGTGCCCGTCCCCGAGAGCGATTTCCTTCGACCGGGCGGGAAACACCGGCCCCCAATGTGCCAAATTCGCCATTTTTCGCTTCCGTCCGACACCCATTGGAGGCTAAGAACTCGTTTTTTAGTTCCCTCATGAAAGTCTCCCAACTCTCTCTTCTCACCCTCCTCCCCCTCGCGGGCGCCGCCCCGGGTGCGCTCTGGCTCGATTTCAACTCCAACCAAGCCAACGGTGGAGGCGCCACGGCAGGCGATCCGACAGCGGCGACCGCCGTTCACAATGAAGCGGGCTACATGTCCTACCATGTGAACCACGAGAGCGCGGCGCACGTGAACCCTGCCACCGCCGGCATCTACAATACCAGCTTCTCTCAAACAGGCGCCGCCACCGTCTCGGTATTGCCGGACTGGCCGAACTCTTCCAGCAACGCCATCCGCCAATCGATCGGTCGCTCCGACGGTCAGGCGGGCTCTTGGCTGGGCAACAACCAAAACCTGCTCCGGGATTGGATCGGCGTCGACTCCCGCACGTCAGCGGGAGCAACCGGCGGGTGGGACGGCATCAATGGAACCCCGACCTACATGACGCTATCGCTCGGCGGCCTGCCCGCCGCCGACTATTCCATGACCTCGTTCCACCACGATGTGGAGAACATGAACGCCTTCTTCACCATCGAGGTGTCCACCGACGGCGGAGCGACCTACGGCGCGATCATGAACGGCCGGATGACCAACAGCCTCGCTGGCGGAACCCCCGCCGAAAACGAAATCCTCCCGGGCTCGGGCGTGAATGTCGCAGGTGGCGATCCAGCAGATCTTTCCTCGACGATGGTCTACGGATTCACTGCCAACGGGACCGACGATGTGGTCGTCCGCTTCGCCCCACTCGGTCCTGGCAACATGGTCCACCAAGATTTCTTCGGCATCAACGGCTTCCAACTGTCGCAGATCCCCGAGCCCACCACCGGCGTCCTCGGCCTGTTCGGCGCCCTCCTGCTCCTCCGCAGACGCCGTTAGCCTGAGGCGTCCCAGCCCTCTTCCGCGAAGAGCCGGGACCCTCGGGTTCCGGCTTTTTCGCGCCCCCCCATTTCGCCTGCAAGCCCCTCCCCCCCCACCGCCAACCACCTGCACCTGATGACACACCACACCACCGCGCTCTTCCTCGCAATCGGGATCGCCACCGGGAGCGCTCAGCTGAAACTCGACTTCCAACCCGTGGGCGGCACCACCGCCTCCGGATTCGAGGCCTTCGAGGCGACCAACCAGGCGGACCCACCCACGATCACGAACACCTACACCGCCTTCGGCACCGAGGTCGAGATCACCATCGACACCGCCAACCTCCCCGACGGTAACCTCGATTTCCGCGCGGTGACCCGCACCGGCACCGATGGCGCAACCAACCCGAACCTCGACTGGATCGGTGTCGATACACGCGCCAGCGGCGTCGATGTCACCATGACCATGACCGTCTCTGGCCTCCCCGCCGGCGACTACAACTGGCTCTCAGGCCACCACGACGGCGGCAATGGCAACATCGAGGGGCTCGCCGACTACACCTTCACCGATGCGGGTGGAACCGAGACCGTGCCCGACGGCATCAACATCTCGAGGCAGCTCGACGACGACGAACCTCCGGCCACCTTCTCACGCGACTTCACCAGTGACGGGCTGGGCGATATCGTGGTGAGCTTCGTCATGGACAACGGACAGGCCGATGTCGGCGCCGGCGATATCAACGCCATCTTCGTCTTCATCAACAGCCTCGTGATCTCACAGGCCGCCGATCTCGACGACGACGGCCTCCCCGACGCCTACGAACAGACCATCATCGACGCGGATCCCGACGATGCCATCGAGAGCATCGAGGACGTCCTGCCGGGCGACGACTTCGACGATGACGGGCTCGACAATTCCGAAGAATTCGCACTCGGCACGGTCCCGACCGACCCGGACTCCGATGACGACGGCTTGCTCGACGGCGTCGAGGACGACTCGGGGAGTTGGACCGACTCCTCCTCCACCGGCACGGATCCGCTCCACTCCGACTCCGATCGCGATGGCTTGCTCGACGGAGTCGAGAACCCCGACCTCCCCCACGATCCCAATGCCCCGGCCACCCAGCCCGGCACCGACCCGAACATCGCCGACTCCGATGGCGACCTCCGCCCCGACGGGATCGAGGTCAATGTCCACGGCACCGACCCCTCCGACCCGGAGAGCTTCTTCGACCCCTCGCGGGGCGCCATCGCGCTGTTCGACTTCCAACCCATCGGCGCATCGACCCAGGAGGGCTGGACCGCCGCCGATGAGGGCAACGGCAGCGACGGCGCCATCGACGTCACCACCGAAGTGATCGGTGCCGTCACCGTGGACATCCGCGACCGGGTGGGCGGCGACTTCGAAGCCGGTGCCGACCCCGCCCACGCCGCGATGTGGAACGACTTCGTGTTCGCCAACGGCAGCTTCGACAGCGCGCCGGGCACCGGCCTCCGCATCACCCTATCCGGGCTGCGGGGATCGGCGACCTACCCCATCACCATCTGGGCCTACGATGATGCCTCGAACAACGGCCGCGACGCCGACTGGGGCCAGGCAGGTCTGCCCACAGCAGCGACCCTGATGTTCCCCTCCTCCCCGGATCCCAGCAGCCTCGCGGAGTACACCATCACCTTCGAGGTGGTCACCAACGCGGCAGGGGTCGCCGTCATCGACGGGATCGTCGCCGCCACCAACCCCGACGTCTCCCACAACGTTTTCGTCAACGGGCTCGCCGTCGGCCCCCCGGTCGGCGGGACATCTCCTTTCCAAATCACCGGCGTCGAACTCGATCGCGGAGCGGGGACCCTAACCGTCACCTGGCCCTCCATCCCGGGGCGCTTCTACGCTCTCGAATACAGCACGTCGCTCGAGGCGGACAGCTGGAGCGAAATCGACGACGGCATCCCCTCCGGCGGAGACTCCACCACCTACGTCGTCTCCGGTGAACCCGACATCACCGCCGAACAACAAGTGTTCGTTCGGGTCTTCGAGCCCTAGTTCGTTTTTCACTTGTAGATAGCGATCTTCAATCTCTATACACATCGTTTATCCTCATACCTCCCATGCACCGTCCTCTCCCCAGCATCCTCCTCACCAGCCTCGGTCTCGCCTGCTCCGCGTCGGCCGCATCGTTGAGCCTCGATTTTCAACCCGCCGGGGGCACCACTGCGGCCGGCTACGAGGCCTTCGAAGCGGCCAACCAGGCGAACCCCGCCACCGCGATGGCGAACTATTCCGCGTTCGGGACGACTGTCACCGTCACGCTCACGACCGCCAACCTGCCAGACGGCTCCGCCGATTTCCGCGCCGTCGCCCGCAATGGCAGCTCCGGCGACGCCCACAATGATTGGCTCGGGGTGGACACCCGCGTAGGCGGATCCGACGTCACCATGACGCTCAACATCGCGGGGCTGCCCGCAGGCGCCTACACGTGGACCTCCCTCCACTACGACGGGGGGACCGGCACCACCAACGGCAACCTGAACGGAACCAACGACTACACCTTCACCGACGCCTCCGGCCTCACCAGCGTCGCCGACGGCATCACCATCGGCCAAGGCAACGCCGGCGACTCCCTAGCCGCTTCCACACTGAGCTTCAGCTTCACGAGCGATGGCTCGGATGTGATCTTCTCGCAGATTATGGACGCCGGACAGGGCGCTCCCGCAACAACTCCTAACGCGCTCTTCGCGCTGACCAGCAGCCTCACGATCGAGCAGATCCCAGAGCCCTCGACAGGCGCCTTCGCCTTTCTCGGTCTCTCCGGCTTTCTGCTGCGCCGCCGCCGCTAGAGCGAGCAGAGCCGCGACACCAACCCTTTCGCTCGAAGCGCCCCCCAAAGCTCTGGGGGGCGCTTTTTTAGGGTCGTCCCCATCCACAGATGACGTTGCCGCCACCGGCTTCCCGCGATAGGATTTCTCCCCCATCCCCCACCGACATGCCCCAAAGATTCCTCCCCATCGGCGCGGTCGCGCTTTGCTTCGTACTCTGTTCCGCCTCACCGGGCCAAGATCTCGAAATCGACTTCCAACCCACCGGAGGCACCACCGCCTCAGGCTACACCGCCTACGAGGAAACCAACCAGTCACTCCCCAGCGGTACCACTTCCTACACCGCATTCGGAACCTCCGTCGCGGTCGGGCTGAGCGTCGCCAACCTCCCGGACGGCTCCAGCGACTTCCGCGCCGTGGCGCGCAATGGCAGCGCCTCCGACGTCAACAACGACTGGATCGGGGTCGACACCCGCAACGGCGGCGTTGATGTCACCATGACCGTCACCGTATCAGGCCTCCCCGCCGGCGCCTACGAATGGACTTCCACCCACCACGATGGCGGCGCCGGCGCCAGCAACGGCAACCTCTCTGGCAACTGCGATTATACCTTCAGCGCCGCCGACGGATCGGTGACCGTACCGAACGGCATCACCATCAGCACCCAGAACTTCGGCGACCCGGTATCCACCTTCACGCGCGGATTTCTCAGCGACGGATCCCCCGTCTCCCTCACGATGGTGATGGACAATGGCCAAGGTGGCGGCAACGCCCTCTTCGCCCTCATCGGATCGCTCTCGATCATCTCGACGACCCCGCCGACCGGTCCGTCCGACCTCTCCCTATCCTCGACCACCATCGCCCGCTCGGCTCCGATCGGCACCCTCGTCGGCACCCTGACCAGCACCGACCCCACCCCGGGCGACACGTTCACCTACACGCTCGCCGGTGGTGCCGGCTCTGCCGACAACGGCCAGTTCGCCATCGATGGCGACCGCCTCGAGACCGACCGCGACCTGACCGGTTTCCCGGGTGGCACCACGCTTCAAGTCAGGGTTCGCACCACCGATGCCGAAGGGGCATGGTTCGAACGCGCCTTCCTCATCGAACTCGTCAACGACTCCGATGGCGACGGGCTCGACGACACCTGGGAACTCCTCTACTTCCCCGATCTCGAAACCGCCAGCGGCGCCGGCAACAACGACGCCGACGCCCTCACCAACGCGCAAGAACAAGCCGCCGGGACTGACCCCACCGACCCCGACAGCGACGGCGACGGCCTCTCCGACTCGGACGAGGTGAATCTCCACAGCTCCGATCCCACGCTCGCCGATTCGGACGGCGACGGCATCGACGACGGCGATGAGGTCTCCGCCGCCAACGGCCACATCACCGACCCGACCGACCCCGATTCCGACGACGACGGGTTCAACGACGCGCTCGAGATCGCCCAGGGAACCGACCCGAACAACGGCGCCGACTTCCCTGACACCCTCCTCCCGCTACGCCTCAACGAGATTCTCGCCCGCAACGACACCGACATCGACGACGGCTTCGGCAACCGCGAAGACTGGATCGAGATCCACAATCCCAACGCCGTCGCCGTGAACCTCGACGGCTACTACCTCACCGACAACGCGGGACTCCTGACCAAGTGGAACTTCCCCGCGGTCTCGATCCCCGCGGGCGGCTACCTCATCGTCTTCGCCTCCGGCAAGGACACCACCGACCCCGGCGGCGCGCCGCACACGAACTTCCAATTGGCCGCCGATGGCGAGTTCCTCGCCATCGTCCGCCCCGGCGGCAGCACCATCGACGACAGCTTCGCCCCGGCCTTCCCCGAGCAGTTCACCGACATCGCCTACGGTCTGCCAGCGGCCGGTGGCCCGCCCGTCTTTTTCGAGTCCAGCACCCCGGGCTCCGCCAACAACGCCGCCGCCTACCCAGGCGTCGTCAAAGACACCAACTTCTCCATCGACCGCGGCTTCTACGACGCCCCCTTCGACCTCTCCATCACCTCGGATACCCCCGGCGCCACGGTCCGCTACACCACCGACGGCTCGAAGCCGACCGCCACCACCGGCACCATCTACTCGGGGCCGATCCCCATCACCACCACCACCAACGTCCGCGCCGCCGCGTTCTTGAACGACTGGCTACCCACCAACGTCGACACCCACACCTACATCTTCGTCGACGACGTCGCCGTTCAGCCTTCCGACCCGCCGGGCTGGCCTGCCATCTGGGGGAGCATCCCGGAGGGCACCGTCCCCTCCGACTACGAGATGGACCCGCGCGTGGTCGACGACGTGCTCGGCATCGCCCAACATACGATACGCGACGCGCTCCTCGACATCCCGGCCGTGTCGGTCACCATGCCGCAAGCCAGCGTGACGGGCGGCGACGGCATCTACACCAACCCCCGCAGCCGCAACGAGCGCGAGTGCGCCTTCGAGTACATCCACCCCGACGGCACCCCCGGCTTTCAAGAAGACTGCTCGATCGTCCCGCATGGGAATTCGAGCCGCAACCCCTTCCGCATGCAGAAGCACTCCCTGCGCGTCACGTTCACCTCGCAGTACGGCACCCCTAAACTCCGCTATCCGCTGTTCCCGGAGTCGGAGATCGAGGAGTTCAACAAGCTCGTCCTGCGCGCCTGCTTCACCGACTCTTGGGCGCTGGCCTCGTGGTCGAGCGGCCGCTACCGGCCGAACGACTCGATGTACATCCGCGACGTCTGGATGAAGGATTCGCTCAAGGCGATGGGCCACCCGAGCAGCCACGGCAATTTCGTCCACCTCTACGTCAACGGGCTCTACTTCGGCCTCCACAACCTCACCGAGCGCCTCGAGGACGACTTCTACGCCGACCACCTCGGCGGCGAGAAAGAAGACTGGCAGCAGTTCTCCGACTTCAGCGGCGCCCCCTCCCGCTGGACCGCGATGATGTCGGTGCTCAACAGCAACATCGCCAGCGACGCGGTCTACCAGAGCGCCATGGACTACATCGATGTCGACAACTACATCGACTACTGCCTGCTCCACTTCTACGCCGACTCCGAGGACTGGCCGCACCACAACGGCTACGCCGCCGCCAACGCCATCAGCGGCGACGGCAAATTCCGCTTCTTCGTCTGGGACCAGGAGATCGCCCTCGACAAGTTCAGCTGGAACCGATACGGCGACAGCCGCGGCGGCGGCGCGCCATTCCAACGGCTGCGGCTCAATGAGGAGTTCCGCCTCCGTTTCGCCGACCGCGTGCAGATGCACCTGTTCAACGGCGGCGCGCTCAGCGAGGAGGCCTCGATCGCCCGCTTCCTCAAGCGCTGCACCGAGATCGACAAGGCGATCCATGCCGAGTCCGCCCGCTGGGGGGATGTGCAGGCCACCACCCCGTACGGCAACACCGCGGGCTCCTCCAACGACATCGATAACGATAACTACCCGCCGACCATCAACAACCCGATCTACTTCACCCGCGAGCAGCACTGGGTGGCCGAGCGCGACAACGTGGTCGGCCACTACATCCCCACGCTCCACGACGAGTCCGACTCGCGTTCCATCGTCAACGAGCTGCGCTCCAGCAACCTCTTCCCCTCGATCGATGCCCCCGTCTTCGCCCAACACGGCGGCGTCGTCCCCACCGGCCACACGCTCGGCGTCACCGCCGAAGCCGGCCAGATCTACTACACGCTGGACGGCTCCGACCCCCGCGAGGCGGGCGGCGCCATCAACCCCGGCGCCGGCTCACTCGCCGGCGGCAGTATCCTCGATACCTTCCTCGACTTCGAAGCGAACGGCTGGCGCTTCCTCGACACCGGCGCCGACCTCGGCGCCAGCGACTCCCCCGTCACGGCTTCGAACTGGCGGCACCCGGACTTCGACGACTCGTCTTGGGGAACCGGCCAAGCCATGCTCGGCTACGGCGGCATCACCGGCGGCACGATCAACCAGACCGTCAGCTTCGGCCCGGAATCGGCCGACAAGTTCATCACCACCTACGCGCGCCAGAGTTTCGATGTGACCAACGCCAGCGATTACACCGAGCTGTCGATCGGGGTGAAACGGGATGACGGAGCCTTGGTTTACCTCAACGGGGTCGAGATCGCCCGCACCAACATGCCCGCGGGCGCCATCGCCTCCTCTACCCTCGCCTCGTCGGCTGCCGGCAGCTCCTCCGAGAGCGCCGTCAATTCCTTCTCTTACACCCTCCAACCCGGCGACCTGATCGAGGGCGAGAATGTCGTCGCCGTCGAGGTGCACCAGAGTGCCGTAGGCAGCAGCGACCTCGGTATCGACGTCGAGATCAAGGCCACCCGCCCGAACCCCGGTGCCTCCGGCGTGACCCTGACCGAGAGCACCACGCTCCGCGCCCGGGCGCTGAACAACGGCGAGTGGTCGGCGCTCACCGAGGCCGACTTTATCGTCGGAACCGCTGCCGGCGCCGGGAACCTCGTCGTCAGCGAGCTGATGTACAATCCCCCCGGTGCCTCCGAGGACACGGAGTGGATCGAGCTGATGAACATCTCCGCCGGCCCGCTCGATCTGTCCGAGGCGAGCTTCGTCGGCATCGACTACGCGTTCCCCCTCGGCACCGTCCTCCCCGCCGGCGGCCATCTCGTGGTCGCCAAAAATCCCGCGGCCTTCGCCGCCGCCTACCCGGCGTTCGCCGGCACGCTCGCTCCGGGTTCGTTCGCGGACACAAGCCTCAGCAATTCCGGTGAAGAGGTCGCACTCCTCGACTCTACGGGAGCCGACATCGTCCGCTTCACCTACAACGACAGGGCGCCGTGGCCGACGGCACCAGACGGCGACGGCGCCAGCCTCGTGTTGATCGCTCCGGAGACCGACCCGGACCACACCTCGCCCGCCAACTGGCGCGCCAGTGCGAACTTCGGCGGCAGTCCCGGAGGCACCGACGCCACCCCCTTCGTCGGCGATCCCGATGCCGACGGCGACCGGGACGGCCTCCCGGCCTTCCTCGAGTACGCCCTCGGCTCCCTCGCTGGCGACAACGCTGCCAGCCCCGAGTCCTACCCGCAGGCCGGCACAGGGGCTTACGACAATGGCGGCGAGCTCGCGGAGTACCTGACCATCACCTATCGCCGCAACCTGGCGGCCGACGACGCCCTGATCGAAGTCGAAGTCGCGACCGACTTGTCCGCTTGGTCGAGCATCGGCACCGCATACGTCTCCGCCTCCTACAACGGCGACGGCACGGAGACCGTCACCTACCGCAGCACCACGCCGCTCGCCGATGCCCCGCGCCAATTCATCCGCCTCCGGGTCTCGTCGCGGTCACTGTAGCGCCGGGGGATCCGATTTCAGCGCGGCAGGGTGGTAGCCCCTCAACTCCGCGGCGCGGTCACCCTGAGCAACGCGAACGGCCTCTCACCGCGGCCCGCGCCTCCGGAGCCCTCCGCGGTTCAAGAATCCCAGCGCCCCCCGGCGGGGCGGTCCGTTGATCCGCGCGGACGGGGCTCCTCAGTGAGGGGAGCCTCAGCCTTGGCGATCGATCTCGATCGTCTTTTCGACCCATTCGAGGAACTCCTTCCGCTTGCCGCTCTTGTCGTCGCCCAGGGCATCCCGAGCGAGTTCGCGGACCAGGTCATATGTCGCCAGCGGCTCTCCCTCCTCGGCGCCGAGCAGCAGACCGTACCCGGCCACCGAGGCGGCAAACCGCAGATCGTCACTGGCGCCACGCCAGCCGCCGCTCGATGGCTCGGCGTCCGTCACCGTCGCCTGCACGCTCCCGCTCGCCCCGGAAACCGCGTTCTTGTACTCGACGCTCACCGTCGCGATCTCGTCGCCCCCCCGATCGACCTCTCCCCCCGCCGCTTGCGGCACCACCTCATAGAGCGCGGTCACGGTGTGGCCACCAGGCACCTCCGGCCCCTCCGCGGCGACCGACGCGCCACCTCCATCGTCGACCTCGCTGCCGATCAGGCGGTAGCCCGCCACCGCAGCGGGGTTGAACTCGACCGCCATCCGCACGTCCTCGGCAACGGCCGCCTCGCCCTCCTCACCCGCCGCGCGCAGCCCGATCTTCACCAGCTGCCGGGCGGGGTCCCACGGGCAGGGCGCGACCTCCGAAGCGACCGCGAAGGTCTCGCCATCGGCGGGCGCCGCATAGTCGTACTCATAGGCGTTCAGAAGCTCCGCCACCCGAACCTCGTCGATCTCCGGCAACCGGCCAGCGTCGAGCAAGTGGCGCAACATGTCGTACGACTTGCCGGCGAACAGCACCGGCAATGCGGAGCGCCGGAACCTCGCAAACGAGGGATTGCGCCACAGCTGGCCCGCCGCGCTCACCAGGGGCTCCGCTCCCTCTTGGGGCTCCCCGTAGCGAAACGCCGTCGCCGCAGCCAATTCGGCGGGCACCGGCAACTCATCCTCGCCGCCCAGCGACTCCAAGAAACTACCGATCCCGACCGCCGGCAGTTCGTCGTCGGCCGCGCCCCCACCCTCGGCGAGTCCACCGTCGACGGGCGGTTGGTGCATCACGATCGCCGACACCAGCCAGAGCGCCGCGACCGCAGTCCCGATGCTGGCCACCCAAGGCAGCGCGCGCCGCCAAGGCGCGGGCCGGAGCGCTTCGGCGATGCGCCGCTTGTCCACCTCGCTGATCACCGGCTGGGTCACCCACGGCAGCACCTTCTCGGTGTGGACGACTTCGGCCTCCTCCAGCACGATCGGCCGGGCGGCGACCCCCGCCTCAGCCAAAACCGCTGCCCGCTGCTGTCCGGTGAGCCCATACAGGGGCTCCGCCGCAAACGCAGCGCGCAAGCCGTCCGCACAGTCGCGGATCGCCGCGATGGCCCCTTCGGCCCCCCCGGCATTTGCCAGATCCTGTTCGAAGATCAGCCGCTCTGCCTCACACAGCGCCCCCAGCACGTAGGCGGTCAACCGCGGGTCGTTTTCGATGTCGATCATTTTCGTTTCCTCCTATTGGTTAAATCTTTGCGGCGGCGGCCGATTCCGCCTGCGGGACCATCATCGAACGCAGGCGCTTCATCGCGCTGTGGATCGTGAACCCGACGTTGCTGGTGGTGATCCCGAGCGCCTCGCCGATCTCCTTGTAGCTGAGGTCGCCCTGAAACTTGAGCCGCATGACCTCGCGCTGGCGGGGCGGCAACTGCTCGATCCGCTGCATCAGATCGCGCACCCGCGCGTCCACGCGGGCGCGGTCCTCCGCCCGGCGCAGCGCGCGCGCCGGATCGTCCCGCTCCTCGGGCAGGGCGGCGATCTGTTGCTCGTCGATGGCGATCATGCGTTTCTCTTTCTTCAGGATATCGAGGCAGCGGTTGCGGCACACGGTGAACAGCCACGACTTCACTTTCGCCCGCACCGCCTCCGGGTCTTGGCGGTGGAGCCTGATGAAGGTGTCCTGCACGGCGTCGCGCGCCCGCTCCAGGTCGCCCAAGATGCTCACCGCGTAGCGCGTCAGCGGGACCTCGAACTCTTCGAGGGCGCTCCGCAGCAACTCGGCTGCAGGGTCGGCGGCGCTGGGGCGGTTGGACATCCGGGGGCTTGCTGTCAGAGGTCAATAACGCCCGGGCGGACAGCGCATTAGGGCGAGATGCTCGGAATCTGCCCCAATCCCCACAAATTTGCGCCTAAGAATCCATGGCGACGCCGCGGTAGAAAGCCTACAGTTCCCGTCCGGGAGCCCCTCCCCAACACCGCCCCGGCTGACCTTTTGAACACCCGACCCGAGACCGACATGAGCACGCCCAATCCCGAGACCACCATCACGCCGCTGACCCGACGCCGATTCGCCCAGGCGGGTGCCGCCGCGACCGCCGGCGCCGCCGTCGCGTTCCCCCATATCGCTTCCGGCCAAGGCAACAAGAGCCCTCTCAAACTCGGCCTCATCGGCTGCGGAGGCCGCGGCCGCGGCGCCGCCAACCAGTCCCTGACCGCCGACAAGGACGTCACGCTCACCATGGTCGCCGACGTCTCGGACGCCCAGGCCTCCGGCGCCATCGACCAGCTCCGCAAACGCTTCCCCGACCAGGTGGGCAACCCGGAGAAGCTGCTCGGGCTCGACGCCTACAAGAAGGTCATCGAAGGCTCCGACGTCGTGATCCTCACCACCCCGCCCGGCTTCCGGCCGCAGATGCTCCGCGAGGCGATCGAGGCAGGCAAGCACGTCTTCTGTGAGAAACCGGTCGCTGTCGATGCTCCCGGCATCCGCTCCGTCCTGGAATCGGCGAAGCTGGCGAAGGAGAAGGAGCTCACCCTCATCACCGGCTTCTGCTGGCGCTACCACAACGCCCGCCGCGCGCTCTTCGAGAAAGTCCACGGCGGCGCCATCGGCGAGGTGAACGGCATGTTCGCCACCTACTACACCGGCCCGGTGAAGCCCATGCCCCCCGCACAGAACCGCCCCGACGGCATCGGCGACGTCGCCTGGCAGGTCGGCAACTGGTACAACTTCTCGTGGCTCTCCGGCGACAGCCTCGTCGAGCAGGCCGTGCACAGCGTCGACAAGATCGCCTGGGCGATGCAAGACGTCGCCCCCCTCAGCGCCGTCGCCACCGGCGGGCGCCAGATCCCGGCCGAAGGGGGCAACATCTACGACCACTTCCACATCGCCTACGACTACCCCGGCCAGGTGCGCTGCCACCTCGGCTCGCGGCAGATCGCCGGCTGTTACGGTGAGAACCACGACTACATCTCCGGCACCGAAGGCAACGCCCTCATCGTCCGCGGCCAGTGCATCATCCGCGGCAAAGAGAACTGGCGCGCCGACAGCGAGCTCAACAACGACATGTACCAGGCGGAGCACGACGCCCTCTACAAGTCGATCCGCGAGGGCGAGGCGAAGAACGACGGCGAGTGGATGGCCAACAGCTCCATGCTCGCCATCATGGGCCGCATGGCGGCCTACACCGGCGAGAAGATCACCTGGGAACAGGCCATGAACTCCGAGGAGGACCTCGCCCCCGACGACCTGAAGTGGGATGACGACTTCGATCCCGGCGCCACGCCACAACCGGGCAAGACCAAATTCATCTGATCACACGAAGCCGCCACCGACGACAACGCACCGAGAACCGTCCCGAACCTTGCCGATGCCCCGCCGCCCCCTCGCCGCCCTGCTCGCCGCCCTCGCCCTCGCCGCCCCGGCCCGCGCCGAGGTGGACTTCGTCCGCGATGTGCAACCGATCTTGGTCGATTACTGCCTGAAGTGCCACCGCCCCGACTTCGCCGAAGCGGACTATCGGGTCGACACGCTCGAACAGGCCGCGATCGACGACATCATCGTCCCCGGAGACCCTGACGACAGCGAGTTCATCCGCCTCATCGAGCTCTCCCCCACCCACAAGAGCATCATGCCTCCCAAGGAGGAGGAGAACCCGATGAGCGCGGAGCAGATCAAGACGCTGCGCGATTGGGTCGACCAAGGTGCGAAGTGGCCGGAGGGCATCGTCCTCGAGATGCCGCCGATCGTCGATTTCAAGCGCGACGTCGAACCCATCCTCGACAAACTCACCGAGGAGGAGCGCCGGGTCTTGAAGCTCTGGATCAACTCGGGCGCCGAGTGGCCATCGGGCAGCAGCGCCGCCGAGATGGAACTCGTGACGCGATTGCGTGAGAAGATCACCGCCGGCTCCCCCGAGCGGGCGGCGGGCGACATGGCGGACTACGATGCCGAGGTCCCGGCGACCGGCGTCCCCTACTCGATGGTCGCGGTGCAGGGGGGAGAATTCACCATGGGGGGCGACGGGGGCGAGGCCGCACCCGCGCGGAGGGTCAAAGTTTCGCCCTTCTGGATCGGCAAGCACGAGGTGACCTGGGACGAGTACGAGCCCTTCATGCTCGAGGGCGGCCGCCGCAACAAGGACGGCAGCCTCATGTTCCCCCCCGAGGGCACGCCCGACACCGACCTCATCTCGCGGCCGACCAAACCCTACGTCGAGATGACCTTCGGCATGGGCAAGGAGGGCTTCCCCGCCATCTCCATGACCCAGCACGCCGCGCTGATGTATTGCAAGTGGCTCAGCGCCCAGACCGGCCACTTTTACCGCCTGCCGACCGAGGCCGAGTGGGAGTATGCCTGCCGCGCCGGAACGGACACCCGCTGGTCGTTCGGAGACGATGAGTCGCAGCTGCCGAACTACGCCTGGTACATCGACAACGCCGACTTCTGCTACCAGCAGGTCGGCAAGAAGAAGCCGAACCCGTGGGGGATCCACGACATGCACGGCAACGTCGCCGAGTGGACGCTCGACATCTTCGCCCCCTATGACCCGGACCAGACCGAAGACCCGTGGGCCCGAGGTCGCGACCTCTACCCGCGGGCCGTGCGCGGCGGGTCTTGGAACGACGACCCGGAGGGCACCGTCAGCACCGCGCGCTTCGGCTCGCGCAAGGAGTGGAAAAAGGACGACCCGCAGCTGCCGAAGAGCATCTGGTACCACACCGACGCACAGTGGCTCGGCTTCCGCATCGTCCGCCCGCTGGAAGTCCCCTCCGCCGAAGAGATGAATGCCTACTGGAACACAGGCATCGACCACGACACGCTGGAGTAACGGCGCGGCGCCGATCTGGTCCGTCGCCGCCGCCCTCCTCGCCGCCTCCGGCCTGGCGTCGCATGCGGCCGAGCACGCCTTCGAGCGCCCGTGCATGGGCACGCTGTTCCGCATCGTCGTCCACTCCGAGCGCGAGCGTGCCGAGGTCGCACCCGCCGCCGCGGCCGCGCTCGCCATCGCCGCCGACCTCGATGCGCGCCTCTCGGATTACCGTGCCGACAGCGAGGTCGGCCGGTTCCACCGCAGCCCGGCCGGCGAACCGTTCCCCGTCAGCGCGACGTCCGCCGAAGTGTTGGCCCTCGCGTCCGAACTCGCCGCGCACACCGGCGGCGCCTTCGACCCCGCCCGGGGCGCCCTCACCTGGCAGTGGCGCAAGAGCCGCCGCGACGCCGCCTTGCCCGACGCCGAAACGCTCGCCGCTGCCCTCGCCGCCTCCGGATTGAAGCGGCTCGACTTCGACCCGGCGGGGCGGACGCTGACCCGCGCCGATCCGCTCACCCGGCTCGACTTCGGCGGGATCGCCAAAGGCTACGCCGCTGACGCCATGCTCGCCGAACTGCAACGGCGAGGGTTCCCGCGGTCGAGCATCGCTGCCGGCGGTGACGTCCGCTGCGGCGACCCACCTCCGGACCGCGCGGCCTGGCGGGTCACGCTGCGCCCGAACGGCACCGCCCCGGAGGTGCGTGGCATCGTCATCTCGCTCGCCAACGGCGCCGTCTCGACCTCCGGCTCCGTCGAGCAAGGGGTCGAGATCGAGGGCGTCCGCTACTCCCACATCATCGATCCCGCGACGGGACTCGGCATGACTTCGGCGCGGGCCGCCAGCGTGATCGCCCCGACCGCAGCCGAAAGCGACGCGCTCGCCACCGCCCTTTGCCTCCTCGGCGCCAAAGGGTTAGAGACGATTTCGAGACGCCCTGGCTGCTCGGGTGTCCTCTTCGCTGGCGATGGACGCCCGTCCGCTCGCTCGCCGGGATTCCCGCATTCGCTTCAAGAAGGACGGTAATTATCATAAGTTTGCAATATACAGAGCCTAGGTTTATAATTATTAGAATTCCGCTGCTTCGGCTCTAGTATTGTAGGCTCAATGAGAACCCTTCCTGCCCTGAACGCCCGGGCGCGATCCGCTCCCTCCGCGCGGTGGCGCTGGTGCATCGCCATTGCGCTCGTCGGTGCGGCCAGCGCGGCACGCGCCAACGACGATTTCGCCGACGCCCTCGATTTGACCGGCCCGCTGCCGGTCACCGCCCCGGCGCAGAACAACACCTCCGCCACCGCCGAGCCCGACGAGCCGGCGCACGACTTCAACAGTGTCACGTCGCACTCCGTCTGGTTCAAGTGGACCGCGAGCGCCGATGGGACGGTCGAGATCAACACCTTCGGCAGCGCCCTGATCAACCCTCCCCCCGGCCTGCAGTTCGATACCGTCCTGGCCGTCTACACGGGCTCGACGCTCGCGGGCCTGCAGAAGATCGTCGGCAACGACGACACCACCGACCCCGCGACCGGCCGCACCAAACAGAGCCGGATCCGCTTCCTCGCCCAGTCCGGGACGACCTACCACATCGCCTTCGACGGCTACAATGGCGACGTCGGAAACGTGGTGCTGAACATCCTCGAACACACGGCGGCCCGCCCCTCCAACGACCACTGGGAAGATGCGTTCACCTTCACCGGCACCCTGCCCCAACTGAACGACCAGAGCGCGACCTCGACGACCAACAGCAACGTCAGCGCCACCGTCCAAGCGGGCGAACCCGAGCACGTGAGCGAGAGCGCCTACTCCTCTTCGGTCTGGTACCGTTGGACCGCCCCCACTTCCGGTTCGGCCGCCGTGGATACCAGCGGCAGCGACTTCGACACCGTCGTCGCCGTCTACCGGGGCTCCGAGCTCGATGGGCTGACGCTGGTCACCTTCAACGACGACGACGAGGGGGACACCACCAGCTTCGCCCAGTTCTTCGCCGAGTTCGGCACCACCTACTACTTCGCCGTCGATGGCTTCGCCGGCCAGGAGGGAGAGGTCCACTTCCGCCTGCAGTGGGGCCCCGCGCCGCCGCCGAACGACAACGTCAACAACGCGTTCATCCTCGCCTCGCTGGACACGGTCAGCACCGACGGGCCGAACGGCGGTGCCACCACCGAGAGCGACGAAAGGGATCCCCTGTTCGCGTCCAAGGAATTCCACCACCCGGGCGTGCCCGCCGTCTCGTCGATCTGGTACCGTTGGACCGCCCCGGCCGACCCGCCGCAATCGATCGAGATCAACACCCTCGGCTCCAACTTCGACACCGTCCTCGCCGTCTACACCGGCACCACCTTCATCATCTTCGAGAAAGTCGCGAGCAACGACGACGCCGGCGCCATCACCAGCCGCGTCCGCTTCAGCCCCATCGCTGGCCAGACCTACCGGATCGCGATCGACGGCAAAGAGGGCGCCCAGGGCGCCGCGTTCCTCAACCTCCTCCCCGGGCCCGACCCGCCAGCCAACGACGACTTCGAGAACGCGGCCCCGTTCTCCACCTACGCCACCTCGGGCACCAACGCCGCCGCCACCGTGCAGGGCTCGGAGCCCGATCACGCGCCCGGGGTCGTCAACTACGGGACCGTCTGGTTCGCCTGGACCGCCGACCTCAACACCCGCTTCCGCGCCAGCACCGCCGGCAGCGACTTCGACACCACGCTGGCCGTCTACACCGGCAGCGACATCGGCTCGCTCTCGCAACTCGACGCGAACGACAACTCCGGCGGCGAGACCTCGCAGGTCTTCTTCAACGCGGCCGCCGGATCGACCTACTATTTCGCCGTCGGCGGCAAGAACCTCGCCGAGGGCAACATCGCCCTCTCCCTCGACATCGTCGGCTCGTACGGCGAGTGGCTCGCCGCCTGGCCATCCCTCACCGGCGACGACCGCCACCAGAGCGCCGACAAGGACGGCGATGGATACCCGAACGCCATCGAGATGCTCTGTGGCCTCGACCCGGAGATCAACAGCCGGCCCGAGCTCGGGGCCGACCCGAATTCCGCCTCAGCCCCGATCTACGGGGTCGCCGGCGGGATCTGCTCGGTCGAGTTCGACATCGACTCCAGCTACATCGGCGTCTCCCACGGAGGCGGCGCACCGGTCACCTTCGACGGGCTGGTGCTGGGCGAAAACATGGCCGAGGTCGGCAGCGTCTCCGCCACCCACCTCGGCGCCGACCGCTACCGGATCTCCATCCCCCTCAGCGCCGACGCCTTCCGCCAGCTGCGGCTGCGGGTGAACGACCCCAACACCCAGTAGGACGCGGGGCGCCCCTTCAACGGCCCCGGGTGCCGGAGGCCAACGCCTTCACGCGATAGATGTGGAACGGCTCGCGGGTGAGGTCTCGCCCGGCGTTGTAGGGCGCCATCAGGTGCATCTGGTTGGCGTAGAAATACAGGTATCCGCGGTCGTCGAAGCACAGCCCGTCCGGCCACAGGAAGGTGTCGTCTGCGGCGTGGATCTCGTA
>JAUIGD010000084.1 GCA_030430255.1 Verrucomicrobiia bacterium
CACCGCCGTGATCGCGTTCCATCCCTTGCTGAGCTCCCGGTCACAACGCAGCACCTCCAGCGCATTGTCGGTGCGCACCAGGAAGTTCGGCTTGCTGCCGTTCAGGGTGATCGCGAAGCCGTTGGCCGGTCCGCCGTGGGCGAGCACCACGCCGTTCCCCGAGTCCGGGAAAACCCAGGCCTCGACGGTCAGCGCCTTGCCCGCCGGATCCAGGGATGCTCTGGACGGGAAACTCACCGGCGCGGCGGCCGCCCCGCCCCCTGCGCGGCGTTGCGACGGCGCGGGCGCATCCGGCGCGACGCGGTCGGCCGCGAACATCTGGTGCTCGAGCGTCGTCGTCCAACGCAGGTATTCGGGGTCGCGCCCGAAGCCGTAGACGCGCTCGTCATCGAACACCAGCATCCTGCCCGCCGGCGCGTATTTGCCCGCCTGGTAGTAGCCGTTGTGCCCGCCGGCGAAATTCTTCCCGAAAACCCAGTAGGCGCGGTGGAAATAGGTGTCGTCGAGGTAGCCCATCGGCGCGAACAGGTGCGCGCCCTCGCCCTTCTGCGCCGCCCCCTGCGCCGGCGCGCTGCCGGAGATCGGCCCGATGTCGATGCGCTCCCCGCTGGCCTTGTCGATCTTCTGTGAGCGCAGGTAGGTGTGCTCGCCGTCGCTCGACAGGATGTCGTTGAGGCCGACCTGCATCTGCAAGGTCTGCAGCCGCTCCTGGATGTCGCGGCCGGTCTCGGGGTCGCGGTGGTCGTAGATGCGCTCGAGTTTCTTCGCACCGGTCGCGACATCGAGTTGGACGAAGCGCAGGCCGCCGTCGAGGAAGGTCGAGCGCCCGCACACGAAGCTGGCGGTGTCCCCCTCGATCAAAACCGAGCCGTGCACCGGCCAGACGCTCTCGATCCCGCCGTGCGCCATCAGCCGGCGGTCGACCGGGGCGGCGCGGTAGCGCCAGGCGAGTTCGCCATCGGCCGCGCGCAGGCAGTAGACCCAACCGTCGGCGCAGCCGAAGACCAGGCGCCCATCGGCGTAGCTGGGCGGCGAGTCGATCCGCCCGCCAGCGGTGTAGCTCCAGGCGGGATCGCCGCTCGACGCGTCGAGCGCGTGCAGTGTATGCTGATCGATCTGGGCGACATAGACATGGGCGCCGACCACCGTCATGGCGCTGAGGCGACCGCCGAGATCGACGCTCCAGGCGCGGTCGAGCCCGCCCGCGAGCGGCGCTTTGGACGAACCGCTGCGGGCGTTGTCGCGGCGGAAGGTCGGCCAGTCCTCCGCCGAGGCCTGACCGGCGATTGCATCGCCGTAGGCCGCGCCCCTCTCCAGCCTCGCCGCCTCGTCGATCTGCTCGGGGAGCACGAAGGTCTGCGACCGCGGCGCCAGGGCGTTGAAGCCGCTCAGCTTCGCCTCCGGGTAGCAGGCGCAGTTGTGCGGCGGCGCGTAGGTGAGGCCGTTGGCGGGCATGACGCCATAGAGGCAGCCGCCGCGGACCCAGTGGTTGATGTCCCAGGTCTCCTTCTCGTGATCGACGAACTCGATCCCGGTGCGCGACGGGATGATGAAGTTCTCGGTCGCCTTCGAAATGTAGCAGCGGTGGTGGAACCAGTAGGTCTCGACGTCGGGCGGGAACTGCTTCCGCACCTCGCCGGTGCGCGGGTCGCGGCCCGTCATCACGCCGCTGTCGCCGCCCGAGGTCAGCGGCGCCGACCATACGAGGCCATCGACCACCAACAGGTCCTGCAGCGACTCGTATCCCGAACGGTCGTGCGCCGACTCCCATAGTCTCGCCCCATCGGCGAGCGCGTAGGCCGCCATCTTGCCGTCGCCGCCGGCGTAGAGCACGAGGTCTTGGTAGAGGACCACCCGCGGTGCGAAGTTGAAGGCGATCAGGTTCCGGCGGCCGGCGCCCTCGCTCCTCCACCTCACCTCGCCGCTCTCCCGGTCGAGGCAGACCAGCACCTCGCCGTCGTGATAGACCAACGCATCGCCGGCGACCGACATCGTGATCGGCGCGACTTTGTCCTCGCGCGCCCACTTCGGCGCACCGGTATCGGCGTCGTAGGCGCGCAGGGTGCGCGGCTCGGCCTGCCAGACGAACTCGGTCCGCACGCGCTTCTGGTCGCCGACGTTGTGCTTGGGCGCGTAGTCCTCGATCTCGGACTTCCCCTTCCTGACCAAAGCGAACACCGTCCCCGCGTCGTAGAGGATCTCCTCGGAGCGTTCGCTGCCCTCGAAATCGCGCAAGGTGAAGCCGGTCGCCGCGTCGAGCGCGCTCACGGGCGCATCGATGCCGAGGGTGGCGAAGACCCGCTCGCCGTCCACCACCAACCGGCGCGCGAGCTGGCTCGGCCCGCTTTTGAGCGGCCAGAGCTGGTCGTGCCAGAGCGGGATCTCACGCTCCCAGAGCCGCGCCCCGTTGAAGGCATCGCGCGCGATCAACTTCCACTCGGAAGGCAGCTGGATCGACACCCGCGAGCCCTCGTCCATGATGTAGAACATCCGCCCGCCACCCGAGACCAGCGCGCTCATCGATGCCATCCGGTCGTGGTGCCGCGACCACTTGGGGTCGGCGACCCATTGCAGCCGCTCCGGCGGCGCGACGACCTCGTCCTGCGCAACGGCATTGCCCGAGGGGTTGTGGAAGTAGTGGGTCCAGTCGTCGATCTCCGCGGGACGGGGTTTGACCACCTTCTCCCAGCGGCCCCCTTCGCGCCGCACGTAGGCGACCCCTTCCGGCACCAGCGCGCGCAGCAACTCGGCGTCGGTCACCGCACCCGGGACCTCGGCGACGATCAGGTTGGCGAAGTTCTCGATGTACGGCAGGTGCGCGCCGTCGAAGCGGTCGATCGTCACCGGCCCGTAGTCGCCCGACGCACGCAGGGTGGCCCGCGCCGCGGCCACCGCTGCGAAGTCGCGGTCGAGCCCGTGCACGACGTAGCTGGCGTTCGCCCGCAGGGCTCGCGTCAACGTCGCCTCCGGGCCACAACCGAGGTGGATCACGATGCCGCCTTTGACCCCGGTTGCCTCGAGGATCGCCGGGGCGTCGGGTGCGGCCGGAAGCGGTGGGGCGCCTGCGAGGAAGGCCGCCAAGGTAGCGCTGGCGGCGGCGAGGGTGGGAGTTCGCATGGGATCGAGATACCCGATTCCGCGGCGCCGAACAATCAAACAATGCGGCATCGCCCACGGTCTCCGCCGCAGGTCGAGCAGCCCGGCCGCGAGGCGCGGAGACGGGACGCCTCCGGCAAAGACATCGGCGGGACGCCGATGCCACGTCGGGGCAAGCCGTAGCTTGGTGAACGGTCCGGGATCCGGGCTGCGATCAGTTCGCCCCCAGTTCGAGCGCCAATTCTTCCTGCAGGATCCCGGCGCGACGCAGCGCCTTCCTCGCCTCCTCGCCCGGCTCCTCGATCTCCTCGCCGGCCTCCACCATCGCCTTGAGGATTTCGAACGCCTCCGCCTTCATGCCCTTCGCGATCAGACGCTCGGCCTGCGCGAGCTTCTGGGCGAAGCGGTTGTTGCTCGCGACTGCGCCCGGTGCCCCCCCGAGCGACGGCCTCTCCGCTTCGACCGGCGTCGCCGGTTTGACCTCTGCGGGGGCGCTGCCGGCCTTCGCGGTCGCCGCCGCCAGACCGCGTTCGGCCTCGTCGCGGACGGAATTCCAATCGCCCCGCGACAGGTAGGCGGCCCACTGGTCCCGCGCCTCCGCCCATTTGCCCTGCTCGGCGAGGACGCGGGCGAGACCGGCGGTGGCGCCCTCGGCCAGCTCGGGCGTCCCGTAGGTCTCCAAGACTTTGCGGTAGCCCTTCTCGGCCGACTCCAGACCGGTGCCCCCACCCCGAGCCTGGAGATCGGAGAGCCCCAGAGTCGCCTCGGCCTTCAGTTCGGCCCCCGGGCGGGCGAGGATCTCGCGGAACCATGCCGCCGCCTCCACCGGGTCGCTCTCGCTGCCGTTGAGCGCCACTTTGTAGACTGTCGGCGTCGAGAGATCGCGCCGGTCAAAGCGGTGCCTGATCTCCTCGTAGAACACCTTGATCTCGGCCGAGCGCTCAGGGAAATAGGCCTCGAGCACCTCGAGCCTGGCGATGATCAGCTGCTCCCGCAAGGTCTCGCTGCCGCGCCCGCTGGCAGACAGGTTGGCGTAGCGCCGCAGCAGCTGGTCGGGACCGTGCTTCTCGCGGTAGTAGCGCGCATAGGTACGTAGCGCCGCGTTGAGGCTCCTCGCGCTCGTCCCCTGCGGCATGGCCAGCAGGACATTCTCGAGCCGCTCGAGCCCCTTATCGATGTCCCCCACGTCCTTCAGCGCCGGAAGCCCCGCCAGTGCCGCCGCGGGCGCCTGCTCCGAGTCTGGATACTTCTGGAAGAACGCCTGGTAGTATTCGACCGAATCTCCCCAGCGCTGCTGGGAGCCGGCGACCTCGATGAGATTGCGCAGCGCGCGCGCCGCCACCTTCGGGTGGCCATACGATTCCGCCAAATTTTTCGCCGACAGGAAGGCGGCCTCGGCCTTCACCAACTCCCCTTGCTTGCGCAACACGTCCCCTTTGAGCACCCCGGCGCGGTCGCGGATCTTGGAGTACACAAATTCGCGATCGATCCGCTCCGCGATGGCGACACAGGCATCGCGCTCGTCGAGCGCGTAGTGCACCGCGACCCGATCGTAGAGCGCAAACTCCATCAACAGGGACTCCGGATAGCGGTTGAGGAAGGCGTCGAGCGCTTCGCCCCCGGCCCGCCAACGCGAGAGTTTGACCAAGTTGCTCGCCTGGTAATACTGCGCGCTCTCGGCATAGCGACTGTTCGGAAACTGGATCCGGTGCTGGTCCAACGGCGACTGCGCCTCGTCGTGGCGACCGAGGTAGTACAACGACGCCCCTTCGACGAACATCGCCGCATCTCGCTCCTCATCGCCCTCGCCGTCTGCCAAGGCCTTCGCCGCGGCCAAGGCCCCCGCGTAGTCGCCCGCTCGAAAGGTCTTCTCCAACGCCGCCACCTCCGCGGAAGTCGGAGTCGGACGCGAGGCGATAATCGCCTCTGTCGCGTTGTCAAAAGTCGCCGCCTCACCGACCTGAGGCACCGGATCGCCATACGGCTCCGATGCCCCTTCGCCCTTGGGCTTCAGCAACTTGCACCCAGGCGCCAGAGCCAGAGCGACCATCATCGCCAGCTGTCCTCCGGACATCGGCCAAGAAATTTTGGTAAGCATTACCAAAATTTCAGCTAAATTTAATAATTTGCAAGAATTTGGCTTTGGTGGCTCGCAAATGGAGGCCCCACCGGCGGATCGCCCCGTTGTCTGAAATTCCGACCTCGCGGTTTTCGGCCACGCCGCAGCCCGGCTTGGAGGGGTTTGAACGCAGTGGCGGCAAGCGAGGACGCTTGCCCTCCGGCCGGTGGCGGAGGGGACGGAACCCCGCCCTGCAGATCCTACGGGCGGCTACTTTTCCACCGCCCTGTTCCGCTGCGCGGCGAACAGCCGATACAACACGAAGCTGATCTCGCTGCCACGCGGGTGGGCGGCGAGGTAGTCCGTGTAGGCGTCGATCCGCTCGAGCTGAAGCTTCTCGAAGGCCGCCTCCGAAACTCTCGCCTTGAGGAGCATGTAGTCGAGGTAGTGGGTGACGGCATATTTGTGGCAGATCTGCATCAACTGTGCTTCGGGGCTCTTGGCGACCCCCGCCCGCACATGGTTGCGGATGCAGTCGAGGAGCACCGGATGCAACTCATCGCCCCGCGACTCCGAGAACAGATGCTCGCACATCTGCAGCGAATAGATCGCCTTGTCCCGGGAGCTGTGGATGACCCCGACCTCCTGCAGGTAAGCGGACGCGCGCAGGATATCGATGTCCTCGTCGGCGGCGGTCGCGACCACCGCCCGCTCGACCCATTCGCAGAGCCGGAAGCGGATCAAGGCATCGGTCGTCGACAGGGATCGGAAGCTGGAGCGGGCGAAGTCTTTCGCCTCGGAGAGCGTCGGGACAACCATCGCCTTCTGGGGCCTCGCTCAGCGCCTGACGCCGAGGTCTTGCTGCATCCGCTTGATTTTGCCGCGCAGGCTGAGCTTGGTCGCGGTCGACATCCTCTCGATGAACAGCACCCCGTTGAGGTGGTCGGTCTCGTGTTGGATCGCTCGCGCGAGCAGCCCGTCGGTCTCGACCAACAGCTCTTCGCCCTCGAGCGTGGTCAAGCGCGCACGCACATCGTAAGGGCGGGTGACGTCGCCTCGGATGTCGGGGAAACTGAGGCAACCTTCGGCCATCACGTCCTTCTCGTCGCCGAACTCGAGCTCGGGGTTGATGAACACCAACGGCATGATGTCCGCCAGCTCCGCGTCCTCGCCATTCACTCTGAGATAGCTGATGCACTCGGGGTCGTGGGAGACGTCGACGATCGCAAGCTGCACCGGCTCGCCGACCTGCGGCGCCGCCAGGCCGATCCCCTGGGCGTCGATCATCGTCTCCATCATGTCCGAAGCCAGTGCCCGCAGCTCCTCGTCGACCGCGTCGACGCGGGCGCACTTCTTGCGCAGCACGGGGTCACCGTAGATGACGATCTCTCGGATCACGGCGTCGCGGGCGGGGGGGCGGTGGTGGCAGATTTTTCCATGAGCAGGCGCGAAGGGATGTCCTTAAGCTCGAAGCCCGCACGCGTCAACGCGTCCCAGGCGAACACCAGCGCCTTGAGCGGCGCGTCCTCGTCGGTCTTGAGCTCCAGCTTGACCCCCGGGTCGTCCGCCTTCAGCGCCGCCAATGCTGCCGCGAAGCCGTCCGCCGCGACCTCGCGACCGGCGAGCCAGAACCGCATGTCCGAGGTGATCGCCAGTTCGACCCGCCGCTCCTCGGCGGCGCGTGCCGCCAGCGCACCGGAGCTCGGCGGCGTGATGTCCGCATACACCTTCACCTCGCGCGGGCGCCAGGTGAGGATGACGAAGATGAGCAGGATGGCGAGGATGTCGATCAGGGAGACGATCGGCACCGTCACCATCCGGCGGCGCTGTTTGACGAACCTCACTGCTCCGGTGGGCTTGGCCGCTGCGCGGTGGGGAGGCCCTGCGGAGGTGCAGCCGCGCGCGCCCGCCGGGGCTCCGGGGCGGGCGGGGCCCCGCCGCCACCGAACCGGGCGCCGAGCAGGCCGGTGACCAGGACTTCCATGCGAACCCCGAGGCGCTCGACCTTCTTGCTGAAGTAGCTGTGCGCGATCACCGCGGGGACGGCGACCGAGATGCCCGCGATCGTCGTGTAGAGCGCCTCGGCGATCCCCCTCGCCACCTCGCCATGTTGGTCGGCCCCGGGCGAGGCGTCGAGATTGCCGAACACGCCGACGAGGCCGCTGACCGTCCCCAGCAGCCCGAGCAAGGGGGCGATCGTGATCACCACCTCCAGCATCGCGATCCCCTTCTCCATCGCCACGACCTCCTCGCGGGCACGGACCTCGCTGGCTTCCGCCGCCGCCGCCCGGTCGCCGTGCGCCGGGGACATCGCCTCGGCGGCGATCCTCGACAGCGCGCTCGGGTGGGCGCGCAATTCGCCCCGCAGCCGCCCCAACTCCCCGGCCGCCCCGGCTTCGACCGCGCCCTCGAGCGTGCGCTGCACGGGCTCGGGGGCGATCCCGCCGGCGCGCAGGTCGAGCGCCTTCAGCACGACGATGGTCACCGCCAGCAGCGACAGCGCGAGCAGCAGCAGCATGAACAGGCCGCCGTCGCTGACGAAGCGCCCCACCGACCCGAAGGCGGAGTTCAGGTTGGAGAAGAGATCGGCGAGGAGCGGCGGCATCGGGGCACTCAGTACAGGATAATGTCGTAGTCCATTTCTAGCAATCCACTGGAAACTCCATCAAAGAGGTCGGCGTAGACCTCGTCCGGCATCGGCGGGATCGCCGCCCCGCGGATGCTCTGGATGGAGAAGTCGACCATCACCGCGTTGGCGTTGCTGCTGACCACCTTCAGGTTCACCACGCGCCCTTCGCGGTTGACCCAGAAACGCACCTTCATCATGCCGAAGCTGGCGAAGTCGCCGCGCGTCTGGCGCGCCGTGTGCCAACTGCGTTGGATCACCTGGTCGATCTGCTGCTTGTAGCGACCGAGGGCGGTCGCCTCGGCAGCCACCGACGGAGCCCCGCCGAGGTTGGAGAGCTTGCCGACGGACCGTCTGCGGACGGCTTCGGTGCGGAACTCTGGCGGGGCCGCCTCGGAGGGGGGCACCGGCTCGGCCCGCGGCGCCGGAGCGGGGGGGCGGGCCTCGACGGTCTCCCGCGAAGGGGAGGTCGCCTCCGGGGCCGGGGGATCCTGAGGCCGATCGCCCTCGGCCACCTCGGCCGGCTCCTCCACCTCCGTGGGCGCTTCCCGCAGCGGCTCCGGGTTCTCTTCGAGCCGCGTCCAGATCGACTCCTCCGCCACGGCGACCTCCTCGAAGGCCGTCTCGATCCGTTCTGGCGCCGTCGCGGCCGCCGCCGGGATGGGTTCGGGATCGGCCCCCGGCTGCGGCTCGGCCTCCGGCGGTTCCGAATCCCTCGGATCGGCCGCGGCCAACAGCTCTTCCGGGATGTCGATCTCCGGCACCGCGACCAGATCCCCGTCGGTTTCCGCGACCGCATCCACCGCCGGCGGAGACGGCTCCCACTGCGGCGCGATCTCCAATGTCGGCCGCTCGCCAGCGGGATCGAACTCGCCGTCGCGCAGGCGGCTCTCGGCCAGCGCCGCCCAGGGAAACTCTTCTCCGTCTTGGGTGATCATCCCCTCTTCGCCTTCGGCGTCCGGCGGCAGCGGGCTCGCCGCTTCCGTGTTGCGGTCTGACTCGAACGCCGCGTCCTCGGGCTTCGCCCCGGTGTCCTCGAGATGGGTGGTGCGGACCCAATCCCGCTCATCGGGCACCGGCGGCTCGGTGTCCTCGGCCGCTTCCGCTTCGGGCTCCGGCTCAGGCGGTTCCTCCGGCGGCGTGAACAGGTCGGGCAAGAGCAACACCAGCTCCTGCGCGAGTTCCTCACCACTGCGCTCCGGCCGGAACCGCAGGTTCACTTGCGCCGTCGAGTCGATCCCGGCTTCGCGCGCCGCGACCGCGAGCCAGTAGGTGGTGTCGGGCTCCGCCCGGAACGCCACGATGCTCCCGCGCCCCGGATCGCCCCCCCCGCCGAGGCGGGTGACCTCGGCCAATGCCCCCAACACCGCACCGCGGTAAACGGCTGCCAGCGGTGGCGGCGACAGCGCGTCGCCCGCCGACACCGCGATCTCCACATCGCCCAAGCCAGGCGACTCCCACCCGAACCAGACCGACCCACCGCCGATCTCCTCGCCGTGCAGCGGTTCGCCGCGCTCCCGCGTCGCGTTGGTCAAGGTCGCGCGCACCCCGATCTCCTCCGCCGCACCGAGGTCGCGCGCGCGCCGGAAATCGTCGTTGCGGGGCGGCGCCCCCGCCTGCCACGCCAACACCGCCGCCGCCCCAGCCGCCACGGCGAGGTGCGCCGCACAGGAAGCGGCGACGGTCAGGGCGATCTGCTGATTGCGCGTCATCGGCGAACGGTCGGGCGGCGTTGCCCAACCCCCAACAAACCGACATCCTCGCCCGAATCAACGCCTCGCTTGCACCGCGACCGACCCGCCGATAGGGACGCCCGATGCAAGAGCTGTTCGCCGAACTGACGCCGCCCGAGCCGGGCCGACGCCCGTTCCGCGTCGTCCACACCGCCGATTGGCACCTGGGGAAGCCGCTCGGCGACTTGTCGCGCGAGCCGGAACACGCGCGCTTCCTCACCTTCTTGCTGCAGACCATCGCCGCCGAGAAGGCGGACCTCCTGATCGTCGCCGGCGACGTCTTCGACGCCGCGAACCCGCCGCAGTCGTCCCTCAAGCTCTACTACGAGTTCCTCGCCGGACTCCGCGCCCGGACACGCTGCCGCGCCCTGGTGGTCGCCGGCAACCACGACTCGCCCGCCTGCCTCGACGCCCCCAAAGAGCTGCTGGGGTCGCTGGGCGTCGATGTGGTCGGCTCCGCCGGAGAGCCCGGCGGCTGCCCGGTCTTCCGCTATCCGGACAAGGGCGCCCCCCAACTCGCCGTCGCCGCCGTCCCCTTCCTGCGCGACCGCGACCTGCGCACGGGCAGCGCCGGCCAGGGCGAGGAGCAGATCCGCGCCGCCCTCGCCGCCGGCATCGCCTCGCGCTACGCGGACGCCGCCGCTGCGGTCGCCCCCCTCGTCGAGGCGGGCGCCGCCGCCCTCGCCACCGGCCACCTCACCGTCGGCGGCTCGTTGACCAGCGACTCCGAACGCGACATCCACATCGGCGGCCTCGGCTCCGTCCCCCCGGCGGTGTTCCCACCGGTGTTCCAATATGTCGCCCTGGGCCACCTGCACCGGCCGCAGGCGGCCCGCGAAGACGCCCGCTCCCGCTACTCGGGCTCGCCCATCCCGCTCAGCTTCTCCGAGGCCGACGACATCAAAGAGCTGCGCCTGCTCGACTTTTCCGACGGCCGCCTGGTCGCCGAACGCGGCGTCGCCATCCCGCCCTCGCGCCACCTCGTCCGGCTGCGCTGCGACCGCACCGAAGTCGCGGCCGCAGTGCGCTCCTTCGCGCCGCCTCAGGCCGCGCTACCGACCTGGGTCGAGCTCACCGTCGAGGGTGAGGCCGCCGGCGACGACCCGTTCGCCACCGCCCTCGAAGCCGCGGCCGGCCGCGGCTTCGAAGTGGTCAAGGTGACCGCCGCCGCGCGCGCCGAACTGTTCCGCGCCGCCGCCGAAGGGGCGCGATCCCGCGGTGAGATCGAGGCCGAAGCCGCGGCCCTCGACGACCCGGCAGCGCTCTTCGCCCGCCGCCTCGACGCCGAGCCGGACCTCGACCCCACGGAGCGCGAGGGCTTGCGGCTCGCGTTCCAGCAGCTCCTCGAGCTCCACGGGGGCGGCACCCGCTCCGAGCGATGAAGATCCTCCAGATCGCCCTGAAAAACCTCAACTCGCTGCGCGGGGAGCACCTCGTGGCGCTCGATGCCCCCCCTCTCGCCGACGCCGGCATCTTCGCCATCACCGGCCCCACGGGCTCCGGCAAATCCACGCTCCTCGACGCCGTGACGCTCGCGCTCTACGGGCGCGCCTCCCGCTATGGGCGCGCCCCGAACCCGGAGGATATGATGAGCCGCCACACCGGCGAATGCCGCGCGGAAGTCGAGTTCGAAGTCGCCTCCGGGCGCTACCGCGCCGCCTGGCACCTGCACCGCTCCCGCGGCAGATCAGACGGCAAGGTGCAACCGCCCAAACGCTACGTCTACGATGCCTCGGGGGCGCCCCTGAACCGGACCCAGACCGAAGCCGACACGGTGGTCGCCGATCTGACCGGCCTCGACTACGACCGATTCCTCCGATCGGCCTTGCTCGCGCAGGGCGAATTCGCCCGCTTTTTGAGAGCGGACGCCGCCGACCGCGCCGCCCTGCTCGAGAGCCTCACCAACACCACCATCTATTCGGAGCTGAGCGAACTCGCTCACGCGGAGGCAGCGCACCGCGCGAAGGCGCTCGAGCTCGCGGAGGCCGAACTGGGGGCGATGGCGCCGCTCTCGGGTGACGGGCGTGCCGCGCGCGAGGCCGCCCAGAAGGAGTCCGCCGCGGAACTCGCGTCGGCGAGGGCCGAGCAGCGGGAGCGCGATGCGACCCTCGCCAAGGCGGGCGCGCTCGCCGACGCCATCGCGGAGGAGGCCAAGCTCGCCGCCCGCGCGGATTCGCTCGCCGCCCGGCGCTCCGCGGCGGCACCGCTCGCCCGCTCCCTCGACCGGCACCGCGCCGCGCAGCCCTTCGCCACCGACCTCGCAGCCCTCGAGGCCGCGAAACGTCGCTGCGCCGACGCCGATGCGCTGGCCGCCCGCGCCAGGCGCGAGGCCGAGACCGCGGCGGCCGGACGCGCGCGGGCGCTCCGCACGGTCATCGCTGCCGCCGATGCCGAACTCGAGACGGCGCGCGCCAACGCCGACCGCGCGCGCACCGCAGCGGGCCGCGCCATGACCGATCGCGACGCCGCCGACCGTTGGCTCGCCGAGAACCGGATGTGGGAACCCTTGCCCGTTGCCCTCCCAGACCTCGCCGATGCCCTCGCCAGCCTCGCCGCAGCGCGGCAGGCGGCCGGGAACGCCGGGCGCGAGGTCGAGCGCACCCGGCGCGCCCTCACCGAGTCGGAGCGGGGCGTGGAGTCTGCCCGGCACGCGTTGAGCCGCGCCCGGGATACCTCCAAGGCGGCGGAGGAACGCCAAGCAGCCGCGCAGGCCAAACTCGATGCCGCCTTGAACGATCGCGGTCTCGACGCCCGGCGCGCCGAGATCGAGAGGCTGGGTCAGCTGCGCGTTTCGCTCCAACAATTTGCGAGAGCCGAATCGGCGGCGGCACGCATGCAGGCCGATCTCGCTGAACGCCGTGCACGCCTGCCGCGGACCCAGGCCGCCGCGGACCGGGCCGAACGGGCGCTGCAGGCGGCCAAGGACCGCGAGGCCCTGCTCGCGCGGCATCTCGCCGACGCCAAGCTGTACGCCAGCCTCGCCGACCACCGCGCCGACCTCAGGGACGGTAGCCCCTGCCCGCTCTGCGGGGCATTGGAACACCCCCACTGCACCCCGTCCTCGACGCCGACACCGATCGCTGAGATCGAATCGGAACACGCCGCGGCGACCGAGACCACAATGCGCCGCGCCGAGGAGGCTGGCCGAACGGCCCGCGCCCTCGCCGCCGCCGAGGCCCAGGCCGAAGCGGGCGCGAAGCAGTTGGAGTCTTCGACCGCCGACCTGGCGGCCGCCGCCCGGCAGATCGCCCAGCAGCGCGAAGGGCTCGGGATCGATTCGGCCGACACCGACATCGACCGACGGGAAGCCCGGCTGCGGGGCGAACTCACCCGCGCCGAAAATGCGGCCGCAGCCTTGGCGACCGCGGAACGCGCCTCTTTGGAAGCCAAGGGCGAACGGAAGCGTCACGAAGCCGAGCTCGCGGCGGCGCTGAAGGCGCACGCCACCGCCACCTCGACCCACGAGGCCGCCACCGAAGCTGCCGGGGCGTCAGCCGAAGCGCGCGACGCCCGGGAGATCCGACTGGCGTCCACCCTCCGGGCGTTCGGCGTCGATCTCCCGGAACCGAACTCCGAGGCGGCGCTGCGGGATCTGCTGTCGGAACGCGCCCGCGAATGGAGCGCGAACTCGACGCTCCGCGAACGGGCTGAGCAGGCCCTCAAGGCCGCTCAGGCAGACCAGCGCGAGGCCGACCGGCAGATCGCCGCCCTCCGCACGCGGCGCCAACGCGCCGCCACCGCCGCAGAGGAAGGAGGTCCCGCCTGCGAAGGAGAGCTCGATGCGGTACCGCCCCTCGACGCCGCCGAGGAGCGACTGGCCAGCGCCTCGGAGGCGGCGCTCCAGCACGCCACTTCCGCACGGGAGCGCGACGCGGCAGCAGCTGCCGCGAAGCGCGAACAGGACGCCGCCCTCGCCGCCCTCAGCGCACGGCTCGACGGCTCCGCGTTCCGGTCCGTCGCCGAACTGCTCGCCGCGCGCCTGGAGTCCGACCAGGCCGCCGGAGCCGAGCGCCTGCTCGCCGATTTGGCGCGCGACGAACAACAGCTCGCCGGTGCCCGGGAGGCGCTCGGTGAGAAGCTCCAAACGCTGCGGGAGGGCGATCCGCCGACCGGGGAAGCCCTCGAACGGCTACAGGCCGAGTCCGCCCGTGCGCAGGAGCGCATCGAGTCCCTGGCGGCCCGGCTGGCGGACACCGCCGCCGAACTCCGCGCCGACGACGCCCTCCGCGCCCGCCAACGCCAGGCCTCCGCGAAGCTGTCCGCACAACGTGCGGAGCATGCCGTCTGGCGGCGCCTCGGCGCCCTCATCGGCTCGCATGACGGCCGCCGCTTCCGCGTCTTCGCGCAGTCGATCTCGCTCGACATCCTCGTCGCCCACGCCAACCGCCACCTCGCCCGGCTGGGCGACCGCTACCAGCTCGCGCGTTCGCCTAGCAAAGATTTGGAGCTCGAGATCATCGACCTCTACCAGGCCGGCGCCATCCGGCCGATGGCCAGCCTCTCCGGGGGCGAGAGCTTCCTCGCCAGCCTCGCCCTCGCCCTCGGGCTTTCGGACCTCGCCGGGCGCAACGTCCGCATCGACTCACTGTTCATCGACGAGGGGTTCGGGACGCTGGACGCCGGCGCCCTCGACACCGCCCTCTCCGCCCTCGAGTCGCTGCGCCTCCAGGACAAGACGGTCGGCGTCATCTCCCACGTCGAACTCCTGAAGGAACGCATCGCCGTCGGCGTCGCCGTGCACAGGGGGCCCGACGGCAGCAGCCACCTGCAGATGGTCGGCCGCTGAACGGACGGGCGGGCCCGGAGTCGCCGCCCAGCCGATGTATCGATCACCAAGCTCCGGTCTGCGGCTTGCCCTCGTTGACGCTGAGGGCGTTGGCGCGGTGACCGGCTCGGGCAGGGTGTCCCCCCAGCCGCTTCGCCGATCCCTGCCGCCGCCTACTCAGCCTCAACGGATGGCGGCGCCTCGCCTGCGGATGCAGTGATCGATCCTGGCTAGCGAACGCAGGGGTCACCCCCGCTCCAAGAGCACCCGGCCCCCCAACACCACCAAGTCGACACGCCCGTCGAGCGTCTGGTCGAGGAAAGGCGTGTTCGACGCTTTCGAGCGCATGAAGCCACGGTCGAAGGTCGTGCGCGCCTCCGGGTCAAACAGGACGAACTCGGCGGGCGCCCCCTCCGCGACCTCCACCGGCTCCTGCTTCACCACCCGCCTCGGCTCCGCCGAGAAGCGGCACACGAGCTGCCCCCAGTCGAGCTTCCCCTCCCGGACGAAATGGTGATAGAGCGACGGCAGCGCTGTCTCCAAGCCGGTGATCCCGAACGGAGCCGAAGCGAAGTCGAGCTGCCCTTTCTCGAACGCCGTATGCGGCGCGTGGCCGGTGGCGATGACGTCGATCACCCCTTCCGTCAAGCCGGCGAGCAAGCTCGCACTATCCCCGGCGGTGCGCAGCGGCGGGTTCACCTTCAGGTGGGTGTCGTACTCGACGAGGTCTCCCTCGTGGAACAGCAGGTGGTGCGGGGCGACCTCACAGGTCACCCGCACGCCGTCCTCCTTCGCCCGGCGGACGATCTCCACCCCGCGCGCCGTAGACAGCTGCTGGATGTGCAGGTGGGCGCCCGTGTAGCGCGCCAGCTGGATGTCGCGGGAGATGCAGATCTCCTCGCTGATCGCCGGGATGCCCGGCAACCCGAGCCGGTAGGAAGCGCGCCCCTCGTTGATCGCCCCCTCGCCGCTCAACTCCGGCGTCTCGGGGTGGGTGCCGAGCGGCAGGTCGAACTCGCGCGCATACTCCATGGCCCGCCTGAGCACCGCCGGGTTCGATACCGGGGCGCCGCCTTCGGTCACCATCACCGCGCCGGCCTCGCGCATCGAATGGATCGGCGCCATCCCTACCCCCGCGCGGTCCTTGGTGATGCATCCCGTCGTCAGCACCGGGATCTCGGCGTCCCGCGCGGCGATGTCCAAAACACTGCGCACCAGCCCGGCGCTGTCGATGGGGGGCGAGGTGTCGGGCATCGACACGAGGCCGGTCACGCCGCCGTTGACCGCCGCGAACATCCCCGGCAGCAGCACCCTCCCCCCCGCCTCGACCACCTCGACGCCGTCCGGCGGCGAGAGGTCGGGGGCGACCGCGCTGATCCGGCCGCGCTCGACCAAAACGTCGACCGGCCGCAGCTCGCGGCTCCCTTCCTCGGCGAGTTGGGCGCCGCGGACCAACAGTGCTTCGACCGTTCGGCTCATGCGGGCGATTCGATCTCCGGTTTCAACCAATACAGCACCGCCATCCTGGTGGCGATGCCGTTCTCAACCTGGCGGTTCACCAGGCAACGCTCGTAGCTCATCACCGCGTCCGTGAGCTCGACGCCCCGGTTGATCGGCCCCGGGTGCATCACCCAGCCCCCCTCCGAAGCCACGCGCGACAGGCGCTCGGAGGTCAGCCCGTACACCGTGTGATACTCGCCGGGGCTGGGGAAAAATTGCTCGCCCTGCCGCTCGAACTGCACCCGCAGCAGATAGACCACATCCGGCTTCCAGTCGAACGCCTCCCCCCAGTCCCGGAATTTGGTGATCTCCGGTGGGCGCCCGGGCGGGACCAAGGTCCCCGGCCCCAAGACCCCGACCGAACCGCCCAAGACCTGCACCACCCGGCTCGTCGAGCGCGCCACGCGCGAGTGCAGGATGTCGCCGACGATCAAGACCCGCTTGCCGGCGAAGTTGGCGCTGCCCCAGACATCGACCAGGGTCGAGGCGTCGAGCAAGGCCTGGGTCGGGTGCGCATGGAAGCCGTCGCCCGCGTTGATCACGGACGCCCTGGTGTGCCTGGCGACCAGGTTCGGGATCCCCGCCTGCTTGTGACGGATGATGATGTAATCCGCCCGCATCGCCTGCAGGGTATCGACCGTGTCGAGGACCGTCTCGCCCTTCGTCACCGACGAGCTGCCGACGTCGAGGCTCGTCACATCGGCGGAGAGCCGCTTCGCCGCGACTTCGAACGAGGAACTGGTGCGCGTCGAGGGCTCGTAGAAGAGGCTGAGCACCGTCTTGCCCTGCAAGGTCGGAACCTTCTTCACCGAGCGCTTGAATAGGTCCTTGAACGGCTGCGCCGCCGCCAGCACCTCCTCGATCTCGGCGCGGGAGAGGTCCTCGATCTGCAGCAGATCTTTGCGGGGTCGACTGCTCATGGGACGCGGATCAGGGCGATCGAATCCTCGCCGTCGTGCTCGGAAAAGCGGACGCGGATCCGATCGTTGCGGGCGGTCTCGACCGACTCGCCGATATAGTCGGGCTGGATCGGCATCTCCCGGTTGCCGCGGTCGACCAACACCGCGAGCTCCACCTTGCCGGGCCGGCCATACTTCATCAGCCCCTCGAGCGCCGCGCGGATCGTCCGCCCGGTGTAGAGGACGTCGTCGAAGATCACGATGTCCGCCCCCTCCACCTCGAAGGGGATCTCCGATGCCTGCACCACCGGGTTGGTCTTCCGGTGATCGAGGTCATCGCGATAGAACGAGATGTCGAGCGTCCCCAGCGGGATCTCCTTGCCCGCCTCCGTCAGCAAGGCCTGCACGCGCGCCGCGACCGTGACCCCGCGGGTGTGCACGCCCACGAACCCCAGCCGCCCCGCCGGATGCGCTTCGCCAATGCGCTCCGCCATTTGCTCGATCCGGGAAGCGAGCTGCGGCGCGTCGAGCAATAGGTCGGCTTCGGCGGGTTCGGCCATCTCCTCAAGCCCATACGTTCGGAGCAATTCTCTGACAAGGGGAATCCCACCCCCGGCGCCCCGCCCGGCGTCAGCCGGCCTCGAGTTCATAGACCACCCGCCGCAAGCCCGACGCCACCTCCTCTCGGCGCTGCACCCCGACGCCGAGGAGGCGGCCGATCATCTTCTCCTCCATCTGCCAGAGGTTCGGATAGGCTTCGGCCACCGCCCCCAAGGGCTGGTGATACTCCACCAGCCGCAACCGGCCATCGCCCGCCCCTTCCTCGCACGCGCAAAGGTATCCATCCGCCTCGCGTTCGCGGGCCAAGGCCTGCGCGCGCCGCGCCAGCCCCTCGCCCTCGAGGCGCGCCGCATAGGCCGCCTCGCGCTTTTGCAGGTAGGCGAACAGCAACTTCTCCGCCGCCGGGCGCCCCCCGGCCAACTCCGCCTGCGCGAGCAACTCCAGCGCCAGCCCCTCCGTCTGCGCCGGGAACAAAGCGGCGACCTTGGGCGTCAGACGATACGCCTTCTCCGGCCGGCCGACCTCCTTCGCCCGCCGCCAGGTGTCGAGATATCCCAACCTCTCCATCTCCACACAGTGCTGTTTCACCCCCATGTAACTCATCCCCAAGGCCTCGGCCAGCTCTGCCACCGACCGGCCGGTCGAGCGTTTCACCAACAACAAGATATCCACCCAATGCGGGCGGCCCAAGTCACGCAGAACATCGAAAAACATCGCCAAACCGTTCGGCAAGACCCGCCGCGCGCAATCGAAAGCTCGCGGTCCGCCGCGGGCCGATCCCGTTGACATGCCCCCCCCCCCCCCCC
>JAUIGD010000085.1 GCA_030430255.1 Verrucomicrobiia bacterium
GGGTGTTGCCGTTGGGAACGGCTCGGGCAGGGTGTCTACCCAGCCGCTTCGCCGATCCCTGCCGCCGCCTACTCAGCATCAACGATCGGCGGCGCCTCGCCTGCGGATGTGGTGATCGATCCGGGCTGGGTCATGCGCCGTCCGCTCGCGGCCCGCGCCGCTTGCGCTCGAGGAGGGCGAAGAGGGCGATGGCAATGATGGCGAGGAGGCCGAGCAGCAGGGCATCGGGCATCCCGGTCACCTCGCCGAGCCTCACCTTGCCGTAGTCGCCGACACCGAGGATCGCCGATTTGATCCAGCCGTAGCTCAGCGCGTAGGCGACCCCTCCCGCGATCATGCCACCGAATCCGACGAGCGCGTGCAGGCTGCCTGTCGCCACCGCGGCGACGCCGGTCCCTGGGCAATACCCATAGATGACCATGCCGATTCCGAACAGAGCGGAGCCGAGGACAAGGCCGAGCAGGCGGGTCTCCTTGATATGGTATCCCTCGATGAGCCCAAGCCCGAGCATGGAGGCCACCCCGATCCCGCCGACCACGATCGCGGTGAGCATGATCTTCAGTACGGTGAGGTCGCGCAGCCTGAAGAAATTGACGATGACGTTGTAGTCGGTGACGCGCCCTTTCTGCAGAAGCGCCCCGAAGAGCAGTCCGAAGACGCCGGCGAGAAGCAGCCCGCCGGTGGAGTTGGTGGGGATGGGTAGGTTCATGGGATCGTTCGTTGAAGTGGGGGGTAGCTATCGGGAAGTGCGGGCGAACATCAGTCGTGCCGCGACGAGCCCCGCCGCGAACATCACGGCGAAGAAGACCCACCCGGACACCGCCAGCTGGAGCGTCCCGCTGATACCGTGGCCGCTCGTGCATCCCCCGGCCAGCCGCGCGCCGAACAGCAGGATGAAGCCGCCGGCGAACGCCGCCGCCATCCGCTTGCTGGGACTGGAGCCAAAACGCTCCCTCCAGACCTGTGGTACCTTCTCCCAGCGGAAGGTGCGGCCTAGCTTCGCGCTCGCGAGCGCCCCGACGAAGGTCGCGATCAGGAACACGGTGCTGTAGCCGAACGCAGGCTTCTTGGAAGCCCAGTAGGGATTGTCGAGCACCGCCTCGCGACCGGTGAAGAGCGACGCGAACCAACCCGACCACTTCGACACCTCCGTCGACATGCCTAGCGGCTTATCGACGATGAGAAACACGAGGACGCTGAGCATGCCGATCGATGCCCCCACCACATAGGGGCTCCATGACGGACGGCAGACGGGGTTCGCTGAGGATGAGGGTTGGCTTTGGGAGTTCATGGCTATGTTGTAACTAAATATTCTCATATAGCGATATACAGATCAAGAGATTAATTTTGCTGTTTTTCGAGCCCCGTTCGGGAGCCTCGGCGGTCTCGGAGCGATCGGGGGGAGGCGATCGATCACCCCATCCGCAGGCGAGGCGCCGCCCTACGTTGCGGCTCAGCAGGCGGCGGCCGGGGGCGGCAGTCGGCTGGGTCAACACCCCGCCTGAACCGCCCCCAACGCGGACGCCCTCCGCATCGACGGGGGCGAGCCGTCGCCCGGAGTTTGGTGAGCGATCCGGGCCAGGAGGCATGGCGCCAGTTTGGGCCGAGTCTTCGGCGGGTTGAGTCGGGAAATGGGGGGGCGATGCTGGCTTTAGGAGGCTCTAGGAGACCCTAGCTGCTACCGTTGTGAGCGCGCCCCGAAGTGCCCCGCCGAATCGAGTCCGCAGGCGAGCCCCGGGGGCGCAGGGGTCATTGCACAGCGGAGGGCTCCGGAGACGCGGACCGCGGTGAGAGGCCCTTCGCGTTGCTCAGGGTGACAGGTTCCGCGGAGTTGAAAGGGGCTGTGGGAAATGGCCGCCAGGCCTCCCAAGGAAGTGCGGTGTCATCCTGAGGAGCGCGGCGACGGCAGGATCCCGCGCTGAAGCCGGCGCGCCGGGCCACCGGGACATCGCGGCCCGCCTTCCGGGTGCGAAGCGGGCGGGCAAGGGGACCGCTCCCCGTCGATGCCCCATTTTAACCTAGCGCCATTCGGGCTAGCCAGCCGATCGTCACAGGCCGACCACCACGCGGGAGATGAAGTCGGTCACCCCGCGCCCCAGCGCGTCGCCGATGAGGAAGTAGCTCTCGGCGTTGCCGAACCAATGGTGGCCGTGCCCGACGTTCGGCGACAGCTCCTTGGGGCGGGCGAACTCGGCGGTGGGGATGAAGATGGCGCCCTCGATGCCCGCGGCGCCCGCCCGCTGCGCCTCGCGGAAGGCGTGCATGCCGCCCCCTTCGTCCGCCGCGCCGCCGTTGCCGAGCTCGCCGACCACGAACGGCAGGTGCGGCACCGCAAACTCCGCGCGGATGTCCTTCGCGAGGTTGGCGAGGTTCGCCGCATACTCCGCGGTCGCCTCCTTCGAGATCATGTCGTTCCACCCCTGCATCCAGATGAAGCCCGCCAGCTCGTGCGGCCGGCCGTGCAGGGCTTCCTGCACCTCGGCGACCATCTGCTTGTAATACTCCCCGACCTCGCCGCCGGAACTCGGCGGGCGGAAATCTCGGTAGAGGCTCTTGCCGCCCCACGCCGTCTTGACCAGCAGCACGGGCTCCTCAAAATAATCGCCGACCACATGGCCGAACTGCAGCTCGGGGCCGATGTGGCTGCTGCCGCCGTAGCCCGTGTAGCCGATCGTCAGCCCGCCGCGGCGCGCTTCGCCCGCCGATTTGAACCAGATCTCGACGTCCTCCCGCACGGCCCAGTTCCCGTCCGCATCGCGCAGGTGTTTCATCTTCTCCTTGCTGGCCGAGTGCTCCATCGACCAGACCAGGTTTCCCTTGCCGCCGTTGTAGTCCCGCTCGCCATCCATCGCGACGACGCCCTGCCCCTGCATGTTCGACTGGCCGGCGAGGATGAAGACCTTCGTCGTCTGGCGCTCGAGTTTCCTCGCCAGCCACGGCGCCACCTGGTCCGCCCAAGCCTGTCCGTGCGCGCGCAACCCCGGCCCGCTGAAGTGCACGCCCTTTCCGCCGTGGTCCCGGTATTCACCGGTCAAGGCGTCCGTGTCCGGTCCCTCGAGCGCGATCCCCGAACCCCAAAGCGCTGCCTGCGCCGCGCGGAGGTCGGGCGAGCCCGGATCATCCGGCGTGTGGTAGCTCGCCTGCGCGACGAACCAAGGAAAGTCCCAGCCGACCTCGCGCCGCGAGTCGTGGATCAGTTGCTTGAGGGAGCGCGTGTAGAGTTCGCCGGGGAGGGTGCGTGACGGATCGCGCTGGTTGGCGTCCGATTCGCCCTGGTGCCAGAGCACCGCCCGGAACCCGGCCGGGCCGAGCGAGCGCGCGCGTTCCACAAAGTTCGAGAACAAGCCGCCCTTGCTCGCCCAGGTGCCGTCGGGCAATGGCGTGACCTTGTCGGTGATCGTCGGTGGGTTGGGGAACGTCGCCCCCTCCGGCAACCACTCGCGCACGCTGGTCGCACCGACCCCGGTGGCCACGATCCCGACCGGCACGCCGAATCTCTCCGCGATCGCATCGGCGAAGGGCGGGACGAAACTGCCGCCGTCGCCGCTCGCGCCGGGTTGGGGATCGTGTGCGATCCTCCAAGCTTCCCCATCGAAGGTCGCCACATTCCCTGAGCCAACCCGCTGCTTCTCCGCGCCATGGTTGGCCGAGTTCGACTGCCCGGCGATCACGAACACCTCGCCGACGCCGACGTGCGCGACGCTGGCCTCGCCGATGACCTGCTTGTCGGCGAGCAAGCGCACCCCGAGCCGGTACCAGCCCCCGGGCGGGGCGTTGTAGGGTGTTGAGAACTCGGTCTTGCCGACGGCGAACAGGGCGACCGACCTCCAATCCCCGGCGTCCAGTCTCGCCTGCAGGGTGACCTCGGATCCGATCCCCTCTGGAAGGGTCCCCCCCAAGGTGATCGTCCCCGTGGTGAGGCCATGCCGCTGGAAGACCTGATAGTCCGAAGGCGAAGATAGGCTAAACGGCGCCGGCTCAGCCATCGCGGAGCGGCCGGGCACGAGGAGCAGGGAGAGGAGAAGGAGCGTCCTAGCCATGACAGAGGATATCGTGGGCGCGGACCGCCGACCGATCAAAGGCAATCCATCGGCGAGACCATCGGGGAGGCGTCCGCAGGACGCGAAGGGGACTTTATCGGTCTGGGTCAGGGGTCCGCGTGAAGCCGCGCTGGCGCTTGGTCGGGCCCTCGGGTGTCTCGCTTGGGGGGGGCCGTGGTCTGCATCGTGTGGACGCCGAATCCGCGATTCGATGATCGGAGAGCGCTCCCTGCTGGATTCGAACCAGCGACCTACGGATTAGAAGTCCGTTGCTCTATCCAACTGAGCTAAGGGAGCATTCGCGGGCGGCGGCATCTTACCCCGGCAGCCCGAACCATCAAGCGGCCATCGCTAAGCCGGTCACCGGGCGTCGAGCAGCTCGGCGATCGGCACGCGCACGAAGTACAGTTCGCCCCGGCCCTCGTAGAGCAGCCCGATCTTGTCGCGCCCCACCGGCGTCATGCAGGAGTAGGCGGCGAAGCGTTCGTCGATCAAGGTGTGCCATCGCTCCGGCCAGGTCATCCCTTCGTCGTCGCTGACCTTGATGGTCATGCGCGCGCGGGCGCGGGTCAGCGCGGGGTTGGAGAAGAAGAGCAAGGGCGCGCCCTCCTCGCGCTCGACCCGGATCAGGCTGGCCATGCAGACCGGTTCGGGCAGGGCGCTCCGGCTGCTGGGGTGTACCTGCCAGGTGGCGCCGAGGTCGCGGGTGGTGTAGACCGAGCGCGAGCCGCCGCGGTTGTCACGGCAGTTGATCATGATGGAGCCGTCGGCGAGCTCGACCAACTGCGCCTCGGTGGTGTCGATCTTGACGCCGGTGCCGATCCCCCAGGTCGCTCCGCGGTCCCTGCTGTGGATCAGGGTCGATGAGGGCTTGCCGTTCGCCGGCGCGGCGTTCGCGCCGCGGAACTGCGCGGGGAAGACGAGCGTGCCGTCGCGCAGGGTGATGCCTTTGCCCGGTCCCTGCAGGACGAACCGCCATGCGGGGTCTTTGATCTGGCTCGTGATGTTGATCGGTTCGGACCAGGTCAGGCCGTCGTCCTCGCTCTTCACCAGCATGAGCTGCCCGGTCTCCTCCGGCGCCATGCCGGGGCCGCTGCCGTGCCACGAGCGGTCGCCGTGGCTCCAGGTCGCCGCGACCCAGACCGTGCCGGTGACGCGGTCGACCAGCACCGCCGGGTCGCCGATGCCGTCGTGGTGCCACTCCGGGTCGTCGCCCATGTCCATGATCACCTTCATCGGCTCCCAGCTCTGGCCGCCGTCGGTGCTGCGGCTCATGCCGACGTCGATGTCGCCGGGCAGGTCCCGGCCACCCCGGTAGCGGTTGTCGTAGACGGCGATCAACGTGCCCTCGTTGGTCGTCGCGAGACCGGGGATGCGGTAGGCGTCGGAATGGTCTTGGCCGCGCTGGCGCAGGGCGATGCCGATGCGTTGCGGCGGGAGATGGACATTCCCCAAGCTCGGTAAGATGGAATCAGAACCGACTCGGATCGAGGTGCAAAACGCGCTCACTTTGGCGTCGAGGCTCGCGTCCGGCTTCGGCTCGGCCAAGATCTCGAAGGTGGTGCGTCCGTCGGCCAGCAGGTGCTCGCCGCCGAAGCGCAAACCCTCGCCGGGCGGGAGTGGCTCGCCGAAGGGTTTGCCGTCGACCTCGACCCGGACGGTCCGGATCGCGGGCGAGGCGAGGTTGAGTTCGATCCCGTGTACGGTCTTCGGTTGCAGCGAGCCGAGGGCGTCGAAGTGGAGGCGCAACACGACGTTGTCGTCCTTGCCGACCAGCACCGGGACGACCGGCTGTTCGGCGCTGGCGCGGACGACCATCGGCTCGGCCGGCGCGAGGCGGACGTCGTCGATCAGGATCCCGCCGCCTTCGGGGGCGGTGCAGCGCATCCGGTAGCGGTCGGCGGCGGCGGGCGCGTGGATGCGGACGCCCGAGCGGAACCGGGCACCGACTTCGATGTCCTTGTCGCCGCGGTAGATCTCTGACCACGCGCCACCGAACCTCGCCTCGACGATGAAGGAGAAGGGCTCCCGCGCGGTCCAGCGTTCGGCGCGGAAGCTGAGTTCTCCGGGTTGCTCTCCAGCCGGCGCGGGTGCGAACTCCACCGCGTGGTCGCCGCCGCCGGTAATGTGCAGCGATCGCTCTCCCGTGTGGGCGAAACGCCCGTTGACCTCAGCGTGGCCGGGCGCGGCGGTCCAGGTCCCGGAGGGGGTGATCAACTCCGTCAGCGGGCCGGCCTCCGCGTCCTCGAAGCCCATCGTGCTTGAGGGTCCGGCGACCGCCCCCGCCGCGAGCGTGGCGGAGGTGGCGAGGGCGGAGACAAAGGCGTCGCTTCGGAAGTGGGGGGCTGGCATGTTGCGGGTGCGGGTGAGGTTGGCGGTCAGTTGTCGGTGGGCGGCCTTCTCGCCATCAGGCCGTCCGCCGAGGGGTGGCCAAGCTGACCACCGATCCGACCAGGAAGCACACCGCGAAGCCGATCAAGGCGTACAGTAAGCCGGTGACCGGCGCCTTGGCGAGGTAGAGCGTCACCACGGTGGCGAAGCCCGACACCGCCCCGACCGCGGCCCCGAGGGCGGTCGCGCGGCGGTTGAAGACCCCGAGCGCGAACAGGCCGCCGAGCGCGCCGGCGGCGAGCCCGATCAGCGAGTTGAAGGTTTTGAAGGCCGACTCCATCTCCGATTTGGCCATGACGATGGCGACCGTGATGCCGAGCGAGCCCACGGCGACCACCGCGACCCGCGCGACCTTCAGGCGCGCGCGGTCGCCGCCGCGGGGCCGGAAGAGGCGGGTGTGGAAATCCGTCACGTAGGCGGTGGCGACGCTGTTGAGGCTGCTGGAGACGGTCGATTGGGCGGCGGCGAAGATGGCGGCGATCAGCAGCCCGGCGACGCCGGCCGGCAGCTGGCCGAGGATGAAGAAGGGCAGGATGGCGTCCGCTTTCTCCATCGCCGGGTCGAGCAGGGCCGGCTGCGCTTTGTAGAACGCGTAGAGCGCGACGCCGAGCGCGAAAAAGATGATCGAGCCGAACACCGACATCCACATCGTCGTCCACAGCGAGCGGCGCGCCTCGGCCTCGGTGGGGGTGGTGACGTAGCGCTGCACGAGGTCCTGGCTGGAGGTGTACGGGACCAGGGAGTTGAACAGGAAGGCGACGAACAGCACGAGGAACGAGGCGGTGCCGTCGCGGATGTCGAAGCTCGCCTCGAGGTTTTGGAACAGCTTCCCGTCGGCCACCGCGGTTTCCCAGACCGCGCCGGCGCCGCCCTCGACGCCGGCGAAGACCAGGACCATGCACAGCAGGGCGCCGCCCATCAGCACCACCGCCTGCACGGCGTCGGTCCAGCCCACGGCCTCGATGCCGCCCATCACGGTGTAGACCACGCAGAGGATGCCGATCAAGACGATGCAGGTCACGACGTCGATCGAGCTGACCTGCGCGAGGGCGAGCGCCGGGAGGTAGACCACGATGGCCATGCGGCCGATGTGGAAGAGGATGAAGGAGGTGCTGGCGAACAGCCGGGCGAAGAGGTCGAAGCGGTGCTCGAGGAACTCGTAGGCGCTGGTGATGTCGAGCTTGCGGAAGCGCGGCAGGTAGAACAGCACCACCACCGGGACGACGATCAAGATGGGGAGCTGGCCGAGGTACCACGACACATCGGTCATGTAGGCGCGCGCCGGGATGCCCATGAAGGTGAGCGCGCTGAGCATGGTGGCGAAGATGCTGAGGCCGGCGACGGCCCAGGGAACGCGCTGGCCGCCGCGGAAGAAGTCGTCGGTGCTCTTGTTGCGCCTCGAGAACCAGGCGCCGATGGCGACCATGGCGCCGAGGTAGAGGACGACCACCAGCCAGTTGACGATGCCGAACGCGGGCTTGTCGGAGGTTGTCTCGGCCAGCAGCACCTGCGGCGAACGGATGCCCGGTTTGACCTCGCCGGTCGGCACGACGATGCCCCCCTGCCAGGCGACGGTCGGCGTCGTGACGGGCGTGAGCCTGTCCGCGGGGAAGGAGCCGCCGGTCTCGACCCAGGTGTCGGTGACCGTGTGGTAGGCCAGCTGGCGTTTCGGGAAGCCGGGGTGGTCGACGCCGTTGCCGTCCGTCTCGGGCCGCAGCGCGCGTTGGGCCTCGACGAAGTCGCGCCCGGCGCCGCCGAGCAGCAGGAGGTGCGAGGCGCCCGCGGCGATCGCCGGGCTGGGGCCGGCGGCGACCTGCGCCGGCATGTCGGCCAGGCGCTGCCAGGTGCCCGCCTCCGGGTCGAAGCGCCACGCGTCGTTGAGATAGCTGCGCTTGTCCCAGCGATCGGAACCGAGGTCGGCGCCGCCGAACAGGTAGAACTGGCCACCGCTGACGCCGGCGACCGCGAGGATCCGCCCGGGCGCGCCCTCCGGCCACGGCAGTTCCTCCCACGCCGGGCGCTCGGCGCCGAGGTCGAGCCGGTAGAACGCGCGGTGCGTCTCGCCGTCGAGCGACCCACCGGCGTGATAGACGACGTCGCCGATCGCCGCGCCGCAGCCCATCGTGCTGGCGACCGGCAGCGGCGGCAGGGGCGAGGCCTTGAGAGCGCCTCCCACCCACGTCAGTTCGAAGCAGTCGGCGAAGGTCGCGTCGGCGTCGTTGCCGCCGATGCAGACCAGCGAAGCCCGCGACGCCAGCGACGCCGAGACCCCGTAGCCGACCGGCTTCGGCAGGGGGGCCGCGATCTGCCACGCGCCGTCCGGCTTCTCGAGCACGAAGGCGCGGTCGTGGTAGATCTTCGCCCCGCCGTCCCAGGGGTAGCCGTCGGGGAAGTTCGCGCCGCCGGCGACGATCAAGGCCCCGCCCGAGGTGCCGGCGAAGGGGCCGGCGAAACCGTGTTCGTCCGGCAGCGGCGGCAGTTCCGCCCACTCGAGCGACTCCGCGCGGGCGTCCGCCGCGATGAGCGCGATCAGCAGGGTGGTGGCGATGGTCTTCATGCGCTTGTCCGGGCGGCGTTCCGTCCGCTACTCGATCCCGAACTCGGCAAGCGGCACCGTTTGGAAGACGAGGTCGGCGATGCTCGACTCGTAGAGGATGCCGACGGTCTCCGGATCGACCATGGCCAGGCTCGAGTAGCCGCGCCCCCTGCCCTCGTCGAGCAGCACCCGGCGTTCCTCCGGCCAGGTCGCGCCGTCGTCGAGGCTGGCCTGCACCGTGATGTTGCGCCGTTGGTTCCGGTCGCGGGGGTTCGAAAACAGCAGCAGGTGGCGGCCGTCTTCCAGCCGGTGGCTGATCATCGACGCCATGCAGACCGGCTCCGGGAGGGCGCCGTGGTCGGCGGGGTGGACCGCCCAAGTCCGCCCGAGGTCGGGCGTGGTCGACAGCGCCCTGCCGTTGGTCGCCGACTTGTCGGCGCGGTTGCGGTTGTCGCGCATGTTGAGCAGCAACCGGCCGTCGGAGAGCGCGGCGACGGCGCTCTCGGTGGTGTCCCGGCGCGCCGCCTTGCCGAGCGTCCAGCTCTCGCCGTGGTCGGCGCTCCACATCAGGTTCGAGAAGGGCAGCCCGGTGGCATCGCGCCCCTGCGTCGGCATTACCAGCGTCCCGTCGGCCAGCGCGATGCCGTTGCCCGGTGCGGGCGCGAACAGCCACCACTCCTCGCGCTTCAGCTCGCGCGTCCAGTTCACCGGCTCGCTCCAGGTGACGCCGTCATCGTCGGAGGTCACGACCATGAACTGCGCCGTGACGCCGATCTCGAACCCGGGCTCGGAGCCGCGGCCTTTCCACTGGTGGGTGCCGGGCTTGCCGTGCGTCCACACGGCGCTGACGAAGATCCGCCCGGTCGCGGGGTCGACGAGGATGTTCGGGTCGGAGCAGCCGTTCTCCTTCTGCGGCTTGCCGCCCCATTCGCCCATGTCCATGATCGGCCGCGGTGCCTCCCAGGTGGCGCCGCCGTCGGTCGAGCGCGACAGGCCGATGTCGATATGCTCCTGGAGGTCCTTGGCGGAGTGGTAGCGCATGTCGTAGACGCCGAGCAGCGTCCCCGCGTTCGTCCTCGCCAGCGCGGGGATCCGGAAGGTGTGGCAGCCGTGTTCGCCCTGCCGGTGGATGATCTGCGGTTTACCCGGCGCCGCGGCGAGTGCGGACGAAGCGAGCAGCGACAGGGCGGCGATGTGGGGGGGCGTTCTCATGGCGGGCGGTCGGTTGCGTACTGGACGCGTTTGGCGGCCGTCAGCCATACCACAGCATGGAGGGCGGGGGGAAGGGGGCTTTCGGCCCCCCGTGGTGGCATCGGCGTCCCCCTCCGCCAGATCTCTTCAGCAGGGGGGGCGATTGTCTGGTAGAGTTACCCTGTCCGAAACCCACCATTGGATACGGACAAGGTGGCGTCGATCCCGCTCCCCCGTTCGCGGGCAAAGCAGCGCCCGCTCCGGAATCCCACGTCACGATCGACCGGATCGCCCCGCCGCGGCCGCAGTCATGAAACCTTGCCTCCTCCTCCTCCTCCTCGCGCTCGTCGCCGGTCGCTCGCACGGTCAGGGGAACCCGATCGTCTTCGTCACCCAGACGCCCACCCCCAATGACTTCACGACGGTGGTCTCCACGTTCGGCAACCACCGCGCCACGCTGGGGGCGGCCCCTCGCGGGGGCGATCTCTGGATCCGCTACCCGGACGGGAACCTGAAGAACCTGACGGCTTCGGCGGGCTTCGGCGAGCCGGGCGAACACCAAGGGGCGGACGCGATCGCCGTGCGCGACCCGGCCGTCCACTGGAGCGGCGAGAAGGTCGCCTTCAGCATGGTGGTCGGCGCGCCGAGCCAGCGCTACCAAGTCAACACCTACCGCTGGCAGCTCTACGAAGTCACCGGGCTCGCGCCGGCGGATACCCCGGTCATCGCGCCCGTCCCGAACCAGCCGGCGGGCTTCAACAACATCTCTCCCGCCTACGGCACCGACGGCCGCCTCATCTTCACCTCCGATCGCCCTCGGGACGCGGCCGGCTCGGCGCATCTGTATCCGCAGCTCGACGAGTACGAGGAGCAGGCGACCGTCACCGGGCTCTGGAGCTTGGATCCGGCGACCGGCGATCTCTTCCTCATGGAGCATTCGCCCTCGGGGTCGTTCGACCCGGTGGTCGACAGCTTCGGGCGCGTTTTGTTCACCCGTTGGGACCATCTGCAGCGGGACCAACAGGCGGACGGGGATGCGCTGAGCGGCCAGCCCGGGGGCGTCTACGGCACCTTCGACTACTCCGACGAGTCGGCGGCCGCGACGCCCCTGTTCGACACTAGGGTCGAGGTGTTCCCGGAGCCGCGCGCGATCCGCACCGACCTGCTGGCGGGCACGCCCCAGCTCGGGCTGCGCTTCAATCTGTTCTTCCCGTGGATGATCGCCGAGGACGGCACCGGCATGGAGACGCTCAACCACATCGGGCGGCACGAGCTGCACGACTTCTTCGGCCGCAGCTTCAGCGACGACCCCGCGCTCGAGGATTTCATTGCGCCGGCGGGGAGGGCGAACCCGAACCCGATCGAGAACTTCTTCCAGATCGCCGAAGACCCGGTTCAGCCCGGCCGCTACTTCGGCGTCGACGCGCCCGAGTTCCAGACGCACGGCGCGGGGATGCTCATCTCCCTGGACGGGGCGCCGAGCGCCAACCCGGACGACATGGTCGTGAGCTACCGGACGCACCCGGAGACCGGCGATGTCTCCGAGAGCCCGTCGCCCTCGCACAGCGGCCTCTACCGCGACCCGCTGCCGACCAGCGACGGGTTGGTCTTCGCGGTGCACACGGCCGAGACCCGCGCGGACGCCAACGCCGGCACGGTGTCCGCCCCGGCGTCCCGCTACGACTTCCGCATCCGGCGGCTGGCGGCCGGTGGCGACGGCTACCTCGCGCCCGCCGCCGACCTCACCCCCGGGATCTCGCGGACGCTCACGTGGTGGAGCCCCGACTTCCTGATCAGTTACAGCGGTCCGCTGTGGGAGCTGCAGCCGGTGGAACTCCGCCCGCGCCCGATCCCGACCGCGGCACCGCACGGGCTCCCCGCCATCGAGTCGCAGGTCATCGAGCAGTCCGGGGCGGGCCTCGAGAACCTGCAGGCCTACCTCGAGAGCCAAGGTCTCGCGCTGCTCGTGGTCCGCGACGCGACGACCCGCGACGACGCCGACAGCCAGCAACCCTACCGCCTCCGCGTGGACGGCGACCCCGGCACGCCGCCTGGTTCCGAAGGGGACAAGATTTACGACGTGAAGTATCTCCAGTTCTTCCAGGGCGATCAGTTGCGGGGGAAGGGGATGCGTGCGCCGACCGATCTCCCTTCGCCGGGGCGCCGTGTGCTGGCGCGGCCGATGCACGAGGGCTCCGTGCTCAACCAGGCGGGGCCGTCTGCGCCCGCCGGGGCGGTCGAGCTGGCGGCGGATGGTTCGGCGGTGGCGATCGTCCCCGCCCGCCGCGCGCTATCGTGGCAGCTCACCGACGCCGCCGGCGGAGCGGTGGTGCGCGAGCGTTTTTGGCTCAGCTTCCAACCCGGAGAGGTGCGCAGTTGCACCTCCTGCCACGGGCTCAACAAGACCGACCACGCCGGGCAAAGCGAGCCGCAAAACACCCCGCAGGCGCTCGGGCAACTCCTCCAAGCCTGGGCCGACAGCCCGTCCACCGAGGCCTCGATGGAGACCCTCCCGGGGCCGGGGGGCGCGACCCAGGTCTCGGTCTCCGGGCTCGAGGGGTTGAAGCTGCGCCTACAGACCTCCACCAACCTGATCGATTGGGACGACCTCGGCCAGTTCCAGCTCGGCGCGGACGGTCACACGCAGGAACTGCCGCCGGCGATGTCTCAGTCCATGCGCCGCTTCTTCCGCGTCGTGCCGCCGGCATCGGCATCCGACTGATCCGGGCGAGCGCGGGCGCACGTGGTCCATCACCCGCCGAGCAGCTGCCCGCAGTACCACAGCATGCGCGGCATGTGGAAGGGACCCTTCCACATGTTGCCCTTCAGGGTGGAGGAGAGCCGGCCGTCGCGGTGCACGTAGCCGAACCACTCGCCGTGCTCGCGATCTTGGAAGGTCCGCAAATTGTATGCCCGGACGGTGCGGTGCCGGTCGGCGTACCGTGTGTCCCCAGTGAGTTGATAGGCCAAAAGCGTCGCGATCTCCGCCTCGCAGTGCGGCCACCAGAACTTCATGTCGTGCCAGTATTCCTGCACGGGCTTGCCCCCGAGGTCGGTGTAGTAGAGCAGGCCGCCGTACTCCCGGTCCCAGCCGCGCTCCCACATCCAGTCGAGCATCTGGCAACCGAGCTCGGTCAGGCTTTGATCCCCGCGATGTCTTGCCTCGTGCAGGACGAACCACGCGCATTCGATGGCGTGCCCGGGGTTCAGCGTGCGGCCGTCGAAGTGGTCGATGATCGACCCGTCGGGGGCGACCTGCTCCATGACGCAGCCGAGCTCCGGTTTGACGAAGTCGTCGCGGATCTCGGCGATGAAGCGGCCGATCCAGGTGTCGGCGCGTTCGTCGCCGATCGTCTCGCGCAGCTGCTGGGCGACGTTCATCAGGATCATCGGTGCGCCGATCGCTTTGGCGGGGCGGACCTCGGTGAACTTCGGCGGCAGCTCTTCCGGATGTTGGTAGTAGTCGAGGCAGCGCCCGAACAGCGCCCGCGCTTCCTCTGCCGCGCCTTCGTCGCCCGCGGCTTCCGCGTAGGCGGCGAGGGCGATGCAGGTGAAGCATTCGGAGAAGTAGTAGCGACGTTTGCGCAGCGGGCGGCCGTCGCGCGTGAGGTGGAAGTACATCCGCCCGTCGCCCCCGCGGTCGAAACCGTGCGCGCGCAGGAAGTCGATGCCCGACCGCGCCGCGCCCAACCATTCGGCGCGCGGCTCGACGGTGCGATAGAGCGTCGCCAGCAGCCAGGCGAAGCGCCCCTGCTGCCAGACCGACTTGTCGTCGTCCACCAGCGAGCCGTCGCGGTCGCGAGAGATCAGGTAGCCGCCGTGCTCGGTGTCGAGGGATCGCGGCAGCCAGAAGGGCAGCACCTCGTCGACGAGCGTCGATCGGTATTCGGCGGCGAGGTCGGCGAGTTGCTGTTGGGTGTAGGCGGGCATCAGAAGAGCGCGATCGCGGGGGATCCATACACCGTGTCGTCGAGCGAGGACAAGGTGACGACCTCCCCGGTCTTGGCAGCGGCCATCTTCTTCGCGGCTTTCTTCTTCGGCATGGCGGATTTCTAACGGGAGAGCCAGTAGCAGGCGAGCGTCGCCGGCACGGCGAGGATGCGGCGCCCGCCCTCCGACCACGCGTCGAGCACGCGGAAGTCCTCCCAGCGGCGGGTGATGACGTAGCCGTGCTCGACGCCGTGCTCATCGAGGAAGCCGCACAAACCTCTCAGGCGTTTGGGCGTGATCGGGGCGTCTTGGTATTTCACCTCGAAGGGGACGAGGCGGTCGCCCACCTCGGCGACGAGGTCGACCTTGAGGTTCCGGTTCGCCTTGCTGCGCGAGTAGGTGAAAGTCGGCTGGTCGGGGTAATAGCGCGTGAAGACGTGCTTGAAGAACGCCGTCTCCACCGCCGCGCCCAGTCGCTCGCTCTGCTCCAAGAGGCGCCGGCCGAGCAGCAACACCGAGCCCGGCAGCGCGGCGTCAGCGAGGTACACCTTGCTCTTCCCGCGCAGCACGTCTTTGCCGTAGCCGAATGGGCGCAGGCGGTAGATCAGATGCGTGGATTCGAACAGGTCGAGGAACTTGGCCACCGAGTCGCGCGTGATGCCCTCCAGCTCGCGCGAGATCGCCGTGACGTCGAGCATGCCGCCGTCGTGGTAGCAGAGGTAGAGGAAGATCTTCTCCAGCTCGATCACCCGCCGCACGCCGTAGAGCGCGGTCATGTCGCGCTTGAGGACCTTATCGACGATGTCCTCCCGCAGCAGTCGCTGGCAGCGCGTCAGGTCGTCGGTCAGCGCCGGTTCGGGGAAGCCGCTGCGCAGCAGGTACTCGTGGAAGTGGCCGACCAGCGGCTTCGCCTGCGCGGCGACCCGGGCGAAGTCGCCCTCGCCCCAGTCGAAGCACTCGCGCAGCGAGCGCACCGGGTCGACGGCGGGCACCTCCACCTCGCGTAGCTTCAGGTACTCGCCGAAGGACAGCGTCGGCAGCGGCAGGGTCTCCCAGCGCCCGACGCCCGACTCGGCGGAGGCGTCGCGCAGCGGGCTGGCGGATCCGGTCAAGGCGATGCGCCGCCCGCGCCCGAAATCGACCTGGTGCTTCACCCAGGTCTGCCAGTCCTCGACGTACTGGATCTCATCGAGGAACAGCCACTGCCGCGCCCCGGGGTCGGTCGGGAACATCTCCGCCCAGGCGGCCAACGTCTTCTCCAGCCCGGCCAGTTTCAGCAGCGGGTGGTCGAAGGTGGCGTAGAGCACCTGCGCCGGTGCCACCGTGCCGCCGCGCACCAGCTCCCGGATCGCCTGCCGGAACAGCGTCGTCTTGCCCGTCTGCCGCGCGCCGCTCAGCAGCAGCGCTCGCTTCGAGCCGCCCTCCACCCACGCGCGCAACGGCGCCATCGCCGAGCGCTCCCAGTCCGGGAGGTCGCTCGCCGACAGCCCGCCCCACCAAGGATTGAACTCCTGGAGAACCGCAACAAGCTCTGCTTTCGGGATATCCACGCTTAATTTACTAAAATAAGCATATCATACTCGACTTAAAAATGCTTTTTAAGAGGATTTCGCGATTATTCTCGCAAAAACCTCCCGCAAGATCGCGGCGGGCGGGGCGCGAATGGCCTCCGGTTCGACTTCGGCGGCTCGGCGCAGAACGGCTTGAGCGGCCAACTGCTCGCCCAACCGGGCGGCGATGCGGTCCTGTGTGCGGTAGGGGATCGGCGAAGCGGCTGGGGGAACACCTGCCCGAACCGGTCATCATGCCAACGCCCTCTGGTGCAATGAGGGCAAGCTGCAGTCCGGAGCTTGGGGAGCGGTTCGGGTTGGCGCCAGCGTGGAGCGCCTCTTGTGGACCGCCCCGCCAGCGTTGGCGAACCGGTCGTCGTGCGAGGCGTGCAGCGCGGCCTTGGTTCAGGTTTCGACTTCGTGGGGTCTCATCGTCGCCATCGGCGACCGCGAGCTCTTGAAGCCTGTGCGAAACAGCGCCAGCGCCACGCACCCGATTCGGCGGTCAATCGCGCTGCGTGGGACGGCCTCCGATCTTACCGCTTGCGCGCCGCCCTGTTCTCGGCGAAAGCTCGCAGTTCTTCCTATTAGCTCCAAGCATGAACCACTCCGCCTCCATCTCCGATCATCCGGGCGCCATCCGCCCGGGCGACGGTGTGGTGCGTGCATGGCTCGGCCTCGGTCTTGGCGAAATGCGCTACCTCTTCGTCGCCACGAAGCAGACCGGCGGGTTCGCCCGGGAGACACGGACACCGAGACAGCACTAGACCTTTTTCGACCTCCCCTTCCCGACGAACCCGCCCGCCTCCGGCGCCGCGGGTTTTTTTGTGCCCGCATGGCGTCGGCAGCCAGCCAGACACCATGACATTGAGCGCTCCTCAGCCGCCGCTTCTCGACAGCCTCCGCGCCTTGCCGCGCCCGTTTTGGGTGCTCTGCGCCGGCACGTTCATCAACCGCTTCGGCACCTTCGTCTTCCCGTTCCTGACGATCTACCTCACCAAGCGCGGCTTCGCGACACACGAGATCCAGTGGGCGCTCTTCGCCCACGGCGCCGGCCACCTCGGGGCGGTGTTCCTCGGCGGCTGGCTGGCGGACCGCATCGGCCGCCGCAACACCATCGCGCTGTCGATGTTCTCCGCCGCCGCGGCGATGGTCGCGCTCGAGGCCGCGCAGACGATCGGCGCGATCGTGCTCTTCGCGGGCCTCACCGGGCTGACGATCGCCAGCTACCACCCCGCCTCCTCGGCGCTGCTGGCCGACATCATCCCCGCCGAGGGGCGCGTCCGCGCCTACACGCTGTTGCGCATCGCCATCAACAGCGGCTGGGCCGCCGGCGTCGCGACCGGCGGGTGGCTGGCGACGCAGAACCCGTCGTTCCTATTCTGGGGCGACGCCTTCACCTGCTCGGTGTTCGGTGTGCTCGCCCTGACGATGCTGCCGCACGGCCTGCGGCGGAGCAAAGTGCGCGCCCCGTGGGGGGAGGCGATCGTGTCGGCGCTCGCCAACCGGCCCTTCGTCGCGGTCTTCGCCGCCAACGCCTTCGCGGCGCTCGTGTTCTGTCAGATGAGCACCACCTTCGCCAAGCAGGTCACGGCGGGAGGCTTCTCCGAAACGACCTTCGGCATCTTGTTGGCGGCCAACGGCGTGCTCATCGCCGCCTTCGAGCTGCCGATCAGCAACTACACGTCGCGGTTGCCCGTGCGGCCGGTGTTGGCCTTGGGCTACCTGCTGATCGGCGGCGGTTTCGCGCTCAACATCTTCGGCCCGCACCTCTTCTTCCTGACCTCGGCGATGGTCGTCTTCACGCTCGGCGAGATGCTGTGCCTGCCGGTGAGCGGCGCCCACGTGGCGGGCCTCGCCCCCGCCGAGATGCGCGGGCGCTACATGGGCTTGTTCGGCCTGTCGTGGTCGAGCGCCGCCTTGGTCGCGCCGCTCGGCTTGGCCTTGTTCGACCTCTCGCCCGCCCTGCTGTGGCTCTCCAGCGCCCTGGTCGGGGTCGCCGGCGCGGTGACGATCACCCTCTGGGGCGCGCCCGAAGGGGACGGCTGAACATGCGCTGCGGCGTGGTCGTGGTGACTTTCAGTCGCCAATGGGCTCGGGATGGCGACTGAAAGTCACCACTGCTGCTCCACGCGGAGGGGCTGAGCGCCCGGAGGCGGGACGCCCCCGGGACGGACATCGGCGGGACGCCGATGCCACGGTCGGCGCCGCCGGCACGCTGCGGCGGCCGCCCCTAGGGCGAGCAAGGCCGCGCCGCTCGGCTCCGGCACCGCGCCGGCGAGGATGGGCACACCGGGTTCGGACTCGTAGGCCCAGTCGCTGAACTCCATCCGCACCGCGGACGGCGCCCCGGTCGCCCGCACCCAGCCGTAG
>JAUIGD010000086.1 GCA_030430255.1 Verrucomicrobiia bacterium
GCGCCGCCAGGGCGGCCAGCGCGCCGACGGTCAGGGCGAGGCGGTTGCGGTCCGACCCCGTCGGCGGCACCCCGGAACCGGACCCGGCGGAGAGCGCGCCGGCGCCGGCGAAGAGGTGGCCGGCCAACACCGCGGCGACGAGGCCCAAGCCGACCCAGCCGAAATCGCACAGGACCTGAAGGTATTCGTTGTGGGTCAGGCGCGGGTCGAGCGACTTCTCCCAGAAGCCCGGGTCGCGGTTCTGGACGAACCAGTAGCGGTAGTGGCGCGAGCCGGAGCCGATCAGCGGTGATTCGTCGATCTGCCGCATGGCCGCCGCCCAGTAGTCGGCGCGCCCGTTGCCGCTGAGCAGCATGCCTTCCGAGGCGCCCTCGAAGCGCTGCCGCATCGTCCCGACCGCCAGCACCGCGACCGCCGCCGCCAGCAGGACGAGGGCCCCGGCGCCGAGCGCCAGCCCGCGCCACCGGCCGCCGCCCCTGAGGAATTTGATCCAGACCACCGCGCCGCCGAAGGCCGCGACCCCCACCGCGCCCGCGACGTAGCCGCCGCGGCTGCCCGCGACGCCGATGCCCAGCGCGCAGAGCGCGACGGCGGCCCCGCAGACGGCTTTCTTGGCGGCGCCGCGGTCCGAGAGCGCGATGTAGGCGAGCCCGAAACAGAGCGCGATCTCGAGGAAGCCGGTGAGGTGGACATGGAGGTTGTAGAGGCCGCCGACCGTCGCGCCGGGCGCCGCCTCCGCCGCGCCGAAGCGCTGCAGGCCGGCGGCGACCGCGTTGGCGACCCCGAGCGCGAGCAGGATCCAGACGAAGACGAAGCGCTGCTTCCAGCCGGTGGCGACGAAGGCCGCCAGCGAATAGGCGATCACCACCGCGCAGGCCAGCAGGACGTCCAGGCGCGCGTTTTCGAAGACCGGGCTACCGAAGGCCCGCGCGGCCGCGTAGGCCGAGAACAGCAGCACCGCCACCACCGGGAAAACGGCCGGGCCGCGCGCCGCGGCCGCGACCTCCGGCCGGCGGCGCGACGCCGCGGACAGCAGGCCGCCCAGCGCGAGCGCGAGCAGGCCCGGCCACATGCGGTGGGTCTCGATGCCGTTGGCGAAGACGGCGATCCAGAGGTAGCCGAGCGCCACCGCCACCCCCGCCGCTGTGCCGAACCAGGGCATCGTCACCAACACAGGCCCTCGTAGACCGCGCCCGAGGATTCCAGTTCCGGCCAGCCGTTGATGTCGATCACGTGCTGCCCCGGCGCGATCCACCGGGCGATCTCCTCCGCGGTCATGCAGCGCTGCGCGGCGAGCACCACCTCCGCCCCCTCCAAAGCCTCCCCGGCCGTGGCGCAGAGCAGGCTGGCGAGGTGCGGCATGCGCTGGCTGATCATGCGCTCGTTGCTGCCGACCAGCTCGGAGAGGTTCAGCTGGCGGTCGTAGATCTTCAGCGCGTAGCCGCGCCCGATGAGCGTTTCGGCGACCGCCACCATGGGGCTGCCGCGCAGGTCGTCGGTGTCCGCCTTGAAAGCCAGCCCCAGGATCGCCACCTTGCGCTTCCCAGTTCGCTCGATGAGCCGCAATAGCAGGTCGAGGTGCGCGCCGTTGCTCGGCAGGACGTGTTCGAGCAGCGGCATGTTGACGCCGTTCTGCCGCGAGTGGGCGATCAGCGCGTTGACGTCCTTGGGCAGGCAGGAGCCGCCGAAGGGGTTGCCCGGCCGCATGTAGTAGGGGGAGATATTGAGGCGCGTGTCGGCGCAGACGGCGTCCATCACGGCGCGCGAATCGACGCCCGCCCGCTTCGCCACCCGACCGATCTCGTTGGCGAACCCCACCTTCAGGGCGTGGAAGTAGTTGCAGGCATACTTGATCATCTCCGCCCCCTCCCAGGTGAGGACGCGCGCCCCGGGGCCGACCAGCTCCTCCGGCGCCGGGCCGGCGTCGACCGGTTCGCCATCGGCGGTGCCGACGATCGCCAGCGAGGGGTCGCGGAAGTCGGCGACCGCCGTCCCCTCGCGCAGGAACTCCGGGCAGTAGCAGACCTTCAGGCCGCCGCCGACCAAACCCGCGAGCTGCCCTTCGACCAGCGAGCGGGTGCTGCCCGGCAGCATGGTGCTGCGGAAGATGAGGGTGTGCGGCTTCGGCGCGGCGGCGAGCGCGGCGGCGATCTGGCCGGTGACGCCGCGCACGTAGTCGAGGTTCAGCCCGCCGGACTCCAACGAGGGCGTGCCGACACACACGATGGAGGCGTCGGTGTCCCGCACCGCCGCCGCGGCGTCGGTCGTCGCCGCCAGCAGCCCCCGCTCCCGGCCGCCCGCGAGGAGGGCGTCGAGGCCCGGTTCGACGATGGGGCTGCGCCCGGCGTTGAAGGCGTCGACCTTCTTGTCCAAGACATCGACACCGACGACGCGGTGTCCCTTTTCCGTCAGGCAGCCGGCGGTGACCGCGCCGACGTACCCGAGTCCAAATACGCTGATGTTCATTGTGATCGTGGGGCGGTGTCGAGCCACATGGTCTTGACCGGGTGGGCGCAGAGGGCGCCCTGCCCGGCGAGGTCTCGCAGGTCGTCCGGCTCGAAGCGGTTGTCGGGGTGCATGAAGCGGTACTGCCCGCGCAGCGGCCGCACGCGGTAGCCGAGGTGGTGGGCGGCGGTGGGCAGGAACAGCTCGAGGTAGATCGGCGTCTCCTCCTCCAAAGCCGCCACCGCCTCGAAGGCCGCCCGCTGCCAGAAGGTGCCACAGCCGAGCGCCGAAAGCACGACCCCTTTGTCCTCGCGGCAGCTGATCCGCTCCCAGTAGGAGGCGAAGGCGGGGTCGTGGCAGTGGTTCAGGTAGTGGGGGTCGCCCGTGCCGTCGACGCGCTTCAGGCCGGAGGCGAGCAGGTCGGCGCCCTCGGCGCGCAGGCGCTCGATCAGCGCGGCGTGGACGTCGCGCACGACCGGCACCTCGTCGTATTCCACGAGGTGGAGGAACTGCGCGGGCGAGCCGGCGAGCTGCGCGGCCACCGCCTTGAACACCCCGAGGTAGCTCTGGCGCTCCCTGGGGTGGTCGGCGGTGTGCAGCCTGGGGTCGTCGATGAAGACGCTGGTGAAGGGGTCATCCGCCAGCGCCTCGAAGAGTTCGCGCGGCCCGCCGTAGGCCACGAGCGGATCGAAGTCCGGCTGTTCGCGATGCCAATGCGCCACCATCCGCCGGACCGCTTCCGGCGCCTGGTGCGTGAGCATGATCGTGACGACGGACATCCCGGTTCAGCGGTCCTCGGCGCGGCCGGCCTCGCTGTCGAAGTCCGGGTCGTCGTGGTGGGTGAACCCCAGCTCCTGCTTCCAGTAGCGGGCCCGCCGGGTCGGCAGGAAGCTCGGCACCAGCGGCTTTTCCCCCTCGTAGCCGAGCACGTGGATGCGGCCCCGCCACGGGATCAGGATCGCTTTGCCCAGCACCTCGCCGGTGCGGGCGTCGCGGATCCGCGAGCCGATCACCTTGGCGAGCAGGCGCACAACGCGGTTGGCGGTCTGGCGGAGTTTGGAAGCCATGGTCGGTCGGTCAGGCGCTCGCCGCGCGCTCGAGGAAGGTGCACCAGCGCCCGCAGAAGGCCGGCCCGGTGAAGCGGTCGCGGTAGCGGGCGAGGTTGAAGGCGCCCCAGCGCGCGGCGCGGTCCGGGTCATCGAGCAGCGCCCCCAGCGCCGCCTCCAGCGCCCCGGCATCGCCGGGCGGGACGAGTTGGCCACCCTCGCCGTCGACGAGCGCGTCGGCGATGCCGCCCACGTCGCTGGCGACGATCGGCAGGCCGGCGGACATCGCCTCGAGGATGGTGATGGGGAAGGCCTCGTTGAGCGAGGGGAAGCAGAGCGCGTCCACCTCGGCGAACAACCGCGCCTTGGCGGCGCCGTCGGCGAAGCCCCGGTGGCGGATGCGGTCGCGGTGGCGCAGGGCGGCGAACGCCGCCTCGATGTCCGCGCCCGACGTCTCGTAGGCCGGGCTGCCGTAGAAGTCGAACTCGACCGCCGGGTGCCGGTCGCAGATCCGTTCCGCCGCCGCCAGCAACACCCGCCAACCCTTGGCCTCGCCCATGTGGGAGAGGTAGAGGATCCGGGTGCGCCCGCCCCGGGCGGCGTCCCGGCCGGCGGCGTCGCAGATCGGCGGGATGCCGTTGGGCAGCGCCAACAGGCGGTCGCGGTCGAGGAAGTCGGGCATCTCCGGCAGCAGCCGCTCGGCGACGCACACGTGCCAGCGCACGCGGCGCAGGGTCGCGCGCACGAACCAGCGCAGCGGCGCGGGGCGCGCGGCGTAGCGCATGGTTTTGAAGCTCATATGGTACCACGCCACCAAGCCGCGCCGGCGCAACAGCCAACACAGCCAGATGAACAGCGCATCCTTCAGGAAGGTGCCGGTCTGGAACGAGGGGGTGAGCACGACAGCGCGGCAGCCCCGCGAGCGCCAGGCGGTCTGCCAGAGGTAGCGGACCAAGGCGACGAACTTGCCGAGGCGGAGCTTGTTGAGCTGGCTGACGTCGCCGGTGTAGCGGGCATCGACGTGGCGCCACTCGACGCGCTCGCCGCAGCCGGCCAACAGGATCTCCACCGCCCGCGCCGCCCCGTGGTGGGGCGGGGGCTTCGGGGAGACGAGGAGGGCGGGGACGCTCATGGCGATCGGTGCGGCGGCGGCGGGTTTCAGGCGGCGGCGGCCCCCACCAAGGATTCGAGGTCGCGTTCCAGGCCCCGCACGATCGTCCCGTAGTCGAACCGTTCCCGCACGTCGGCGCAGCCGGCCCGGCCGACCGCGGCGCAGCGGTCCGGGTCGGCGACGTAGGAGGCGATCGCTGCGGCGAGCGCGTCGAGGTCGCCGGCCGGGAAGACGGTGCCGCCCTCGCGGAGCCGGTCGGCGTTGGTCGTGTCGTCCTGCATGATGACCGGCAGGCCGCAGGCCATGGCGTCGAGGCAGCTCAAGGTGCTGCGCGAGGGGAACACGCCGACGTCGGCTGCGGAGTAGTAGCCGCGCAGGTCCGCGGCGGGCACCGCATCCACCTGCACCGAGCGCACCCCGAGCCCCTCCAGCTTCTGCAGAGCCGGGCGGCAGCGCGATTCGAAGTAGCCCGGCTCGCGGGGCCCGACGCTGACCACGACCAGGCCGCTGCCCGGCCGCGGGGCCACGCGTGCGGCCGCCTCGTAGAGCAGGTGGGGCGATTTGTCCTCGTCGTGTTTCCCGGTGTAGAGGAGCACGGTGTCACCCTCCCCGACCGCCCACTCGGCGCGCAGCGCCCGGCGCTCGTCTTCCGAGCGGCTGTAGACGTCCGTCGAGGTGCCGATCGGCAGGTAGTCCAGATGCTCGCTGCGGACCCCGTAGCTGAGGAGGAGGTCGCGGGTCGGCGGCGCCGTGTAGTAGGTGCGGATGCCGCGCCGGTTGATCGCATTCACGCACCAGCGTTGGACGAGCGAATACAACCGCCGCAGCAGGCCGTGGTGCGCGGCGCTCGGCAGGTCGTGGCTGTCGGTGACGACGACGCAGCGCTCGTCCCAGCGTTTGCGCAGCACCCTGGCGAAGCTGATGTACTCGACCCCGTGGGCGAAGATGGCGTCCGGGCGGATCTCCTCGAGGGTCCGGTGCAGGCCTTTCAACCACATCTTGTGGTGCCAGGCGAGGGGCGTCGGCAGGCGGTGGATGGTGACCCCGGTCTCGGCTTCGAACTCCCTGTCGAGCTTCTCCAACGCCGCCTCCGACTCCTTGATGAAGCGGCTGCGCAGGCCTTTCGCCGTCACCACGTGGACGGAGTGCCCGGCGCTGTGGTGCCGGCAGAAGTTCTGCACCTGGTAGCCGTAGGCGGGATGGAAGGCCTCTTCGATATGGACGATCGTCATCGGTTCGGTCGCGTCGTGGGGTGGGTCGGGTGCGCCGTCAGGCGGAGAGCGCCGACGCGGTGATCTGGGCGATCTTCGCCGGGGCGCCCGCGTCGCCGTAGAGGGCGGGCCGGGCCGTTGGCGGTTCGAGGTCGCAGGCCGCGAGGATCCGCTCGGGTTCGGCGCCGACGATCGCGTTCCAACCGGCCTCGACCGTCTCCACCCACTCCGTCTCGTCGCGCAGGGTCACGCAGCGCTTGCCGTGCCAGTAGGCCTCCTTTTGCAAACCGCCGCTATCGGTGAGCACGAGTTCGCAGGCCGAGAGGAGGGCGGTCATCTGGAAATATCCCACCGGTTCGAGGCGGACGACGTTGTCCGGCAGCGGCATCCCCGCCCTCTCCAAGGCGCCGCGGGTGCGCGGGTGCAGCGGCAGCACCACCGGCCGCGCGAGCTCGCCGATGGCGGAGAAGATCGCCGCCAGCCGCTCCGGGTGGTCGACGTTCTCCGCCCGGTGCAGGGTCATCAGCGCGAACGCGGCCGGCAGCTCCGGCAGGGTTTCGCCGATCGCCTCGGCGAAGCCCGGGTCGTCGAGCGCCTCCCGCGCCCTCTCGGTGGCCGCCGCCATGACGTCGCCGCAGACGTGGATGCCCTCGCGGATGCCCTCGGCGTGCAGGTTGTGCTCCGCCGTCTCGCTCGGGCAGAACAGCAGCTCGGAGAGGTGGTCCGTCAGCACCCGGTTGATCTCTTCGGGCATCGCCCGGTTGAAGCTGCGCAGGCCGGCCTCGATGTGGATGACCGGGATGTGGAGTTTGGCGGCGGCGAGCCCCCCGGCGAGGGTCGAGTTCGTATCGCCGTAGACGAGCACGGCGTCCGGGCGGGATCCCATGAGCTGTTTCTCGATCGCGGCGAGCATCGCGCCGGTCATCTCGCCGTGGCTGCCGCCGCCGAGCGCGAGGAACTGCTTGGGGGCGGGGATGCCGAGCTGCTCGAAGAAGAGCTCGGACATCGCAAAGTCGTAGTGCTGGCCGGTGTGGATGATGGACTCCTCCAGCCCCGCCGCGGCGAGCGCGGACGACACAGGGGCGGCTTTGATGAACTGCGGCCGGGCGCCGACGATTGTGGTGATCTCCATGTTCGGTAGTTAGGGCGTGTTGGAAAACGCCTCGCGGCGCCAGCTTTCGAGGGTTGGGAAAGTGCCGGCGGCGCCGGGGTGCGGGCGCCGCGCCGCGGATCTTCTCACTGCAGGCGGCGTTGTGGCTCGGTCACGGGTGTTCACCTGTTCCCTCGCCCCGCCTCGCCCGCGGCAAAATCTTTCGCGGTGGCAATCACGATTCGGTTTCAAACACGCCCTCGTTAGAATGGCGTTTGGTGAAGGGCAGGCATCGACGTGGTGGCAGCGTCCCGGTACCCGCTCGCTTGGAGCCGTCAAGGCATCCGAGGTGTCCCGGTGGCTCGGCGCGCCGGTTTCATGGCGGGGTCCTTCCGGCGCTGCGCTTGTCAGGATGACACCGCACTTCCTTGAGAGGGCTGGTGGCCTTCCCCTCACACCGCCCTGACTGCCCTCAACTCCGCGGAGCTGTCACCCTGAGCAACGCGAAGGGCCTCTCACCGCGTTCCGCGTCTCCGGAGCCATTCGTGTTGAACGATCCCACCGCCTCCCCGGTTGGGAATTCGACTCCGAGGGGCTGTTCCGCGCACGGCGAAGACGGCGGCTCCCACGAGGATCTCCAGGAGCGAGTATCGGTTCCGTCCTCGGCTCAAACCGCCGAGAACCTAGCTTATGAGACTGTCGGACTTACCCGTTCCGGCGCAAATCGTTTTACAATGTTCCCAAATCGCCCCGCTTTCTCGCCGCTGATCTTATCCGAGCGCCACTCGCCCTAGTGGAGTTCGAAGGTATCCAGCCAGCGCTGCAGCGTGAGCGCCCGGAAGCAAGCCAGTTGTCGGTGTTTGTCCCGTTCCGCGCCGGAGGCGACCGCCTCGATCAGCTCGCGGGAGCGATCGGGATCGATGTAGTCCGGGTTGCAGTCCCAGCCGCCCGGCGACGATGCGGCGGCCGCGGCCAGCGCCTGGATGAAGCGGTCTTCCGGGGTGCCGAACCCCATCTTGTCCCGGCGCCAGAGGATGGCGTCGGGCGCCAGCCCCTTGCCGGCCTCCCGCAGCACCCACTTCGACCAGCCGTGGCGGAATTTCATGCCCCGCAGCGCCGGCGACAGCGCGTGTTCGACGAAGCGCCAGTCGGTGTACGGCACCCGCGACTCGATGCTGAAGGCCATCGAGTTGCGGTCCTCGTAGCGGAGCAGGGTCGGCAGCACATGGTCGCTGACGAGGCCCGCCAGGTGGGTCTCGAAGTTGTCGGTGACCCGCCGCCACGGCCACGCTTCGTGCGCCCCGGGGTCGCGGACGCGGTCGGCGACCGCGTCGATCAGCGGGCCCGGCACCACCGGGGCGGCGCGGCCGCGGAGCTTCGCGAGGTACGACCGCCGCGTGAGCGCGCGGACCAGGGGGTCCGGGACCGCGGCCACGAGGGCGGCGCCGAGCAGCTCCTTGAGCACCGGGTCGAGCGACTCCTTCCGCAGCGCGGCCGCCTCGCGCACCGCGGTGCCGATCTTGCCCGCGCGGATCAGGTCTTGGAAGTAGTAGCGGTACGGACGGTAGCCGCCCAGCAGCTCGTCGGCGGCCTGCCCGTCCAGCAGCACGGTGACGCCCTCCTCCTTCGCCGCCCCCATCACGCACCACTGCGCGAACATGCTGGTGGTCGGGAAAGGTTCGTCCTGGTGCCAGACCAACTGGTCGAAATCGTCCACCAGGCGCGCCGCCGTCGGCAGCGTGTAGGTGCCCTTCGCGTCGAGCGAGGCCAGCACCTTGTCGATGTGCTCCTTCTCGTTGAACGGCCCCTCCTCGTGGTAGATCGCGCTGAAGGTGTGTTGCTGCGGGGCGCCGGGGACCTTCGCCCGCAGCTGGCTCACCAGGCCGACGATGACCGACGAGTCGAGGCCGCCGCTGAGGCAGCTGCCCACCTCCACATCGGCGCGCAGCCGGAGGCTCACCGAGTCCTCGAGCAGCCGCCGCGTCTCGGCGACCGCCTCCGCCTCATCGGCGGCGGGGCCGGGCCGCACGGGCGCCGGCAGGTCCCAGTATCGCCGCGCCGTGAACGAGCCGCCGCGCAGCGTGCCGCAGTGCCCCGGCGGCAGCGCTTCGATGCCCTCGACGAAGGTGTGCCCGGCGGCCTGGCTCGGCAGCCGCCCCCAAGCGAGGTAGTTGCCGACCGCGATCCGGTCCGGGCGCCAGGGGCCGCCGAGCGCCAGCAGGGACTTGAGTTCGCTGGCGAAGGCGAAGCCCCCGCCGATGCGGGCGAAGAAGATCGGTTTGATGCCGAAGCGGTCGCGCGCCAGGAACAGCTCCGGCTCGCCGCCCCTCAGGTCGAGCACGGCCAGGCCCCACATGCCGTTGAAGCGCGCCAGGCAACCGTCGCCCCAACGCTCGTACGCCCTGAGGACGACCTCGCTGTCGCCCGAGCTGCGGAAGGCGACCCCCTCGGCCTCCAGCTCGGCGCGCAGCTCGGGGAAGTTGTAGACCTCGCCGTTGAAGGCCATCCACAGCTTGCCGTCCGGCGTCGACATCGGCTGGTGCCCGGCCTCGCTGAGGTCCTGGATCGCCAACCGGCGGAAGCCGAGCGCCCAGTTCGGGCGCGCCGCCCCGGCGATCTCGCGCCAGCCCCGGAGGCCGAGCGAGGGGATGGTCTCGTCGCCGCCGGCCGGGGTCGCGACGCCGTCGGCAGTGGCGAAGAGGTAGCCCTCGTCATCGGGTCCGCGGTGGCGCATGCGGTTGGTCGCCTCGACGACCCGGCGCGGGTCGACGCCGCCGGGGTCAAACATTCCAAAGATGCCGCACATAGAAAATCGATCGGGGCTGGGGGGAGGGCGTCGGGCTCCGGGCGCGCGACGGACGTCTTGGCGGCGCGAGGACCTCGCTCGCCGGGGCGGGACAGCCTACCCGCCGAGGTGCTCGCGCATGAACTCCAATTTGCGGCGCTCGATCTCCACCGAGTCGACGTAGGGGCGGCTCTCGTCGTGCGAGACCCGCCGCCCCTTCATGCGCTTGGCGAACTCGACGATGGCGCCGGCGTTGGCATCGAGGTTGTCCGGGGTGTTCGGCAGCTGCAGAACCCACTCGGGGCGGTCGCCCACCGGGAACGCGGTGTCCTCGCAACCGAGGATGACCGGGAGCCCGTAGGCGAGGCATTCGCGCACCTTCAGCGAACAGGCCTCATGCATCGACTTGCGGTAGAGGGCGACCGTCCCGAAGCCGACGTCGCTGCGCGCCAGGATCGAGGCCAGCTGCGCCTGCGGGACGTAGTCGATCACCTCGACATTGTCCGGTGGCCGGGACTCCCGGACCAGCTCGTTGCCGACGATGAGGAAGTCCAGCTCGCCGCGCGTCTGCTCGGCGAGGCGGATGATCTTGTCGACCCCTTGGAAGTGGGTCTTCTCGCTCTTGTGGCCGCCGCTGGCGAGCAGCACCAGGGTCGGCTTCGCGCCCGGCTCGGTGGCGGGGGCGACCTGGTAGCGCTCCAGCCGCGTGCCGTTGGGCGCCGCGTGTCCGGGGAGTCCGAAGCGGGCGAACGAGGGGTCGGCCAGCATCTCGCGGGTCACCGAGACCAAGCCCCTGGCCAGCCGGTAGAGGCGCCCGCGGGTGGCGGCGTTGTAGTGGTGCAGGGCCTTCAGGTAGAGCCCGTACCCGCGGCTGTAAAACTTGCCCTCGACGAGGTCGAGCGAGTTGACCTCGATGAAGGTCGGGTAGCGCTTCATCAGGGTGGCGAGCGCGGGTTTGTACGGCTGCGCCCGCATGTAGAGCAGGTCCGGCCCGAAGCGGGCGATCGCCGCGCGCTGGGAGGCGAGCGCTTTCCGCGCCGTGCCCAGTTTGCCCAAGATCCCGCTCGAGTCGCCGCGCCAGCTCACGTGGGCGCCGTCGATGAGCGGGCGGTCGCCTTCGACGCCATCGCTGACGCAGAAGACCTGTGCCTCGTGCCCGAGCGCCCGCCAGGTCGAGACCTGGTCGCGGATCTTGCCGACGACGGGGTCGTCGCTGCGGATGTCCCAGGTCAGCGCGTAGCCGATTTTCATGAACGAGGGGTGGTGGCTCCGGGTTGCGGATCGGCGAGCGGATCGGGCGCAGGGCGCAGGGCGCGCGCCGAGGTCCAAGGTCCCCCTTCGGCAGCTGGATCGCTTCTCAGCGGCGCCTCAGCAGACCGGATCGAGATCCGCGACGGAACCGCGGGGCGATTGGGGCAAATTCGAAGCCGATCCGCGCCGGAGCGGGAGAGTCCGACAGGTCCTTAGGAAGCCCCCAAGCGGCGCCCGGCCATCCCCAGCGGCGAGGGATCCGGTGCGGTCGCCGGCTCCTTGACCGGCGCCGGCGAGCGGACGGTCTTGAGCGAGAAGTGGACCGCGATGGGGATGGCGATGAAGAGGTAGAGATAGAAGTTCACCGGGTACATCTGCAGCTGGGCGGTGTTGCCCATGAAGCCGACGATGATCCCGAAGGCACTGGCGTAGGAGAGGGTCACCAGGTTCCGTTCCAGCGAGTCGGGGGGCAGGCTGAACTGGAAGCGGTGGGCGCGGTAGAGCAGGTAGCTCCCGAGCGCGAAGGCGATCCCCAGCGGGATGTAGCCGAAGCGGATCAGGAAGTAGCTGAAGCCGTCGTGCACGTAGTAGTCGCCCTCGTGCCCGTCCTGGAAATCCAGCCGCTGGCCGGTGGCGATCGGCACCCCGAACGGGGTCCAGCGCTTGGGGTTGGTGGCGGTTTTCTCCAAGCTCACCAGGCGGGAGGTGAAGGTGCCGAGGCGCACCGCCATCTGCTTCTCGTTGCTGGTGCTCTTGCCGACCAGGAAGTCGGTGGCCTTGCCGAGGGTGTTCGCCTTGATCATCGATTCGGCCGAGAACATGACGATCAGGAACAGGGCGAGGGTGCCCGGGTAGATCAGCATGGTCGGCGCCTTGAAACGGAAGACCAAGGTGAGGAACAGGGCGGCGAAACCGCAGATCCAGCCGCCGCGGCTGTAGGTGAGGAAGGCCGCCACCACGAACATCACCGCCAGCAGCAGGGGGATCGGCCTGAAGTAGGTCGTGAAGCCCCAGCGCTGCCCGCCCTTGCCCAGCGGGGCGAGGCTGAGCACGGCCATGATCGCCATCATCACCGACAGCGCCGCCGCCGAGTTCATCGTCGAGAAGGGCCGGAACACCCGTTCGTCGAGCTGCCGGACTTCGAGCGTCAGCCCCGACAGGAGGTATTTGTACTCCCAGTTGGTGATGCCGAATTTCGAGTGGTAGAAGGTGTAGAGCGCCACCGGGACGAAGGCGGCGATGACGAAGCGGAGCAGCTTGCGGAGTTCGTCGGGGGTGCGGAACAGCAGCGGGACGACGAAGATCAGGCAGAGGTAGGACGCCTCGTTCGCCAGCAGGCGCAGCTTGGCGCCCACCCCGCCGCCGGTCTGGGTGGCCATGCCGGCGACGCCCATCAGGCCCGCCAGCAACAGCCCGAACACCACTAGCTTGATGTCCCCTTTGCGCAGCGGCATGCGCTGGCTCAGCAGGCGCTCGATCAAGCTCGCGGCGATGCCCATCAGCGTCACCGGCGCCACCCCGAGCACGTAGTAGAGGTCCAGCTGGCCGACGTTCTGATCACCCGCCACCAACAGGCGCTTGAAGGTGTCGAGATACATCGTCATCAGCACCAGCGCGAAGAACATCATCTTCGGGGCGATCACGCCGAGGATGCCGCAGGCGATGAGGAGGTAGAAGGCGAGGTTGCCGATGGCGTTGCCGCCGCCCGCCAGCACGCCGAAGGTCACCCTGAGCGCGAAGAACATCCCGATCAGGATGACGATGCCTTTCGAGATCGCGTTGGAATTCATGGAGATTTCGAGGGGGGGATGGGCGCCGGCGAACCGGCGGGGCGAGCCTTCGGGGGCGTCCAAGATGACACCGATCTCCGATTGTGCCAAAGATAGTTCGCGGCGCGTCGCCGCAGCGCCGCGACCGCCTCCCCAGACGTCCGATCCCCTATCCGGCCGGAGGCTTGCCTCGCTTCAGTTGGATCGCCCGTACCGCCCCCAAGCAGAGACCCCTCGTGGTCGGGATCATCAGGTAGAGACCGGCGAGCACCGCAGCGAAGACCGACGAACCCACCGCGAGGTGGGCGAAGGCGCCGGACCCGGCGATCCCGTGGCCGACCGCAAAGGAGACGAGCCCCGCGACGGTGGTCGCGGTGGCGATCCACCCGAGCTGGCGGAAATCGATGAGCGTGCCGATGCGCGCTGAAAACAAGCGGCAGGTCACCACCCAGCAGAACGGGAACACGAAGAGCAACATCACGGTCACGGTCGACCAGGCCGCCCCGATCGGACCCATCGCCTTGACCAGCACCACGGTCAGCACCGCGTTGAGAGCCAGGCCGATGGCGGCGCGGTAGACAATCAACCGGCCGGCGCCGTAGGCGGCGAACACCGGCCCGAAGAGGACGATTCGGAACGGGAGGATCAGCAGGTAGACCGAGAAAATCGGGGCGCTCTCCGCATACCGCTCGGAGAACAGGAAGACGACCACGCTCTCGGCGTGGACGAAGAGCAACGCGGTGGCCGGGAAGATGACCAATGCGCTGAGGGAAGCTGCCCGCCGGAACGCGGGCCGGGCGTCCCGCCCTTTGCCAGCGGCGTAGGCCCCGATCTCCGGTTGCAGGATGGCGGCGGCTTGCGAGGTGATGATCGCGATGAGCGGCACCTCGAAGGCCCCGTTGACGTAGACCGCGAACACCTCCGGCTGGGACATCGCCGACACGACGAACTTGTCGGTGGCCAGCATGAGGGTGTCCAGCAGACCGCCGATAGCGATCGGAACGCAGTAGACCAACTGCTCTCTGATCCGCGGCCAGTAGTCTCTGGGGTCGCGTTCCGCGAGGGTGGGGGCGTGCCGGAGCACGATCCGCAACCCCCAGACCGCGGCGAGCGCCCCGGCGACAGCCGATCCGACCGCCGCGCCGAAAGCCGTCCCGGTCCACGCCGCCGCGCCCGTGGAGAGAACCAGCAGACCCAACCTCGACACCGGCTGGTAGATGCCCAAGCTCGGTGCCTTCTTCAACGCCACCAGGGCCGGGGGCACGACCATGGCGAAAAGCATCGCGAACCCGTAGAGGGAGAACACCCGCAAGGTCGCGGGCAGCGCCGGGTTCGAGAACTGCCGTCCGAGGAGGTCGGCGAAAAGCATGCTCGCCAGGACGAACAGGACCCCCGCCCCCGAGAGCGCCAGCAAGTTGTCCTTGAGGAGCTGCCGCGTCCGCTCCGGGAAGATCGGGATGAAGTACAGCAGCGCGTTGGGCAACCCAGCCCCGATGAGCGGCAGCGCGATGGTGTAGACCAAAAACGCCTGCTGGTAGGCGGCGTACTGCACCTCGTCGAGCAGCCGGCTCAACAAGGCCGCGATCAAGAGCACGACGGCGGTCGTGGCCATCCTGCTCAGGCACAAGATGAGAACGCTCGTCGTCTTGTTCATCGAGGTGCGGGCGCCGCTCTAGCCCGGATCGATCACCACATTCGCAGGCGAGGCGCTGCCATTCGGTGACGCTGAGTAGGCGGCGGCAGGGATCGGCGAAGCGGCTGGGTGAACACCCTGCCCGAGCCGGTCACCACGCCAACACCCTCAGCCTCAACGAGGGCGAGCCGCAGCCCGGAGCTTGGTGATCGATTCGGGCTAGGAGGCTGTCGGACTTTGGACTTCCGAGCCCGAACGTTCTAGATCTTCGATCCAAGGGGTCACGATGGTGAGGAGTTGATCGGGATCAGCGACGAGACAGCGGGGCGATCTGGGCAAATCCGGAGATGATTCGCGCCGGAACGGGTAAGTCCGACAGGCTCCTACCGTGCAGGGATGCCGCGGCCGCGGATCACCTGGCCTCGATCTCGACGACGTAGAAGCGTTCGTTGGCGCTGTTGTGCAGGCCGCGGACCCGGATCGCTTTGACCGGCTTGGGGTCGTCGAATTCGATCTCGTGCACCCCGGTCACCGGCTCCTCGCTGCGGTCGGAGACTTCCTCCCACCTCCTGCCGTCGCGGCTGGTCTCGACGGCGAGCTTGTACTGGCGCCCGTCCGCCGACCAGAGGTGGACGCGGATCTGCCGGAGCGCGAACACCTCGGCCAGCTCGACTTCGAAGTCGCACGGCCAGAGCCCGTAGGCGAAGCCGCCGTTCGCGCCGGTCGCGGTCTCGCCGTCGATCATCGCCGCCGCCTCGAACGGGGCGCTCGCCTCCGCCCCCGCGGTGGCGAGGGCGACATCGCCGGCCGGCCGTTTGGCGCCCTCACCTTGAGCCTCGGCCATCCGCTCGGCGGCGGCGATGGCGTCGAGCTCCGCTTTGGCAGCCGCCGCTTCGGCGAGGTTGCCGGCGCCCGCCATGCGTTCTTCGAGGCCGCCCAGCGCGGCGAGGTATTTGGTCTTCCAGGGCGCGAGACGGGTTTCGGCATTGCGCTGGTAGATGTTCAACAATCGGGCGAGCTCGGCCGGCTCCTCGGGGAGGGGGTCGGGGAGCTCGAGCGGGTTCTGCAAAGCGAAGCCCACCCGCAGTTCCCGCACCCGCAGGGCGGCGTCGTACTTCTTCTGTTCGCCGAGGCTCTTCTCCAGCCGCTCCATGGCGCCGATGAGGCTGTCCTTGAGCGGGGCCAGGACTTCGGCGCTCTTTTCCCGATAGGCATCCTTGAGCCGCTGGACCTCCGCCGCGCCCGCGGTGCCGCAGGCCGCGATGCAGAGGGCGGTGAGGGCGGCCCACCATCTAGGGGAAATCAACACGGAGGGGAGTGTGCTTTGGATGGGGTGGGGGCGTCAAGGCGCGTCGGGCGCCGCCCGGTCGGCGGCGATCGCGTCCAAGATCGAGCGCAAGGCCGGCTCGATGAGATCGAGGCCGTCCTCCGAGAGGTGGTTGTCGTCCGTGTAGACGGACACGCCATCGACGACGACCTGCGAACGCTCGCCGGCGGGGAAGAGGAAGGGCGCCGGATCGACGAAGCGCACCCCGGACAGCGCCGGGTCCCGCAGCGCCTCCCGGAACGGTTCCTGCCTGCGCGCGTGCGCCGCCCTGCCGACGCCGAGATCGCCGTCGCCGCCGCGGAGGTAGGAGGCGGCGATCGCGGTCGGCATCTGGTATCGCTGGTAGGGCACTTGCCCGACGATCCACACGGTCGCCCCGCGCCCTTCGAGCCGCGCCACGGTGGCCGCCAGCGACCTGCGGAGCACCTCGCGTGCGGAGGCGACGGTGGGGCGCCCCTCGGCGTCGACCAGAAGCTTGGCGACGCTGTCGCCCTCGCCGGGATGCACGTAGGCCGCCCAGCGGGCGACCAAGATCACATTTGGGACGGGGTCCGCCTCGAAGCGCTCGAAGACCGCCCGGTTGATCTCCAGGTTCGGTCGCCAGCGATAGAGCCAAGTCTCGAGCAGCGGCGGGTTGCCGCTGCTCACCGCCGCCCAACCGGCGACGCCCCGCTCGCTCGCGAGCTCGCCCACCAGGCCGGAGACCATCTCGGCGTGGCTGTCGCCCCAGAGGAGGAACCGCGGTTCGCCCGCAGGGGCACCGATCCGCGGCAGGCTTTGTTCGCGGATGCGTTCGGCGTCGACGGTTTCCGCCCGCGGGCGCCGCTCCCGCCAGTCCGTGAGCGCGCTGACTTCGCTGGACAGCCGGTCTGGAACCCCGTCCGCCCGGTGGATGAAGCCGGCTGAGACCACCAGGGCGGCGGTGGCGATCGCGAACAGGGAGAACATCGCCGGCTTGCCGCGGCAGAGCGCCTTCTTGCGGAAGGGGGTCTCGACAAACCGCCACGAGAGGACCGCCAAGGCGAAACTGCCGGCGACCGCCAACGCGCGTGCGGCGGGTTCGTTCTCGACCGGGAGATGGCGCAGGGAGGCGAGCAATGGCCAGTGCCAGAGGTAGAGCGAATAGGAGATCAGGCCGACGAAGACCATCGGCGGCAAGCTGAGGAACCTCCCGACCCAGGTGGGCCGATCGGCGTTCGAGGCGATCAGCGCGACGGCTCCCAAACACGGGAGCGCGGCGGCGAGCCCGGGGAACAGGGTCGAGTCATCGAAGAGGAGGACGGCGGCGGCGATCGCCGCGAGCCCGGCGGCTGCGAGCAGGTTGGCGGGCAGAGGCCCGAGCGTCCCCCGACCGCCGCGCTGCAGGTAGCAGGCGAGCAGCACGCCGAGGATCAGCTCCCACGCGCGCGACGGCAGCAGGAAGAAGGAGGCCGCCGGGTGGCCGATCGCCGTGCGGGCCGAGTGGGAGAACGAGACCGCCAGCGCGCCCACCAGCAAGAGCACGAAGGCCCATGATCGCCGCCGCCACAGCCCGTAGAGGAACAGGGGGATGATCAGGTAGAACTGCTCCTCGACCGAGAGCGACCACGTATGCAGCAGGGGCTTGGCTTCGGAGGGGCCGTCGAAATAGCCGGACTTGCGGCAGAAGAAGACGTTGGCGACGAAGAAGCTGTGGGCGATCGCGGAGCCCGCCAGCTCCCCGTAGGCCTCGGGGAGGAGCAGGAACCACCCCGCCGCGAGCGTGACCGCGGAGACGACGAAGGCGGCGGGGAAGATGCGCCGCACCCTGCGCTCCCAAAACCCGAGCAGCGAGGCTTTGCCACTGCCGATCTCGCGGATGACGATGCTGGTGATGAGGAAGCCCGAGATGACGAAGAAGACGTCGACCCCGACGTAGCCCCCGGGGGCGCCAAAGCCGGCATGGAAGAGCACCACCGCCAAGACAGCCACCGCCCGCAAGCCATCGATGTCGGGCCGGTAGCGGAACGGGTGCGGCAACCCGGGACCGCCTCTCGTTGCCTCGCTCATCTCGCTTCACCCGGGTGTGGCGCCTACGCCTGTCATCCTGAGCGCAGCGTCGGAAGGATCCCGCGCGTCAGGGAACGCGGTGCCGAACGCCCGGCGCATTGCAGCCGATCGGCGCTTGGGGGTGCTTCCCGCACGGGATTGCATCGCGGGGTTCTTCCTCGCTCCGCTCGTCAGAATGACAAGGGTCGCTTGGCCTTCCCCCGACACTCGAGGCCTTGTCATCCTGAGCGCAGCGAAGGATCCCGATCGTCAGAGAACGCGGCGCCAAACGCCCGGCGCCTCTCGGCCGATCGGCGCTTGGGGAGGCTTT
>JAUIGD010000087.1 GCA_030430255.1 Verrucomicrobiia bacterium
GAAACACACCATCGTGTGCCCCGTGCGTTCGACATACCACCCGTCCGTCGCTTGCCTGGGCTCGCTGATCGCGATGCGCACCCCGCCCGCGTCCACCCCCTCGGCGCCGAACCAACGCCGCAGTAAAAACTCCGCAGCGGCATGAAGCGATCGGTCCGGGTGCCCGCGCCCCCCACCCGCATGGAGTTCCTGCAGGGCCGGGCGCAGCGCTTCGCGGCGGGCCTGGGGCAACTGGTCGGCCCCATACTCCGAAAGCGCCCGCAACAACGCGGCGCGGACGGTGGGCGAGAGCGATGCGTCGGTCGCCCCCTCCGCCAGCAGGTCCGGCGGCACCTTGGCCGCAGCCAAACCGTGGATGATCGCCAACCGCACCCGCGGGTCGTGCTCGCCCTCCGGGAACTCGATCAAGGGCCAGAACGCCTCCTGCCCCCCGGTGTGCAGCAGCGAGAACGCGACCAACGTGCGGCGGCGGATCTCGGTGTCCGTCTCCCCGGAGCTGGCCGGTAAACCGCGCCGTGCCGAATCCGCCAACAAGCGCCCCGCCTCCGGCCCCAACTCCGACAGCGCCCGGGCGAGGACGGGGGTGTCCTCCGGGTCGGACTCGAGGATGCGCTCGACCAGCGCCGGTGCCAACACCGCGGCGGCCGGACGGAACTCCCGCGCCCAGGACCCGCCGCCCCGCGCCTGCGCCGCCAGATCCCAGGACACCGACTCCGCGACCGTGCTCCAACGCAGGTCTTCCGGATCCGCCCGCATGGCGGTGAGTGCCGCCCCGAGCCGCTCCCGGAGCGATCGCCCCGGGTCCGCCAGCGTCGCCCATGCCTCGTCCGCGATCCCCTCGATCACCGACCTCGGCGCCGCCGCCAGCACCAGCCGCAGCTCACCGAGAGGCGCGTCCCACCCCGCCCGCAGCGCCTCCTCCCAGCCGCCCTCGCCCGCCAAGGCGCGCGCCAGCCGCCCGCGCGGCCCGGTCGCCGGCATCACCACCTCCGACTGCGCCGGCGCCACCCGGCGCACCTCCTCCAACATCCGCTCCGCCGCGGCGGGCGGGGCGTCGAGAAAGCGCTCCACCAACGCGCGAGAACGCTCGCGGCCGCGTTGCACCGCGACGACGATCACGGCGGCCGCGACCACCGCCGCGACCAGGGCGGAGGTCGCGATCGCGGCGCGGCGGCGCGAGGCGAACTTCCGCAACCGGTAGCCCACGGTGGGCGCGCGCGCCTTCACCGCCCGCCCATCGAGGAAGGCCTCGATGTCCCCCCCCATCTCCCCCGCCCCGCCATAGCGGCGCTCGCGCTCTCTCTCGATCGCCTTCATCGCGATCCAGTCGAGGTCCCGGTCGCGCCCCAACCGGGTGCCCGCAGCGAGGAAGGGCGAGCCGCCCGGGGATGCCGAAGGGCGGGCGGGATCCATCGCGCGGATCGCGTCGACCATCTCCCCGAGGTGCAGCTGCCCCGCCCCGGGACGCGGCACCGGAGGCTCCCCGGTGAGCACCTCGAAGAGGATCGCCCCCAGCGAGAACACGTCCGCGCGGACATCGACATCGTGCCCGCCGGACAGCGCCTGCTCGGGGCTCATGTATTCCAAGGTGCCCAGAATTTGCCCCGTCCGCGTCAGGAGCGTCCCCTCGGTGAGGGCGACTTCGAGCGCTTTGGCGATCCCGAAATCGATGATCTTCGCCGACGCGTGGTCGCCCTCGCCGGTGACGAGGATGTTGGACGGTTTGAGATCGCGATGGATCACGCCCCTCCCATGCGCGTGTTCGACCCCGTCGCAGATCTGGACCATGAGTCGGAGGAAGCTCTGCAGGGACGGCCGGTGGAGGCTGCAGTACGTGTTCAGCGGCACGCCCTCCACCAGGTCCATCACGAAGTAGGGACGACCGTCGATCCCGAGCCCGCCGTCGAACACCCGCGCCACGTTCGGGTGGTCCATGAGGGCGAGCGCCTGCCGCTCCGCCTCGAACCGCGCCAGCACCTCGGCGCTGTCCGCCCGCTCCTTCAGGACTTTGACCGCGACCCGCCGGCGCACCGGCTCCGTCTGCTCCGCCGCGAACACCGCCCCGAATGCCCCTTCCCCGAGCCGCTCGCCCACCCGGAAGCGCTCCGGCAAATCGGGCTTCCAACCGGGGCCGACCATGCCGCCGGGACCCGCGGCGGTCTCGCCCTCGTCCGCGAACAGCTCGCTCGCGGCGATGCCGACCGCACAGGCGGCACAGAAGTCGACCCCGTCCTCGAACGGGGTCCCACACGACCGACAGACTCGCTGGGCTTCCATCCTCTCCGCTGCAGGCTAGGGCATCGGCAGCCTCGCCCGCCAGCAAAAAAGCGCCCGGTCAGAGCTCCTCGCCGAAGTAGATCTTCAGGAAGTTCATGCCGCGCGACTCGTCGAAGCCGCGCTCGAGCAGGCTGTCGCTCTGGTCGATGAAGGCGCTGGAGAAGCGCAGTTCGGCACCCGTGTCGAGCTTCAGCTTCCCCTTCAGCGAGCGCTTCGCCTTCTTCGCCTCCGACTTCGACACCTCGAAGGCCTCGCCGAAGGCGTTGCCGGTCTCCTCCTCGTAGCTCTGCCGGTAGTTGGAGAACTGCTCGATGAGGTCCGGCTCCTCGAGCGCGGCCTCGAACTCGCCGAGGCTGAACTCCTCGGCGTCGTTGAGGTAGTTGAGCGCCTTGTTGGCCACCTCCAGGCGCTCCTCCTGCTTGGTCTCGGCCGGCAGCCCCTTGCTGGCGAAGTCGACGCACAGCTCGCCGAAGCGTTTGGTCATGAACTCGGGGTCGCGCACCGGTACGGCGCCGGCGAAGTCCCGGCTCCAGAACTGCGTGCCGCCGGAACGGTCGAACAGATAGACCGCGAAGCCGTCCTCACGCTTCGTGTTCACGATCAGGCAGCCCTTGTCGACCTTGTCCGGGTAGATGCCCTCTTGGGTGTGCAGGGTCAAGTCGTCGCCCTCCGCCTGGATGGTGAGGAAGGGCACCTTGCTCTCGCTCTTGATAATGCACAGCGCCGGCACCGCCTCGCCGCCGACGATCACGCCCTCGACCAGCGCCGAGCAGAGGTCGCCGGACTTGATGTTCGGGTGGTGCGAGGTGGCGTAGAGGTGCTTGGCGATCTCCGTCGCCGCGCCGAGCAATTGCTCCGGGTCATCGAACACCGCCGAGGCGAACTCGAACAAGGGGTTGCTCTCCGGCCCCCGGTCGCCGGCCAGCCGGTGCTCGTCGAGCGAGCGGAAGGACTTCAAAAAGCAGCCCGTCAGCAGCGAGGCCTCCTCGTCGGCGAAGTGGCAGAGCTTCTTCGAGGTGAGCAGAGGCTCGCCGCGCAGCGGGTTGCCGATCTTGGCGAGGGCGAGGGTCGAGAGGCCGGCTTCGGCGAAGTTGGGTTGCATGGGAAAAAGAGGCGGCGCCCTGTGTAAAACGGGGCGCCGCGGGAGGCAAGTTGGGATCCTTCGGTTGGGTCGAATGTGAACGACTGTGAACAACTCCGGGGGCCGTCGGAGCCAGACGCCGTTACTCCGGTGGCGCGTCCGAGGTGTAGTCGCCTCCATCTGGCCGGCGAGTTGCCGGGCGCGCGCCCCCGACGAAAGGGGAACACGCGCCGTCAATCGACACGCTCGTCGATGCGCCGTTCGAGCGCCTCGAGGCGCTCCAGCAGGGTGGCATTCGCCTCCCGCAGCGCCTCGAGTTCAGCGTCCTTCTCCGCCTTCAACTCCTGGATGGCGCGGGTGTTGATCGGGATCATCCCGGTGATTGCGAGGGTCTTGGTGCCTTCTTTCTGCTCCACGAGGTCGGGGAATTCTGGTTCGACGTCTTGAGCGAAGTAGCCATAGGTCTTGGGCACCTCTGGGGACGCGTTCAGGTAGCGGTAGCGCATGACGGGAATCCGCCCGATCTGGTCTAGCGCCGAGTCGAGGGGTTCGATGTCTTTCTTGGCCCGCCGGTCGGAAGTGATCGCCGCAGTGCCGTCGGTATCGCGGATGTAGAAGTAGACGTTTCCGTCAGAGTGGCGGAACTCGAGGTCGTCGTCGTTCGTGTTGTAGGTGATCCGCCAGCTTTGGGAGCTGTCGTCCTCCTCAAGCATGATCCCGCTAAACACGCCGGAGCCCAGGCTCTTGACGTGCAGCGGCGTCTGCGGGTTCGTCGTCCCGATGCCGACAGCGGGAGCAGACGAGGCGATTGTCATCCGGGTGGAGCCCGCGGTGCGGAATCGCATTGACTCCCCGCTCGTGTATTGGATGGCGCCATCGTCCGATGATCCGTTGCGACCGAAATAGATCCCCGCACCGCTACCGTCCCTGCTGTTGAGCTGGAGGTAGGCGCTCCCGAAGTCCTCGATGACCATGTCGGACGACGAGTGCACGCCCTGCCCCGAATTCCCGCCGTAGACCCTGACGAAGCCGGCGAGGGTCGAGTGCCCGATGACGTGGAGCGGAGTGATGGGGCTTGACGCCCCGATCCCGACACGCCCAGCAGACTCGTCGGTGAACAGCACTGTGCTGGTGAAATTGGCCGCAGTATCGGCGGTGGTCGCGTGGTCGGCACTGGTCGCGTTGGTCGCGTTGGTCGCGTTGGTCGCGAGATCCGCGTTCTTCGCATGAAGCGCCGTCGGCGCGGCGAGGATCTTCTGGCGCGGGGTGAGGGCGGTGCCGTTGACGTTGATCTGCAGGTAGCGGTCGTTCGCGAACTCATCGGCGAGGGTATCCCCCCCGTCGTCGTCCGGACCGAGGATGACGTTGAAGCGACCGCCGGCGACGTCGGCGGTGGTGGTGAACGGCCCCCATACGCGGGCACCGCCGGACGCGGCGTTGTAGAGCCTGAACTGGAGGGTGTACTCGCCGTCGGGGCGCGGGTTGCCGCTGCTATCGGTCAACAGCCCCTGGTAGTTCATCTGCTGGGCGTCGGCCGCCCCGCCCGCCAGCAGGGCGGCGAGGGTGGCGGCGGCGAGGAGGGTTCGGATCGGTTGCATGGGTATGTAGTGTTGATGTGAGAACAGTCGCGCCCCGCTACTGCGGTGCGACGCGGTCGGTGGAGCGGTGTTGGATGAGGATCTCGAGGTCCGTGATGTCCGGCCGCCCGCCGGGACCGACCGGGAAGGTGCCGGCGGGGATCTCGAGGGTCCAGCCGGTGGCGGCGACGCTGTATTCCTTGAACGCGGTCTGGCGGAAGCCGTTGTTGACGTCGGCGAGCGTGCTGCGCACGGCGGCGTCCCCGGCGGCGCTGCCCTGGTTGACGGCGATGCCGATGTTGGTGGTCGCGGTGCTACGCATCTCGAAGACGTTGTCGAAGTTGAGAGACACCGGCTTGCGGAATGTGGAAGTGATGAACTCGCCCGGCAGGTCGAGCACGCCGCCCTGGTTGAGGTTTGAAGGCTGGGAGCGGTCGACGCGCGGGGGGATGCGGGTGCGAAAGTAAGTCTGCCCGGAGTAGTCCACGCTGGCCGGGCTGGTGGTCAGGTCGGGCTGCGCCGTGCCCTGCGGGGAGACGAGGTTGACGGCGAACCACTCGATCTTGTCCCGATAGGTCCCCGGGGCGCCCGTGGAGTAGTTCGGGCCGCGGAAGAAGCGCGCGCCGAGGTTCTCGAGCAGGGTGGTGTCGAAGGGGATGACGAGGTTGCCGGAGGCGTCGATGTGCTCGGCCAGGCGGCGTGCGAAAAACTCCGCCTGGGTGACGAGCTCGCCGGTCGGCAGATCGTAGCGCATCCCGTCGTCGTCCAAGCCGAAGCTCGGGAACAGGCGGTTTGGGTCGGCGGGGTTCGCAGCGAGGAGGTGGTCGCGGAACGAGATGACGACGGTCTCGTTCTGGGTGTTCTGGGTGTTGCGGACAGCGTCCCAGTCGACCATCGCGGTGAGCAGCGCGTCGAGTTCCTCGGCGTTGCGCATCTGGAAGATGCTGCCCTCGTCGTAGGACTTGCCAGCGGAGGTGTGGGCGAAGCGCTCCCCCCACTTGTACTGCAGCGCGCGCAGGGTGTAGAACAGCCATCGCTGGGCGTTGCGGAAGGCGGCGTCGGCCCCCAGGATAGCGTTGTCGGCGCGGATCAGGTGGATCGGGTCGGCGAAGTACTTGCCGCGGATCGCGGTCACGTTCACCTCCCGGTTCTGTTCGATCCGGCGCAGCTCGCGCAGCAGGGCGCTGTACTCTGCCTGCGCCTGGGCGAGCGCCAAGACGTCACCCTGCTGCCCGATCCGCACCGAGGTGATCTCGCGGCGGTGTTCCGCGAGGGCGATGTTCGCTTGGGTGACGACCAGTTCGCTGCCCGCCACGGCGACTTCGCTTTCGAAGGTGACGGCGGCCGCGTCGATCGTGGCCTCGCTATCGGTGATGCGGCCTGCAGCGATTGCCTGCAGGGCGGCGTTGGCGGCGCCGGCAGCGGTGGCAGCGGCGGCGTTCCCTCCGCCGCTAAAGAAGGTCGAGGCTCCGTCGAGCCCGGCCAGGGCGAGCGCCGTGTCCGCCAGCGCCTGCCCGGCCGCCGCGAGGCTACGTTGGCGCGCGATCTGATCCCACGCCGATGTGGCGGTCTCGTTGTAGGTCTCGGTGGCCTCTTCGATGCTCCCGCTGATGGCTTCGGCATCCTTGACCGCAGCGTTGAAATGCCGCTGATCAGCGTCGAGCGCGGCGAGCTGTTGGTCGAACAGGTCGAGCCGCTGCCCGAGGTTGCGGACGTTGGTCTGCGCGCGGCCGAGCTCGGAGCTGAAGGTCGCATTGGTGCCGTCGAAGCCGGCGTCCGGAAGGAATCCGGTGATCTTCTGGTAGCGGTTGGCGAAGTTCTGCTCGACGGCTCTGAGTTCGTCGAGGACGGCGTCGAGGCTGACGCGGTAGTTGTCGTAGGCGCCCCTCGCGCCGGTGCCGGGCGAACGGGTGCCTAGCTTGTCGATGGCGATGGTGAGCGGCTTGTTCGGCCCCTTCAGCCCGGCGGCTAGGATGTCGTAGCTGTCGAAGCTACCGCCTGAGGATGGCACGATGAGGAGGAAGTTTTCATCCAGGCCGAGCAGGTTGGCCTCGCCGTTGAGGAAGGCGCGCACGTTGGCGGCGTCGGCCACGGCGTGCTCGAGCCCGGACATCGCGCCGCGCACACCGGAGCTGTCGCCGGGGAGGAACTGTTCGGCTTCGAACAGCGATTTGAGCAGCGTGAGATCGTTGGCGACGTCCCCCTGCACCTCGCTGACTGCCGCCCGTGCCTCCGCCAGGTCGCCGCTGGCGCCGCGGAGGCCGTAGAGGCGCGACAGTTCGTTCGACTGGCGGACGAAATGCGCCATCAGCTCCAGCAGTGCGTTGAGGTCTTTATAGCCCGCCGAGAGGACGACGTCGTTCGGGTTCGCCGGGTCCTCAGGCAACGGGTCGTCGCCGCCGACGACCGCCTGCTCGCCCCCGGCCGGACCGACGAACTTCGACGGCACGGCGTTGCGGCGCGGCTGCTGTTTCCAGAAAATGTAGAGCCCGAAGGGCATGTCCGGGGGGACGGAAGAGTCGAAATCGCTCGGGTCGATGCCGTCCATCCCTTCGCCCAGCGAAGCACCGTAGTGGGTCAGCGCGTCGCGCAGCTGGGCGACGATGGTTTCGCTGAGGGCGATCTCCTCATCGATGATGAATTGGCTGGTGGTGACCAGGCCGAGCCGGATCTTGCCGAGTTCGACGACTTTCTTCTTCACCGACTGGATGTCTGCGACCAGCAGGTCGTAGTGGATGTCGAGGTAGAGGTTGCGCAGTCCGGTGTCGAAGGGGTTGGCGACCAGGGCGGCGCGCAAGAGTTCGACCTGGGCGTCGATCGCCTCGCGGTCGGCGGAGGTGAACCACTGGTCGATGTCAGAGAAATCCTGGGTGATGTCCGCGCCGTCGAGGTCGAAGAGCAGGAACTTGTAACGGAATGGCTTGCCGCCGCTGATGATGCTGTTGCGGGGGAGGCTCGGGTCCGGGTAGAGCGCCTCCCGGATCGTGGTGGCGACCTCGGATGCGTGGGTCTTGTACGGCAGCCAGGTCGGGAACGACTGTCCGAACGAGGATTCCTGCAGCTTCAGGCCGCCCTGCGAAGGGGCTCCCGAGCCGCCGACATGGCCCTGGAAGAAGACGACGCCTCCGGCCTGGGACTCCGAAGTCCCGGAGCGGTTGACCAGTTCGGAGCGGACATTGGAGTCCGGAACGGCGCTCGCCACGCCGAGCAGGGCTGGGAGGAGGGCGGCGCGCAAGGCGGATCGGACGGAGAACTTCATCTTTGTTTGTTTCACTGCGATTCTGCGTGCGTGTCGATCAGGGCGCGGCAGGCGTCCTGATGAGGACGAAGCGGCCCGACTGCGCCACCCCGGACGGGAGTTTGCTGGAGCTGAGTTCCTCGGTCCAGGTGCCGGCGATCTGGATCTCGCTGATGAGATGACCCGGCGTCGGTGGGTCAGCGGAGAAGGTGAGCGAACGGGTGACGGCGAGGCCGCTGCCGAAGAGCTGGGACGAGACCGGTTGACCGGCCATGTTCAAGATCAGACCGAATTCCCCCGGCGTGTCGGCGGTGACAGTGGCCGGGTGGCGACCTGCCGGGATCAGGCCTTCCACGTCGACCGCCCCCCCTTCCGTCACGAAGGTCGCGGTGGTTCCGGCGGGACTGCGGATCAACTCCACGCACAGGTCGCGCTGCTGGAAGTCCGCCCCGAGGCTGCCGCTCCAGCAGGCGTCGTTCTCCTCCAGGCGGACGACGTGGCGGCTGGCACCGCCGGTGCGGTAGCCCGCGCCCGGGAGGAGGTCGATCACGACGGTCCGCGCCGCATCGATCTGGGCGTTGTCGACCGGTGTGATCGGGATGCTGGCGCTGCCACCCGAGACGCTGACGGAGCCGGAGAGCGCGAGGAAGTCGGCCCCCTCGAGCGCCGTGCTGGAGCTGTGCACCGCATACTGGACCGTCCCCGTGAACGGGGGCGAGATCGCGAGTTCGATCGCCTGGGTCCCCCCGCCCTCGGCGGCGGCGGAGACGAGTTCGACGAACTCGACCGACGGCAGCGAGGACCGCGACGGGAAATCCGCCGCGTCGTTCGGGTCGGTCCCGAGGGCGAACTCGATCCCGTCGCCGAAGCCGTCGGCGTCGGTATCGAAGGCGAACGGATCGGTTCCGGTCTGGCCGTCCTCGAAACTGGAGGCGAGCCCATCCCCATCGGGGTCATCCGCAGTTCCCGACAGCCCGACGACGCGGAAGAACTGGCGCACGGCGCTCGTGGCGGGCGCCGTGAGCTGGACCCGGCCTGCGGACAGGTCGTTCACGGCGACGCCGGCAGGCTCCCCCCACGGGCCGGCAGGGTCATCGGAGAACAGGAAGCGATACTCGTTGGAAGCGGCGGCAGCATCCTCGACGACGACGCGGATCCTGCCGTCGGCGAGGCGCGCGAGCGAGATCACCTCCAATTCGGCGCCGCGGCTCGGGACGATCACAGCGAAGGGGATGAGGCCAAGGAAAAGGCGAGATTTCATGTCGGTCTGGGCGAAGACCACACGGGTCTCCACTCCGGAGAGACCGCTTCGCGGGGAGAGGTTTTCGCCGGCGGCAATTTTTTTCCGAACCGCGGGGCTGCGGTCCGGCTGCCCGGACGCGATGCCCGTTCCTCACTATTCGTCGCCCGAGGTGCCGAGACTCAGGTGCTCGGGATGCACCCGGCGAAACTCCCGCCAACGCGCCAGCCACGCTTCGGTGTCGAGATCCGCATCGCCGCCACTTTCGAGCGCCGCTGCCCCGGCCTCCAACTCCGCGAGGAGGACGGCGCCGGACTGCGGCAGCAGCGGCTCCACCGAGTCGAGGAAGCTGATGTCCCAGACCGAGGTGCGGGCGCCCCCGGAGAGCAACACCTTGCGCCCGTCGGGGGAAAGGTCGATACCATGAGGCCTCAGCACGTCGAGGAAGATCGGCGGGGCGAGCAGATCCCCGCTGCGGCTGTCCCAAAGATAGGCGAAGCTCTCCTCATACGACTCTCCGCTGGTGCTGACGAGCCAGCCGGGTCGCCCGGGCACGGGCGCCGTGGCCATCAGCGGCCCACGCAAACGCAGGCTCACTGCGGCGATACCACCCGTGCGCCAATCGTCGACGACCTTCGCCGCCCGGTTGTTGCCTCCGAACAAGAGGCGATCTCCGTCGAGGAATCGGACGACTCTCGTGATCCCCGGTTCGGCGATCGGCGGCGCTGCCTGGCTGCCATCGACGAGGCTCCAAAAGCGAATGTGATTGACTCCGGCGCGGGATCCCGACGCGGTGCACAAGACCGGTTCGCCCGGGTGGAAGGCGATGGCGTGGCAGTATTCTTCCGGATCGTGCAGGAGCGGATCGAAACGCAGCTGCCCGGCGGCGACGTCCCACACGAAGGCGTGCCCGCCGGTTGTGTCGATCCCCATGGCGAAGGCGACCAGTGCCGTCCCGTCGGGCGAAAAGGCCAGCGCGCCGTTGTGGCGGTCGCCGCCCGCCGGAGATGAGGTCGTCTGGAACAAGGGGGTCACCGCCCGTGATTCGAGATTGACATCGACCACCTGCCCCCCCGCGCAAAACACCGCGAGGCGGGAGCTGTCGCCGGGGAACCACTGTGCGTCGCGGGGTTCCGACGGCATCGCGAGCGAAGCCCCAAGACGCTCGCCGGAGCGCCAGTCCCAATGCTCGACGCTGCCTGCCCTCCCCTCGCCGAGGAACATCGTGGGGTCGTTGAACTCGCGCGTCTCGGCCGCGGAAGTCAAGACGACGAGGGCGTCGCCCCCCGCGGTAAATAGCGCGTCGACCGGGGAGCCCCCCAGCTCTAGAAGAGGGCCGACCGGCTCGCCATCGGCAAGCCGGTGGACGCGGGTGCGCGGGGGGAACTTGCCTGCGCGCGAGGCACCGGCGGTGGCGAAGTGATTGCCGCCCGGATCCAACGCGACGTTGCTGCCGTCATGTTTCGGGATCACATGCACTAAGTCGGAATCCAGGGGGCGAGCCAGCTCAAAGATCCGCACCAAGCCGCCCCCCGCCCCCACCGCTGCCAAGCGGCCGTCGGGCGATGCGGCGATCCCGCTCGGCGTCAAGCGATGGCGGCTGAGCATCCCGAGCGCCCCGTGCGGGGCGAGGTTCGCGTCTGTGGAATGCCGAGCGATCGTACCGCGCCGCGTGCCGTAGAGCAACTCCATGCGGCCCGGCACCAACGCCGAGCAGAGCGGTAGCCCATCGAGCGGGATGCTGAAGATCTCGCGTTCGCCATGGCCCAGAAAGCATTTCAACCGGCCGGCCTCGCCGGCCAAACACAGGCCTTCATGCGGCGTCTCCACGCCCACGGCCGCGCCGAAGGAGCGCTGCGAAATCTCCCTGACCTGGCGCCCCGTGTCGGTCTCCAACAGCGACATCGACCCGTTGCCGAAGACGTCGTAGAGAACGAACTGGCTCCCCTCGGCCACGAACCGGTAGGCCGGCGTATACTCCGAAGGGAGCGGCGGGAACAACGGCTCGGCCTCACCACCGTCCAGGTCACCGATTGGAAAAACAAACACCGACTTGCCGTAGTCGTGGCACAGCAGGCGGTCGCCGGCATCGCTGAGGACGAGGTTGTGGAGCTGCGCGCCCGCGCCGAGCGCGTCTTGGCAGAGAAGTCGCCGCTCGGCGACAGACCAGACCTCGAACCCGCCCGCGCCGCCGACGGCGAGGAGCGACCCGTCGGCACTGAAGGTCCCGGAGAATGACTTTCGCGCCTGGACTTCGAAGAGCGGCTCTCGCCCGGGCCAACCGAGCACCGACACCACCCCGCTCCGCCGCCAAACCGCCAAGGTGTCACCCGCCGGGTTCCAGGCCAGGCCATAGGGGATCCCTTCCGCGTCGACAAACGACACCTCCTCCTCCGTCTCCAGATCCCACATCGAGCTGCCGTCGTTCGCGCTGCAGATGAGGAACCGTCCACCCGGGTGGAAACGGAGGTCGCGGACTTCAATCGCGCTCGAGCGGAAGGCGCGCACCAGCTTGAATCGCTCGCGCGACCAAGCTGCGACCTGCGTCCGATACCGGTGCCGCGCGACAGGATCATCGGCAGCATTCGAAGCCTTCGTGAACCAGAGGAGCGCCCGGCCGTGGTCGCCGGCCTCGGCGTAGCCGAGCGCGGTCGCCGCGTAGGAACTGGCTAGCGTGTCCCGAGCTTCGCTCCGGGCCGAACTTTCCCCCCCCTCGGCAAGGGTGGCGCGGTGCGCCTGAGTCAACGCCGCGAACGTACCGAGTGCGATGGCCGTGAGCACCGACACCACCGCGGCGACCCCCACTCGGTGCTTGCGGACGAACTTGCCCGTGCGGTAGCGGAGGGTCGGGGCAGCGGCCGAGATCGGTTCGTGTTCGAGGTGGCGGCGGAGATCTTCGGCCAACGCTTCGGCGCTCTGGTAGCGACGCGCGGGCTCCTTCGCCAACGCCTGCATCACAATCCAGTCGAGTTCGCCCGGCAAGTGGCGGTCGGGAGGGGGCGGCGCCCGCCCCGCCGTTCCCCCTATCGACGACGCGCGCGTGCTCGGCTTGGGGGGATCGTCCTCACGGATGATCCTGAGGACTTCTGCGAGGCCGGCGGCGCGGAGTTGATCCTCGCCGAAGGGTGGCGAGCCGGCGAGAAGCTCGTAGAGCACCGCCCCGAGTGAGTAGACGTCGGCGCGCCGGTCGACGTCCGATTCGCCTGCGGCCTGCTCGGGGCTCATGTAGCCAGGCGTGCCGACGATCTGCCCGCTCCGCGTGGCGACCGTCTGCTCGGCGAATTCCGATCCTGTCGCCTTGGCGATGCCGAAGTCGATCACCTTGAGCTGGTGGTCGTGATGGTCGGCGACCAAGATGTTGGTCGGCTTCAGATCGCGATGGACGACGCCTCGCTCATGAGCGTGTTGGACGGCTTTGCACACCCCCTTGAAGAGCGCCAACCGAGCCGAGGTCGAGAGTTGGTTCTGTTCGCAGTAGTCGGTGATCGGCAGCCCGTCGACCAGCTCCATCACGTAGTAGGGGCGGCCGGTCTCGGTCGACCCCGCGTCGAAGATCTCGGCGATGTTGGGGTGGTCGAGCGAAGCCAACACCTGGCGCTCGGCCTCGAACCGCGAAACGAGTTCGCGCGTATCCATGCCGAGTTTGATCAGCTTGACAGCCACATCGCGCCGCACTGGCTCGGTCTGCGCCGCACGCCAGACCGCCCCCATACCGCCGTCGCCGAGCTTCTCGACCAAGGTGTAGCGGCCGATCTGGGTGCCGGCGCGGTCGGGGAGTGCATCCGCTCGGCCGCCGTCGAGGAGGCCGGCGAGCATGCAGCGCGGGCACATCCCGGCGAATCCCGGGAGGCTGCCGGGTTGGTAGGAGGTACCGCAGGTCGGGCAGGTGGTAGAGTCGTCGGCGTCCACGGGGATCGGTCGCGTCTGCCGGGGAATGAACGGTCCGGCGCAGAATGTTTTTTACCTCGCGAGAATTTTGCAAAGGTGGGCGATCTCCTCGCGCGCCTCGCCGGCGTCGGCACAGGTTTGGCCGACCTCCTCCTCGACGTACTCGCGGAACCGGCGGCGCAGCTTGAACACCGCGGAGCGGACCCCCTCCGGGCTCATCCCCAAGCGGGCGGCGATCTCGGCGCCGGGTTGGTAGCTGCCATCGCCTTCGAGGCAGCCCTTGATCGCCTCGTAGAGATCCCGCCTTCCGTTGTGGCCGTAGTGCTCTTCGAGGCGGCGTGAAACGGTGTTGAGCAACGCGACGACCCAGTGCCGGTCGTAGAGCGCTTCGGCGTCGGCGCCGCCTGCCCCGCCGAGGGTCTCCTCCGCCCAATCCTTGTCGATCGAAATGTGCCGCGCTCCGCCACCGCGCTTCTGGGTGCGCTCGGCGCGCCATTGGTTCGCGAGGAAGTTCTTCATCGCCGCGAGGAAGAAACCGCGCAATCGACCGCGATCTGCCGAGAGATCATTGAGCGAATCGAGCGCGAGCAGCCGCTCGAAGAAGGCTTGGGTGCTGTCTTCGGCGTCGTGGGGCGAGAGGCCCCGCGAGCGGGCGAAGGCGTAGAGCGGATACCAATACGCCTGGCAAAGTTCGCCGAGCGCGCGTCGGGCACCCGCATCGGGTTCACCCTGCGCTTGCAGCACCAGGGACCAACGCGTGTCTGGGAACAGCGAGGTCCTCGCCCCTCTGCGGGCTGCGCTCTGGCGATCGCTCGACATCGGGCGAGAGCCTAGCAGGGTGTTGAAAAATTCCGCAACCCAACGTTTCGCACGATGCACCGCGTTCGGACTAGTAGCTTCGCCGAACCCGGAGGTGCTCGACCTTCCGAAGCCGGGGCCGAAGAATGGATTGTGCGGTGGAGAGAACGCCGCGAAAATCGTCCCGATGCCCACCGTAGAGACCGCCGAGAGGTTGCTCGCCGAGCTGAGAGCGCTCGGCAAGGAGTCGAACCGCAAGACCTTCATCCGCCACGGCGCACCCGCGGACGCCATCTACGGGGTTCCGATCGGTGACCTGAAGCCGATCCAGAAGCGGATCAGACGGGACTACCAACTCGCCCTCGACCTCTTCGCCACCGGCAACGCCGACGCCCAGTACCTCGCGGGGCTCATCGCCGATGCGTCGCAGATGACCCGCACCGACCTCAACCGCTGGGCGCGCGAGGCGGCGTGGAGCATGATCGGCAACTACTCCGTCGCGGGCACAGCGGCCGACTCGCCGCACGCGTTGCCCCTCGGGCTGAAGTGGATCGATGCCAAGAAGGAGAGCGTCGCCGCGATCGGCTGGTCGACCCTGGCCGGCTACGTCGCGGTCGTGCCGGACGATGAGATCGACATCGCGACGATCGCGGCTCTGCTCGAGCGCGTCGCCGCCGACATCCACGGCGAACGCAACGCCGTCAAAGACGCGATGAACGGATTCGTGATCGCGGTCGGGTGCTACGTCGCGCCCCTGAAGGACACGGCGCTCGCCACCGCGAAGCGGATCGGCAAGGTCGAGGTCGACAAGGGCGACACCGCCTGCAAGGTCCCGGACGCTATCGACTATATCCGCAAGGTCGAGAAGATGGGCCGAACGGGGAAGAAACGGAAAACGGCTCGCTGCTAGTAGCGGAAGACGGCGCGCTGCTAGCGGAAGACGGCGCGCTGCTAGCGGAAGACGGCGCGCCGCTGCGCAGCGCCCGAATGCCGATGCGGCCCGGGTGCCCCGAAGGCTGCCCCGAACCTGCCGGGATCCGCTTGCCGCCGCTCCTGCGGGGGGACGCTCGGCGACCTTACTTCGCCTTCGCGGCCGGGTAGTAGTCGGCGATGCCTTCGATCGCGGCCTTGAGGGCGGCGGCGTTCTCGGCGCTGGCGCTCTGCTTGGCCTTCATCGCGGCGAGGATGACGGCATGGTGTTTGGCGAGGCGCTCGGCGTAGTCGTCCGCGTCGGGTTTCACCCGTTGGGTGAGGAAGTAGTCGGAGATGGTGGCGATGACTTTCTGCGCGTGGCTCTCCTTGTTCACCACCCAGCGGGTGACCTGGTTCAACGATTGCGGGTCGGTCTTGCCCGCGAGGTCGGCGAGTTGGGCGACCGCCTTCTCGACCGTGGCAGCGTCCTCAAGCATGGCGGCGACCCGGGCGTGATCATCGTAGATCCCACAGGGCACCTGACAGTGGGCAGCGGCGCGCGGCGCGGCGGTGAACAGCGAGCCGGCGGCGAGCGCGGCAGCGAAACTGAGGGCGAAGAGGTTTTTCATCGGGTCGTGGGTTCGGTCGTTCGGGTTCAATTCCTTGCCCGAGAATCCCCCGGGCCATCCCTTTGGCATATCGCCGGAGGGCGCGGATGTCGAGGCCGAACCCGAATCGATCACGCCGCCCATTGGCCCGGATCGCCCCCCGTGGACGCTGAGGGCGTGGGGGGCGGGATCGGCTGGGCGGGCCCGCCCGGCGACGAAACACAGGGCATTTTTCGATGCCATCCCCCCACGGTCGCCGCTATATAGGCACCATGCAGATCCATCGACCACCGCTGGCCCGCCTCGCCCTCCCCCTGGTCGCCCTCGCCATGGGCGCGCCTCCGACACGGGCGGCAGAGACCTTGGCGCAAGCCTGGCGGGTGCCCGCGACCGAGGACGGCGGCTTCATCCCCCAGCTGACCACCGGATCCACCGAACGCGGCCTCGCCTACAACCCGGTCTCCGACCGCGTGCTGGTCGTGTCGCGGGCGAGCGGCCTGCAGGTGCTCGTGTTGGAGGCCGTCGATGCCGACTCCAGCCATACGCTGGACCTCACGGGAGTCTCCGGCGGGATATTCCCGCTCAATATGATCGGCGTCGCCGACGACGGGGCGGTCTACGCGTGCAACCTCGTCCTCGACACCGGCAGCACGACGTTCCGAATCTACCGCTGGGAGGACGATGACGCGGCCACGATCCCCAGCTTGGCCTTCGAGGGCGACCCGGCCGGGGTGGACGAGTTCGGCCTCAGCCTCGACCCGCAGCGCTGGGGCGATTCGTTCGCCGTGCGCGGCTCCGGAGAAGATACGCAGCTGCTCGTCGGTGCGCGGAACACCGGCAAGGTCGCGGTGTTGACCGGCGACGGCTTCGAGTTCACCGCCACGCCCCTGGAGGGTGTCGGCAACGCGACCGGCAACCTCGGGCTCGCCTTCGGTGTCGGCGACACGATCTACTCGAAGAATGCCAACGCCCCGCTGCGCTACTCCTCGTTCGACCTCGGTGCGGGCAGCGCCAACCTGCTCGCCTCGTTCACCACCTTGCCCGGCCAGGGGCGGCCGATCGCGGTCGATGCGGTGAACGCGCGGCTCGCCGTGCTATCGACCAATGCGGACCCGCCAACGGTGGGCCTCTACGACATCAGCGAACCGACCCTCGAACCCATCCTCTCCGACTCGGTCGATTTCGACACCAGCAACCAGAACCTCAACGCCACCGGCGCGGCCGCCTTCGGACCAGACTACCTCTACGCGCTCCACACGGGCAACGGCATCGCCGCCTACGAGATCGAGGACGACGCGCAGGTCGACCCGCCCGTGATCGAGACGCAGCCGTTCGGCCTCGCCGTGCTCGAGGGCGGCTCCGCGACCTTCTCCGCCGTGGTGAGCGGAACCCCGCCGTTCGACTTCCAGTGGCAGAAGGACGGGGCCGATCTCCCCGGCGCGACGGCCAGCACCTTCGCCATCCCCGCGGTGGCCGCGGCGGACGCGGGGAGCTACACCCTGACCGTCTCCAACTCCTTGGCCGCGGTCACCAGCGACCCGGCGGTGCTGACGGTGAGCCCGCGGCTCGACGGCGATGTCGGCACCCCGAAGTGGCAGTTGGCCAACGCCGACCGACCTTACTTGGCCGAGGACAACGCCCAGCGCGGCATGGCGGTGAACCCGACCAACGGCAACGTGGTCGTCGTCAGCCGCACCGGCGGCGCCAAGATCTACGTCCTCGACGGGACCGACGGCTCCGACTTGCGCGAGCTCGACACCACCGGGGTCGGCGGCGACGGCGCGATCTTCCCGCTCAACATGGTGGGCGTCGCCGGCGACGGCGCGGTCTACGCCGCCAACCTCTCCCTCGACGGCAGCCAGTTCCGCATCTTCCGCTGGGCGGACGACGCGCCGGGGACGGTGCCGACGGTGGCCTTCGATGCGGCGGCGAGCGGGGTGCCGATCGCGGGCGCCCGCCTCGGCGACACGCTCGCGGTGCGCGGATTCGGCACGGGCACCCAGATCCTCCTCGCGAACACCTATCACCTTCACCTGCGCCCGGGGGAGGAGCTGGTGAAAAAGGCCGGCGGCCTCCACGCCTTCATGGCCTACGATGCCCCCATCCTCACGGACTCCGGGGGGTTTCAGGTGTTCAGCCTCCCCAAGAAGGAGATCACCGAGGAAGGGGTCCGCTTCAAGCATGAACACACAGGGGCAGAGGTGTTCATCTCCCCGGAGCGCTCCATGGAGATCCAGATGGATCTTGGGGCCGACATCGCCATGTCCTTCGACGAGTGCGTCCCCTACCCCAGCTCCCACGACTACGTCAAAAAGAGCATCGAGATGACCGCCCGGTGGGAGCAGCGCAGCCAGGATGCCCACAATCGCCCGG
>JAUIGD010000558.1 GCA_030430255.1 Verrucomicrobiia bacterium
GCTCACCATGGGCGGGATGGGGAACAGCACGGTCCTCGAGTTCGTCGAGTCCTCCTTCAACCAGGACGACGGCTTCGAGTTCTTCGGCGGCAACTGCGACACGAAGTTCCTCTTCTCCCACTTCATCGGCGACGACTCCTTCGATGCCGACGAGGGCCACCGCGGCATCAACCAGTTCCTCTGCGCGATTCAAGGCAGCGTCGCTGCCGACCTCCGCTCGGGAGCCTACGGCACCGACCCCGTCGGCTGGTACGGTTCGAACCAGTTCGACTACGGGATCGAGTTCGACGGCGTCGAGCCGGCGGGGGCGGGCGCCCTGCCGCGAGGCGACATGGGCTTCTACAACGTGACCCTCCTCCTCGACGGCAACGACGAGGGGATCCAGGCTGACGACGAGGCGAACGCCCAGATCATCAACACCGTGGTGGACTTCATCACCAATACCGGTGAGGAGCTTTTCGAGCAGAGTGGCGATGGCAATGTCCTCGACTATGGCCACGTGCGCTCGACCTCAACCAACGGCACCGTGGTCAAGGGGGTGACGACCGCCAACGATCTTGGCGAGAACGCCACCGGCGAGGGTGTGCACGTCCGCGGCGTGACCCGCTACACCCCGGCCGGCGTCGATCCGCGCCTGGCGGCTGGCAACGTGGCGCGCACCCCAGGCACGCAGGCGCTCCCGGGTTCGGTGGTGCCGGTCCAGCACGCGGGTTTCCAGGTGGAGAACACCTTCACTCAGGGTTGGACTTACATCCACCGGCTCGGTCAGATCGCGGGCGGCGACCTCGCCGCGCCGTCGGTCACGCTCGGGGTCGATGCGGGCAACCCGACGGTGTCCTTCACCAGCGACGCCTCCGTGGCGGTGGTCACCTATGTGATCGAGAAGTCGAGCGACCAGAAGCACTGGTCGCCGGTCGGCACGCACACCACGGCCGGGGCGGCCGAAGCGGTGACGTTCACCGACGCATCGACGACCGTCACCGCCGGCTCGCCGTGCTACTACCGGGTTTACGGATTGTAGGGGGGAACATGGTCGAGGGCGTCCAGAGGCGGCCCGCGACGGTTCATCTGCAACATCACTCGGGGGCGGTGGAGCGATCCACCGCCCCCGCTCCCTTCCCAGAAACACAGGCACACCACCATGCTCTCCAGGATCTTTTTGCTGGGAACCGCGGGTCTGCTCCCCTCCCTCGCGGGGGCGGTTGAACCCGGTGCGGACGGCGCTCTGCCCGATGCGTTGAGGCGGGCGTTCACCGGGCCGCGCGACTCCGCGGTCGATCCGGCGGTCGACCCCTTCGCGGAACTGCCCGACGCGTGCCGGTTGGCGGCGCTCTGGGCCTTGTCGATCGATGGCGATGACGATCTGCGGGGGCGGGTCTGCGCGGAGGTGGCGCGGCACCTCGCCGACGAACAGCATTGGGCGCCGGCGCTGGAGCTCGCCGGACGGACCCCAGGCTTCCGCGGCGCGATCGCCTTGGCTGACCTTGCAGCGGCGGCCGCACGAACGGGGGGGGGAGAACTCGCCGAGGTGGTCGAGCGGTCGCTTTCCCTCGCCGAGCGCCGCGCCCAACCCTTCGGTGCGGGCCGCCTCGGCCAGCGGGCGGCGGCGCACATCTCCGCCGCCCAACTCGCCGCCGGTGACCGCTCCTCGTCCGAACGTTGGCGGTCGATGGTCGACCTGCCTGATGAGGTCGTGTTGGCGGACGCCCTGCTCGCCGAAGCGCGCCTGCGCGGCGGCGCCCAGCGCGATGGCGCGTTGGTTCCACCCGACGCGGACGACCGGGTGCTCCGGCCCGGATATCTGTTGAAGGCGCAGGTGTTGCTGGACATCGTCGCGGAGGGCGCCGGCGAGGTCGCGGCCCCGGAGGAGCGCCGGCGCCTGACCGAACTGCTCGACGATGCGGTGCGGTGGGGGGAGCTCTCCAAGGTCGATGCCACGGCGGTCCGCGCCAGGGCATCACAGCTCTACCGGACACTCGGCGAGGACGGGCGAGCGGATGCGCTCTATCGCTCGGCGCAAGCGATGCTCGACTCGGGCCAGACCTTGGCGGGCGCGCGGGTCTCCAGCCAGCTGGCGCTGGCGCGCGGGGGGGCTGCCTCCGGAGGCGAGGGGGTGGATGCCCATCTCAGGTCGCTTCGCGCGGCGCTCGAGAGCGTCCCGGTGACCTCGTATGCGCGGGCCTGCGCTTCGGTCGCCACCCTCGCGATCGAGTCCGGCCGCGCGCCCTTCGCAGAGGAGCTGCTCGCCGAGCTGCTCGAACGGGGCGCCGCCAACCCCAATCCCCGTATCGGCGCCCTGGCCGCCTGTTACACCGCCCTCACCTACGCGAGGACCGGATCCGAAGTCCCCCGATCACTGCGAGACAAGATCGGCGCGCCGCCCGCCCCGGCGAAGCGCTAGAACCACCGAAAGACCGACGGGATCGCTGCTCCTTTCCCCCAATCGTGATCGCCCATTTCGCCCGAGCTTCCTTCGCCGCCCTCGTGTTGGTGGTGGTCGCGTTTTGGTCGCGGGCGGAGGCGCAGGAGATCAAGGGCGGGTTGCGCGGCCGGGTCACCGTGGAGGAGATCGGCGGGCCGGTGCCCGGTGCGGTGGTCGCCATCGACAGCATCGGGGTTGATGTCGTCGCCGACCAGGACGGGCGTTTCTTTTTTCAGGACCTCGATGCAGGCCGCTACGATGTGACGGTGAGCAAACCCGATTCGGGGCTGGTGACCACGCGTCTGAGCGGTGTGGCGGTCTCGCCCGGACGGATGACCGAGATCGCCCCGCAGATGGAGGCCGAGATCATCGAGCTCGAGGTTTGGGACGTCCCGCAGGAGGAGTTCGACGAGGGCGAGGAGTTGGTGCCAGCGGCGCTGGAGATCCAGTCGGCCCTCCCTCAGATCGCCACGGCGATCGACGCGGACATCATCGCGAGAGGGGGGGGGAGCGATGTCGGCGATGCCCTCACCAAGGCGGCGGGCATCTCGGTGGTCGATAGCCGATACGTCGTGGTGCGTGGCCTGAGCGACCGATACAACGTCGTCACCCTCAATGGCGCGCGAATCCCCAGCCCGGATCCTGACAAGCGCGCCGTCAACGTCGATATCTTCCCCACCTCCCTCGTCGACAACCTCGTTGCCAGCAAGACATTCAGCCCGCGCCTCGCGGGGGAGAGCACCGGTGGCAACATCGATATCATCACCAAAGCCATCCCGCGGGAGAACTTCGCGAAATTCTCCCTGACGAACGGGGTCGACACGCTCGCCTCGA
>JAUIGD010000559.1 GCA_030430255.1 Verrucomicrobiia bacterium
ACTGCGAGGCCGGGTTCGGGACGGGCTCTTGGGTGACCGGGACGCTCGGCTTGGTCGCCGCTCAAGTGGCGGTCGAAATGGTCGCCTCCGGGGCGCCCGAAGCGCCGAAGAGGCGGGCATAATTGTCGGCGAGCTGGGCGAGGTCGAGCCCGTGGCGGCGGCAGAACTCCGGCACCGCGGCGGGGGTTCTCCCGTTGTCGGGGGCGGCGTCGGACTCCACCAGAAGGTGCGCGGGAGGGATGTGGTCGAGAAGCCCGGGAGCGGTCAGCGAGAACGAGACGGGGGCCGGCAGGGAAAGGAAGCGCCGCACCATTTCGGCAGAGCCGCCATAGCCATGGAGGAGGATACGGGGGAGCTGGCGGGCAGAAGCGAGGATGTCGAACAGGGGGCCGTGGGCGCGGACGCAATGGAGGACGGCCGGGCGCCGCAGGGCGGCGGCGATTTCGAGCTGCTCGGTGAGCAGGGGGACTTGGGTGGCGAGGTCGGGCGCGCGTCCGGTGCGGTCGAGCCCGATCTCGCCGACACCGGCGGCGGGGATGGCGGTGAGCAATGCCTCGAGCCGCCGGCGCCAGCCGGGAGGGGCGCCCGCGGCAAACCAAGGGTGGATCCCGAAGCAGGGGGTCACCGAGGGGTGGCGGCGGGAGAGTTCGGCCAGGGCGTCCCACTCATCCGCCCGGGAGGTGCAGGCGGCGCAGCGGTCGACCCCGTAGGCGGCGGGGTCGGAGGGGGTGAGTAGGTGGAGGTGGTTGTGGGCGTCGACGATCAAAAGGGGGGCTGCGGAGGGGGTGCGAGCAGGGGGAGCTTCGGCTCACCCCGGGAACGAAACAATCAAGACGCACACTTCGAGTTTCTCACCGGCTGCTGTGCGCGTAAGGTCGCACGGATGACTGCCAAGACCGCCCTACGCGTGTCCGCCCTGATCGCCTTGCTCGGAGTGGCGCTCGGTGCGTTTGGGGCACACGGACTCAAGGAGCACCTGGCTGCCAACGGCCGGGCGGAGGTCTGGGAGAAGGCGGTGCTGTACCATCTCGTGCACGCGGTAGCCTTGGTCGGATTGAGCTTGGCGCCCGGCGCGCTGCGGCGCGGGGCGTGGGTTTGTCTCGCGCTCGGCATCGCCGTGTTCAGCGGCAGCCTCTATCTGATGGGGTTGACGGATATCGGTGTTCTGGGGGCGGTGACGCCGGTCGGTGGGGTGCTGTTTCTGGTGGGTTGGGGGACAGTGGTTTGGAAGGGGTGATCGGAGGGGTGAGGGCCGCCGGATCGAGAGGGGGCGCACTGGTGAAAAGTGATGGGTGTGTGCGCTATTCCGGCGCAGAATGATCCCGCGTTGAGTCATTTCGATATGCCCGGGAAGCGTCCCAGGACAGGACCTTGCCATCGGCGCCGGCGGAAAGGAGCGCCTTGCCCCCGGAGTTCCATTGTACGGACTTCGCCTCGACGCCGTGCCCGCGGAGGGTGAGGATGACCTCGCCGGTCGCCGGATCCCATATCTTGATGGAGTGATCCGCGCTTGCCGAGGCTAGTCGTGTGCCGTTGGGATGCCAGGCGAGATGGTGGATCGTACCGGTGTGTCCCTTGAGCTTCCGCTCTTCCTTCAGGGTCTCGGGGTTCCAGATCCGGATCACCCCATCCTTGGCGCCAGTGGCAAAGTGCGTCCCGCGAGGATGCCACGCATGCGGATTCACGATCTCCCGGTCGGCGCGATCCGCATGCACTGACAGCGGTTCTCCACCCTGCGCCGGCCAGAGGAGAAGTCTTCCGTTCTCGGTTGAGCACAGGATTCGCGTTCCGTCGGGGCTCCAAGATGCGTTGGAGATCGGTCCGTGGTCGGGCAGGTAGGGCAGAGTTCGGAGGGGTTGTCGACCGGACCAATCCCAGATTCGAATTCCCGATTCGTGATGTGCGGTGAGGAGTTCCCTGCGTTCCACACTCCATTCAACGCTCACGACCGGCGTCGCGGCTTCCGCCGGAATCGCAACCTTGGAACCTGTCTCCGGGTTCAGGATCTGGACGTCTCTTGAACGCGCCTGAAACCCAAACTGCTGACCGTCCGGCCTCCAGTTAATTGCCTTGCCCAGGCCTGGCCAATTGCTGAGGCGCTGGCGCTCTTCGCCGGTCTGGAGATTGACCAGGGAAAGCGTCCGGTCACGCCCCACGATGGCGAGGGTATCGCCGCGCGGGGCGAGGCGGGTTGTGACCAGCGGCTGCTTGAAGTCGTGCACGAGCTGCGGCACGCGATTGCGGTCAAGATTCCAGGTTCTTACCATTCCGGCGCTGTCACCCGAGAGCAGGGTGCGGTTGTCGCTACCCCAATCGAGATAGAAGACGGCTCCGTATTGCCCCGGCAACTCATCCACGACGACACCCTGCGCCACATCCCAGATCTTGAGTTCGCGTCCGTCGCTGCCCGACGCGAGGCGCTTTCCATCCGGACTCCAGGCGAGCGAGCGGATCGCTCCCACATGTCCGGGAAGGCGCTTGTCGATCAGCACCCTGCCCCCGCGCACCGTCCAGATCGAGATGCCTCCTCCCCGGTCCTCGCCGATCGCAATGCGATCACCGGTAGGACTCCATGCGAATGAGTCCGGACCTCCGACCCACGCCTTGGTTCGCACGAGCGGTCCGAGATCCTCATCGACGGAGAGGATCACGAAATTTGGGGGTTGCCAGAATGCGATGTATTCTCCGGTGGGACTCCATCTCACCCCGTAGCGGATCCTCGGTCTGCTCGGGTCCTCCACGCAGTCCTGTTCCTCAAGGTTCCCGCTATCCCAGAGACAGACGCGACTGTCCATTCCCATCGATATAAGACGTTTGCCGTCGGGGCTCCAGCTTACTCTTGTCGGCCCTCCGGCATGAGCCTTCACGGCCTGCTTAAGTATAGTGCTCGTTTCCACTTCCCAGAGCGTGATCGAGCCGTGGGTTGATGCGGCGGCCAGGCGGCGCCCGTCGGGGCTCCATTCCACGGAGCCGATCGGAGCGGATGCCCCCTCGAGGGTGCGGACGGGTGTAGGTTGCCGCGTGGAGTAGATCTTGATGGTTTCTCCAGCGGGGACGGCGAAGAGGTGGCAGTTCGGGTGGAGGCGGGGCGGACCGAATGCATGGCCGATCGAGATGGTCTGCTCCGACTGCTCGGCGAACGCGGTCAGGAGATACCATTCCCAGCCACGTAAGTCTGGTTTCTCATTTTCCGACCGGGGAAGCCACTTCACCAGGAGTTCCTGCAGTACAGGGTATGTGCCTGGTTCGACTACGG
>JAUIGD010000088.1 GCA_030430255.1 Verrucomicrobiia bacterium
GGTGCGCCGGATGAGCAGAGCCCCGAAGCCGACGGAGAGGAGGCCAAACCGAAGCGCAAGCGGGCGAAGAGGGCCAAGGCGGAAGCGGTCGACGGGGATGGCTCGCCATCTGACGGGAAGCCAGACCGCGGCGCCGAGGTGGCGGCAGATGGGACGGGGGGTGAACCCGAGCCCGGGCCCGGGCCTGAGCCTGAGCCTGAGCCTGAGCCCGGGCCGCCACCGCCCGAATCCATCGATCTCGCCGAGTTCCAGGAGAAGTCCGTGGCCGAACTCTACCAACTCGGCAGCGAGCTCGGATTGCGCGTCGGCGGGGTGCGTTCGAAGCACGACCTGGTTTTCGAGATCCTCTGCCACTGGGGGCGCCGCGGGACACTGATCCACGCCGAAGGGGTCTTCGAACCGGCCAACGAGGGCTACGGCTTCCTGCGGGTGCCGCGCTATAGCTTCGCCCCGCACGCGGACGACATCTACATCGGTTCGAACCTGACCCGGGAGCTGGGGATCCGGGTCGGCCACCGCGTGAAGGTGGTGGCGCGCGCCCCCCGCGAGCGGGAGCGCTTCCTCTCGACCAAGGACGTGGTCAGCATCGAGGGGATCCCCATCGAGGACTGGCAGCCGCCGATGCCCTTCGAGAAGCTCACCGCGCTGTCGCCGCGGGAGCGATTGATCCTGGAGCGGCCCGACTGTTTGAGCCCGAGGGTCGTCGACCTCATCGCGCCGCTGGGGAAAGGGCAGCGGGGCGTGATCGTGGCGCCGCCGCGGGGCGGCAAGACGATCCTGTTGAAGGAGATCGCGAAATCGATTGTCACCAACCACAGCGAGGTCGAGCTTCTGATCCTGCTGCTGGACGAGCGGCCGGAGGAGGTCACCGATTTCGAGGAGAACGTCGAGGGTGCCCAGGTGTACGCGTCGACTTTCGACGAGGGGCCCGAGCGCCACGTCGCGGTCGCCGAGCTGGTCGCCGAGCGGGCCAAGAGGATCGCCGAACTCGGGCGCGACGCGGTGATCCTGATGGACAGCCTGACCCGCCTCGCCCGCGGCTACAACGGGCTGATCTCGACACGCGGTGGCAAAAAGGGCGGCGGCAAGGGGCGCACCGGCTCCGGCGGCCTCGACACCCGGGCGCTGCCTAAGGCGCGCAACATCTTCAATATCGCGCGCAACGCCGAAGAGGGCGGCAGCCTGACCATGTTGGCGACCGCGCTCGTCGACACCGGCAGCCGCGCCGACGAGATCATCTTCGAGGAGTTCAAAGGCACCGGCAACATGGAGATCCAGCTCGACCGGGAACTGGTGGAGCGCCGGATCTTCCCGGCGATCGATATCCCGAAATCGGGTACTCGGAAGGACGAGCTGCTCTATCACCCGGACGAGTTCGACCGCATCGGGCAGCTGCGGCGGCAGCTTGCACAGCGCCCGGGCGGCGAGGCGATGGAGGTGCTCATCGACAATATCGAGAACACCAAGTCGAACGCCGAACTGCTGTTGAAAGGGCTGCGCTAGCAGCGACTTGGTAGCTTATCGAGGACGACTAGCAGGGAGTTGAAGAACTCGGCCCCCCATCGTTTCGCATGAAAGACGCATTTTATCTCAGCGGCTTCGCCGGTTTCGTAAGAGCTCAACCCTCCGCGCACAAGCCTCTGACACCGCGGGCGTTGTTCCGCCCCAGTCGAGGGTATCCATCCACTCCTTCGGCGCGCCTAGCCCGGATCGATCACCAAGCTCCGGGCTACGGCTTGCCCTCGTTGATGCTGAGGGTGTTGCCGTTGGGAACGGCTCGGGCAGGGTGTTCACCCAGCCGCTTCGCCGATCCCTGCCGCCGCCTACTCAGCATCAACGATCGGCGGCGCCTCGCTTGCGGATGTGGTGATCGATCCGGGCTAGCCCTCGCTGCCAGAGGCTTGCGCGTTGGGCTCCGGACTGCTTCAACATCCTGCTAGGCAAGCCCCATGACCGAACAACAAGCACCCGACCGAGGCCCCTCGCGCGCGGACTTCACCTACCTCGACACCACGGAGGCGCTCGCCGCCTACCTCGCCGAAGCCAAGGAGGCCGGGCATTCCGCCTGCGCGATCGACACCGAAGCGGACAGCCTGCACTCCTACGAGGAGAAGCTGTGCCTCATCCAGTTCGCCGCCGGCGGCCGATACTCCCTGATCGACCCCTTGGCGATCGACGACCTGTCGCCGTTGGTGCGCTACCTCGATTCCGTCGATGTGTGGCTGCACGGCGCGGATTTCGACATGCGCATGCTGCGCCGGACATTCGACTGGATCCCCGGCCGGGTGTACGACACGCAGACCGCGGCGAGGTTGCTCGGGGCGCGGCGTTTCGGGCTCGCCAACCTGGTCGAGTCGCATAAGGACATCGTGCTGCCGAAAGGGTCGCAGAAGGCGGATTGGGGCAAGCGCCCACTGCCTGACAAAATGCTGCAGTATGCGGTGAACGACGTGCGCTACCTGCTGTCGATCGCCGACGCCTTGGTCGCCGATCTGCGTGAGAAGGGGCGCTGGGACTGGTTTATCGAGAGCTGTGATACCGCCCGCGACAGCGCGATGGTGCGCCGGGAGAAAGACCTCGACAAGGTCTGGCGCATCACGGGTTGGGGGAAGCTCGAGCCGCGGGGCCTCGCCTTCCTGCGGGCCTTGTGGTGGTGGCGTGACGGGGAGGCCGAGCGTCGCGACCGGCCGAGCTTCAAGATCATCAACAACGAATACCTGGTCGACTACGCGCGAGCGCTCCAGGGCGGGGGCAACGCGCGGCTGCCGCAGCGTTTCAACGGCGGTGCGGTGCGCCGTTTCAACGAAGCCGTGGAGAAAGCGGAGGCGCTACCGCGGTCGGAGTGGCCTGAGGGCCCGAAGCGCAAGCGGGTCAAACGCGAGCCCCGCTTCGACGCCCGGTTCGGCAAGCTCCGCTCCGTCCGCGACGCCAATGCAGACCGGCTCGGGCTCGATCCGACCTTGATCGCGTCACGGGGGACCCTCGAGACGATCTCCGGCAACCCGGAGGTGTTGGCGTCTGGCGAGGTCCAACTCATGCGCTGGCAGCGAGCCCTGCTCGAACCGGCGATCGACGAGGTGGTGGCAGAGATCGAGTGAGTTGCCCGCCGGCGGGTGCACGGCGATCTGGATCGTAATCCGAAATCGTTTGGCCCCCAACGCTCCCAGTCCGGCAGACTCCTGGACTCTCCTGATCCGAATGGCGCTTGGTGAAGCCGGGTTCTCGGCGGTTTGAGTCGAGAGCGGATCCGGTCCTCGCTCGGGGATCCCCGTGGGTGCCGCTGTTTCGATCGTGCGCGGACCAGCCTCTAGGAGTCAAGTTGCCAACCGGGGAGGCGGTGGGATCGTTCAACACGAATGGCTCCGGAGACGCGGACCGCGGTGAGAGGCCCTTCGCTTCGCTCAGGGTGACAGTGCGGGAATGGGATGCGGGGCGCATGGGGGGGGGCTGCCGCCGCCTACTCAGCGTCAGCGAATGGCAGCGCCTCGCCTGCGGATGTGGTGACCGATCCGGGCTAGACTGCGCCTGTCGCGACCGGTCGGGGCGCCTCAATGCGCTCCGTGGCGACGTTGGAAGAAGGCGTGAAGGGCCGGCGCCAGCGATTTGGCCGGGTCGGTGCTGATCTCGATGCGGTCGACCCCGGCGCGCCGGAACGTCGATTCCAATTGCGACTGCCATCGCTCGCGCGCCAGCTTGTACGCCGTGCGGACGGTCGGGTTCGAGGTGTTGACGATCCGCCCCTCGCCGGTCTCCGGATCCCGCAGGCGCACCCGTCCGGCGTCGGGGAGCTCGGATTCGGCAGGGTCGGTGACCTGCACGGCGACCAGGTCGTGCTTTTTCGCCGCGCACTTCATCGGCCGCGAGAAGTCGTCACAGAGGAAGTCGGAGACCAGCAGTAGCAGGGCGTGACGGTGGTGGCGGTCGAGGAGGAAGTCCAAGGCCGCGGATGGGTCGGACCCGGGGGAGGAGGGTTGGTGGTAGAGGATCTCCCGCAGTAGGCGCAGGCAGTGGGCGGTCCCCTTCCGGGGTGGGACGACCTTCTCGACACGGTCGCTGAACAGGACGAGCCCGATCTTGTCGCCGTTCTGAGCCGCGCTGAAGGCGAAGACCGCACAGGCATTGGCGGCGGTGCGGCGCTTGCTGTGGTGAATGCTCCCATAGTCACCCGAGGCGCTGATGTCGACGGCGAGGTAGACGGTGAGTTCGCGCTCCTCGACGAACTGCTTCACATGCGGGAGGCCGGTGCGGGCGGTGGTGTTCCAGTCGATGCTGCGGACCTCATCGCCGTGCACGTACTCGCGGAGGTCCTTGAAGTCGATGCCCTGGCCTTTGAAGGAACTGTGATATTCGCCACCGAACTCCTCGCGCACCATGCCGCGGGCGCGGATCTCGATCTTTCGGACTTCGGCGAGGACTTCGGCGATGCTATCCATCAGGGGTGGTCGGCGGGGAGGAAATGGGGACGGAGCTGGGCGGCGAGCGATTCGAGGGTTTCTCCGAGAGCGGCGACGCCGGCGATGTTGTTTGTCTCGCCGGGGTCCGCACCGTGATCGTAGAGTTCGCGGGCGAGGAGCTCCCCGGCGGGGAACGCCCGCCACTCCGTGTAGCGGTAGCGCTCCGTCCGCAGCGAGTAGCCCATCGCCGATGGATCCTCGCCGGGCTTCGGGTAGGGGGGGCGGGGATGCCAGGTCATTGCGCCCGCCGTGACCGGGCCGGGCTCGCCGCTCAGCAAGGGGCGGAGGCTGACGCCGTCGAGGGCCTCCGGGATCGGCAGCCCACAGAGGTCGGAGAGGGTGGGGAAGAGGTCGAGGAGCTCCACGACGGAGTCGCAGCGCAGGCCCGCTCCGAATCCGGGCGCGGCGATGATGAGCGGTACGCGGGCGTCGAGTTCGAAGTTGGACGTCTTCGCCCAGAGGTCGTGTTCGCCGAGGTGGAACCCGTGGTCGGACCAGAAGACGACCACCGTGTCGTCGGCGAGCCCCAACCGGTCGAGGGCGTCGATCACCTTGCCGACCTGCGCATCGACGTAGCTGATCGCAGCGTAGTATCCGTGTCGGAGCGCCCGCACCTCGGCCGGGGTCGGTCTCCCGTCAGGGCGGTCGCGGAAGCCGCGCAGCATTTCGCGGCTGTCATGAAGGGCGATGTCCGGCACCCCTTCAGGGCGCTCTCGCAGCTGGCGGGGGACGTCCGGCAAGGCGTCGCGATCGTAGAGGTCCCAGTAGCGTTTGGGCGCATTGAAGGGCAGGTGCGGTTTCCAGAAACCGACCGCCAAGAAGAAAGGGTCGCGCCCCCTTGCTTGCTCTTCCAGCGCGGCCACCGCCATCGCTGCGATCCTGCCGTCAAAATAGGCTTCGTCCGGGACATCGCGCATTTCGCAACGGGGCACGCGGCTGAGGTCGGGAGGCGAGGCCAGACCGCCGGCCGGTTGCGGCTTGTCGTCGCCATGGGCAGCGTAGTGCATGCGCTCGGGCACCGACCATGAGGCGGGGTCGCCTCTGAAGCGGTCCTGGCGCCAATTGTGGAAGATCTTGCCGATCCCTTGGGCATGATAGCCATGCGCCTTGAAGTGCGCGGGCAAGGTGATTGCGCCGGGGCGGCGTTCGCGAAAGTGGGTGGGGAGATCCCAGAGGCGCAGCGTCGCGGGACGCAGACCCGTCAGCATCGAAGCGCGCGAGGGGTTGCAGACGGCTTGTTGGCAATAGGCGTGGCCAAAAAGCATCCCGCGCTGGGCGAGGCGGTCGATGTTCGGCGACAGGATGTGGGCGTCACCGAGGCAGCCCAGCTCGGCGCGCAAGTCATCGACGGCGATGAACAGCACATTGGGGCGGTCAGGGGCAGGAGTTGCCTCGACCGCGCCCGGCAAGGGGCTGAGCAGGGCGACCGCGAGCAAGGGATGGAGGAACCGGAACACGGAGCAGCCTACCGGCGGCTGCGGGCGGATCAATCGTGGAGCACGCCCGCGCCGACCACCGGTTCCGGGATGCGGATTGCCGTCGGGAGCGGCGAGGGTGCCGGAGACGCGCGCCGCCGTGAGCGGCTCCTCGCGTTGCTCAGGGTGACAGTGCCGGGGAGTTGAGGGCGCTCAGGGCAGTGTGTGGGGATGGCCCGCCGGGTGCGAAGCTGGCAGGCAAGGGGACGCCTCCCCGCCTTGCCTGCCGCGAGAACCCCGCGCTGCGGCGCGCACGAATCGTTTCCAAACAGGCCCTAAACCTCGTCCGGGATACTGAATCCCTCGCGGTAGTCGCCTTTGACCCATCGGTTCGCCTCGGCGGCGCCTTCGCCGGTGAAGCGTTCCGCGTCGGGGTCGAAGCGGAGCAGCGGCCCGAGGGTGGGTTTCACTTTGGCGATATCCACGCCGTTGTTTTCGACGTGGGTGGCAAATCGCTCGAACACTTCGGAGTTCATGGCATTCTCCCCGAGCGCCGCGCTGCACTCCTCTTTGCTCGCCTCTGCGCCGAGGTAGTAGGAGGTGTTGGCCATGTGGCAGAGCGCCGATGAGATGTGGCCGGTGTGCGCCGAGAGTTCGTGCTCGTGTTTGCCGTCCTTGATCCCCTCGCGGATGGCGGCCAGCCAGTTCTCGAGGTGTCCGGCACCGTTGGTGATCCCGAACTTCTTCACCGTCTTGCCGTCGTTGTCGTAGGCTTTCGACTCGCTGATGTAGCCGCCCTCGAACTCGAGGACGTTGCCGACGCGGGCGCCCTTGTAATGAGACATGCCCTTGCCCCAGTCGAGATTTCTCTCCGGCAGGCCGCGGACCTCGAAGATGAGGGGCACGGGATCGTAGGCGAAGAAGGCGATCTGGGTGTTGGCGGTATCGGCGTCGTCGTCGTATCCGAAGCGCCCGCCGATGCTCAGCACGCTCGGCGGGCATTTCTCCTGACCGATCAGCCAGCGCGCCACGTCCATCTGGTGCGGGCCCTGGTTGCCGATGTCGCCATTGCCCCAAGGGCGCTGCCAGTGCCAGTCGTAGTGGAAACGCTGGCGCATGATGGGGAGCATCTCGCGCGGGCCGGACCAGAGGTTGTAGTCGACTTCCGGAGGCGGCTGCTGAGGGCCGTCCACCTTGCCGATGCTCTTGCGCGGTTTGTAGCAGAATCCTCTGGAGACCGTCATCTTGCCGAGCGGTTCGTCCTTGATCCACTCGACAGCCTCGCGCCAGCCGACGTCGCTGCGCCGCTGCATGCCGTGCTGCACGACGACGCCCTCGCGCCCGTATTTCTCTGCGGCCTCGACGAGCTTGCGGCCCTCCCAGATGTTGTGGGAGACGGGCTTCTCGACATACACGTGCTTGCCGTTCTGTGCGGCGGCGATGGCGATGAGCGAATGGAGGTGGTTCGGCGTGGCGATCATCACCGCGTCGATATCCTTGTCTTGGACGAGTTCGCGGTAGTCCTCGTAAGACTTGGGCTTCGAGCCCTGTTTGTCTTCGATCCGCTGTGCGTTGCGTTCGTTGGCTTTGTAATCGGCATCGCAGACCGCGGCGACGCGGACGCCTTTCTGTCCGAGGCAGGCGTTGACGTGCCCGGAACCGCGGCCGCCACAGCCGATGACCGCGACGCGAAGGTCGCCATTGGCGCCCGCGGCGCGGGCGCTGGCGGGGAGGCTACAGAAGGTGCCCGCCCCGGCGGCAAAGAGGGAGCGGTGGAGGAAATTGCGGCGGGTTTGGTTCATGGGAGGTTTGGATGAGGGTTGATACCGGACTCGTTCCTTTCTACGGCGCCCGGCGGTGGGATCACAACGACGAATTTGCGTCGGCGCGACGGTTCCGGTGGGGTGGGAGTGCGCGCGGTCGGATTCAGGGCGCCGAGGCGCGCTCCCAGCCGCGGTCAGCCCCCTTCCAAGCCGGCGCTACGGTTGAGGCGGAAGCGGCGCGGCCCGAGCCGGCGAGAGGAGAGACAATCGAACCCACCGCAGACGGAGACCCACCGCGATCGGGCGGAGTCAGGCGCCTCGGAACGGGAGAAAGAGCGCCGTGGGTGTGGGGCCGGTCAAGCCTCGGCGACCTCTTCCGTGGCAGGAGCCGCTTCGGCCGCCGCATCCTGTTTGGCAGCTTGCTCGGCCTGATAGATCTCTTTTGCCGCGGCGATGCCGCCCCCGACACGGGAGCCCCGGACTTTGCCGACCGGCTCTTTGAGGTTGCTGGCGCTTTTGCCGATCCGATCCCGGAGGTAATTGAGGCGTGCGCGGCGCACCTTGGCCTGCTTGGTCACCTCGACCTTGGCGATCTTCGGGCTGTGGAGCGGAAACGTGCGCTCGACGCCTTCTCCGCTGGAGATCTTGCGCACGGTGAAGGATTCGTTCGAGAGGGTGCCGCGGCGGGCGATGCAGATTCCCGCGAAGATCTGGATTCGCTCCTTCCCGCCCTCGACCACTCGGCAGTGAACTTTGACCGTATCGCCAACGAAAAATGGAGCGATCTCCATCTTCATCTGTTCGCGCTCAATTTTGCGGATGATGTCGGGGCTGGCCATGGCGGATAAAAAAATAAGCGGGTGGACCGGGTGGCTCTCCGTTTGGAAGGAGGTGCGGATCCCCGGCGGAAAAGGGCGCAATCGATACCCCCGAGGCAGCAGCTGCGCAACTGCGATTTTCGAGGGGGCCTCGGGAGGGGTGAATGAGGAGGAAGCGTCGCGCAACCCGTGAGCCGCCTGCTGTGCCGCCGCACTCCACCACCGCATTCCCGACGCGAACGGTGAACCGTGGCGGAGCGGACGGGACTCGAACCCGCGACCTCCGGCGTGACAGGCCGGCGCTCTAACCAACTGAGCTACCGCTCCACGGTTCCCGCTTTGAGCGGAGCGCGATCTTAGTCGGGCGCGCGATGATGCGCAAGAGGATTTTGGTCGCGATCGTGGCTCACCCCGGCCGCTGATCAGGGCGCGCAGAAGCGAAGCAATTCGGAGAAGACTTCGGTCGCTTTGAGTGGCCCGCCGGCATCGCCCCCACCGGGCGCCCCACCGATCATCACCGGCCAGTCCTCGCGGTCCTCCGGGACGCGGCCGTGCGAGCCGCGGACGAGGGAGGCGTCGAGCGGGATCAGATCCATCAACATGCGCATCCCGAGGCGCTTCTTGGCGAGTTTCAGGGCAGCTTTGAGCTTCGGGAAACGCAGGGCGGGGTCGATGAAGAGTTCGACCGGGTCGTAGCCTGGTTTGCGGTGGATATCCACGCAGCGCGCGAAGTCAGGCGCCTTGGCGTCGTCTCGCCAGTAGTAGTAGGTGAACCAGCTGCGGGCGTCGGCGATGGCGATGATGTCGCCCGCGCGCTCGTGATCCAACCCGGCCTTCTGCCGCTGCTCCCCGGAGAGGACTCGGTCTACCCCTCCCGTCGCAGCGAGGAGGGCGGTGACATCATCGGCCAAGGACGGGTCGTTCAGGTAAATATGGGCGAGTTGGTGGTCGGCGATCGCGAAGGCACGGCTGGCGCCGAGGTCGAGCAACTCCCGGCCGAGTTCATCCTTGATCGCGACCCAGCCACGCTCGCGGAACAGGCGGTTCAGGTGAATCGGGTGGTCGACGGGGGTGATCCCATACTCGGAAACGACGGCGACATCGACGTCGCGGCGGCGGTAGCCGTCCAGCAATTCAGCGAACAGGGCGTCGATAGCCCGCAGGTCGTCGGCGGTCGACGGGGCTTCCGGACCGAGCTTCTGTAGGTTGTAGTCGAGGTGTGGGAGGTAGACGAGGGACAGGGTGGGGCGGTGCTGGCGTTCCACCCACATGGCGGAATCGGCGATCCAGCGCGACGACTCGATCCCCGCCATCGGTCCCCAGAACTGCGGGAAGGGGAAGTCGCCCAGGTCGGCCTTGATCGCCTCCCGCATCGACATCGGGTGGGTGTAGATGTCGAACACCTTGCGCCCGTCGGCAGGGTACATCGGCCGGGGGGTGATCGAGTAGTCTGCCGTCGAGTACATGTTGTACCACCAGAAGAGCTTAGCGCAGGTGAAGTCTGGATGCCGGTCGCGCAGTACTTCCCAGAGCTTGCGGCCACCGACGAGGTGGTTCGACTGCTTCCAGAATTGGTGTTCGGCGAGGGTCCGGTCGTACCAGCCGTTGGCGACGATCCCGTGCTCCGCCGGATGCTGGCCGGTCAGATACGTGGCTTGAGCGGTACACGTCACGGCTGGGAGGCAGGGCTCGATGGAGCGGATACCGCGCTCGTGGGCGAACTCGGTCAAGCGGGGCGTGTCGCCGCCGAGGTGACGTTGGGAGAGACCGACGATATTGAGGACTGCGGAGCGGCGCACCGGCGAGGCTAGCGCGGAACCTGGGGCAAATCCACAGACGAGGCGGCGGTTGACCGAAGGCGATCGGAGGGGCGCAGAATCTCGCCGCCGGGGTTGCCCGCCCTCCACACCTCCGCTAGTCTACGCGCATGAACACCCCACCCAAACCGACCGATTTTCAAGGAATCCGAAGGGCTGCGGCCTTCACCCTCATCGAACTCTTGATCGTGATCGCGATCATCGCGATTCTCACGGGTGTGGCGATCCCGATCTACGGGTTGGCGAAAGCAAAAGCCAACTCGGCGCGATCGCAGGCCAACCTGCGCTCGCTGGGGAACGCGCTCAGCAGCTTCGCCGGTGACAACAACGGCTCCTATCCCGCCATCGAGAGCCGGACGCCGATCTTGAAAGACGTCGTGGAAGCCAATTGGGTCGCCGCACTCCTGATCGAACTCGACCCGCACTCGGCCAAAGACGAGATCGCGAATCACCCGCAGAAGGAGATCTTCGTGTCGAAGGGGATCCAGTGGCCCGACCCAAGCGGTGGGGGCAATCTGTCGGAGGATGACATCATCAACACCTATTCGGCCACCAGCGCGCTGATGGGCATCGATCCCGATTCGAGGGGGCGTACGCGCTTCGACCCCGAGTTGCGGCGGACGGCGGCGTCGATCAAACGGGCGCCGGAGACCCTGCTGCTGGTGGAAGGTCAGCAGGGGCCGGGTGGCTACGAGGCCTATCCGTCGATCGAGTGGAACGACGCCTCGTCCGATTTGAGATCGGGGGCAGATTCCGCAAGCAAGGTGGATTTTCGTTATCGCAACCGGGTCAACGCCCTGTTCGCCGACATGACCGTCAGTTCGATCAGCGAAGATGAAGCGAAAGAGTTGGGCCGCTTTAACTGGGAAGGGCTCGGCTACCCGAAGCGATAGCGATCCGGCGAACGGGCGCCGAGGAGTCGATCTCCCACGCTAGGAAGCGCGGGGCCATCGGCTGCTCGGAAGCGCGAGTCTTGGCTAGGAGGATTGGCGCTCGTTTAAGCCGGGTTCTCGGCGGTTTGGGTCGAGAACGGAGCCGATGCTCGCTCAGGGAGATCCTCGTGGATGCCGCCGTTTCAATCGTGCGCGGAACAGCCCCTACGAGTCGAGTTCCCAACCTGGGAGGCGCCTGGGGTCATTCACCATGAATAGCTCCGAAGGCGCGGGCCGCGGTGGGAGGCCCTTCGCTTTGCTCAGGGTGACAGCGCGGGAGTGGAATGTGGGGCGTGATGCAGGTTTCGACCCCCGTGGGGAAGGCGGCGTGTCATCCTGACAAGCGCAGCGCCGGAAGGATCCCGCCATGAAACCAGCGGCCGAGCCACCGGGACGCCCCGGATGCCTTGACGGGCGCCAAGCGAGCAGGCACCGAGACGCTGCCACCCGTCGATGCCTATCCTTAACTAAGCGCCATTCTGGCTAGGAGAGGCTAGCAGGGCCTTCGCGCCCGAGCTGAGTCCAACGCCAACGTCCGAGCTCACCCAACCCTGACCTGAGGGCGAGCATGGATCGCACGTTGATGGTTTGAATTGCGGACGGCTTTCAACTCCAATGCGGGTCATGGGTTGGGTGCGGCGCCTTGCTAGGCTCGTTGCCAGATCGGTGGCTTCCAGATCAAGTAAACAACGAAGGCCGTGCACAGTCCCATTGGGGTAGCAATAAGGGCAACCAAGAATACGACGGTCAATGAGGCCAGTGGATACGAAAAAGTGAGTAGTAGGTAGGCGGTGCAGGCGACGAAAAGGCCTCCAGTGAATGGAGAAGCGATTCCATACAAGATCCACGCTATACTTGATTTCCCTCGTAACAGGCGTGGGGCAGCGAGCCAAATCATGCAGGAGGCGACAATCGTGGCTGTTAGTGACAGCGCTGCCAGTGATCTCGGCAATCCGGATCCGTCGAGTCCAGGCAGCGGTGTGAACAGCCATCCAACGATCGCCATGGCGACTGCGACAAGGAATGTGAGGGCTACCCGCATGCTTTCACTTTCTTAGCCCAACAGCGATTTAGGCCAATTGAAAAACGATCCGCGGCGGAACGCGCCGGAACGGGGAGGGCCGACGGGCTCTCGAGCCTGAGGGCGCGCGATGAAGCGCTTGCCTACTCGGAGATCCTCACGCGCCGGGATCCCCGGCAGCCTCTTGGATGTGGAGGAACGTTCCCTTCTTATTGCCGACGACGATGTCGGGTTTGCCGTCGCTGTTGATGTCGGTGACGACGAACTGGGTGCCGACCCCGGAGTCGGCGTCGATCTGGTGCGGGATGAACTGGGCTTTCCCCGAGGCGCCGCCCGGGACGACTTTGAACCAGTAGAGGACGGCCGCGTCGTTGCCGCCGGGATCGTTGCCGTTGTGGGCCCACCAGCGTTTCCCGGTGATGAGGTCTTTCACGCCGTCGCCGTCGATGTCGACGAGTTGCGCTGAGTGCGCTTGGCTGAAGACGACGCCGTGGGGGTTGTGTTCGGCTTTGTCGCCGGTGATGACATGGCGCTTCCAGATCTTCTTGCCCGACTCTCCCTCCGCCTGCTCGAACCAGTGGAGGCCGTAGGCGTGTGCGGCCGCGGAAGTGAAGATGTCGTTGTCGCCATCGCCGTCGAAGTCGTAGGCGAACATGTCAGCGCCGCCGGGGCCGGCGAACTGGAATCGAAACTCCCCCCAATCGGCTCCCTCCGGGGATTCCGGCTGCCGCCACCAGTGGTCTTTGTCCAACAGATCGACGCGCCCATCACCATCGACGTCGCCGGTGCCGAGGCCGTGGGTGAACTTGCCGCCAGTCGCCCCGGGGCCGGAGATGTCGTGGCGCTGCCAAAGCTCTGCCGGTTTTGCCGGGTCGAAGGTGAAATAGGCGAACTGCCCACCGACCGAACAGATCAGTTCCGGTTGCCCGTCCCCGGTGAGGTCGGCGAATTGGGGAGACTCGTTGTCGACGACAGCGGTGGCGATGTGCTCGGGCCAATCGCCATCGCCCTGTGGATTTTCGTGCCAGACCGCCTTGTCGCCCGGGAAGGTGACGCGGAGGACGTCGTCCCAGCCGTCGCCGTTGAAGTCGTATGCCCAGGTGTTGAAGTTCTTCGAGTAGCCTTTCGGCGGATACTCGTCGGTCGCGTAGAGCGCCTTCCGCTCGGTGAAGTCGGGGCCTGCGTACCACCACGGACCGGACACGACGTCGGGTTTCCCGTCTCTGTTGAAGTCGCCGACCGACGCGCCTTCCGCGTAGAATTTGTCGGAGAGTTGGACGCGGCGGAAGCTCGGCGCGTCGTCGGCGAACGCCGGGGCGACGGTGGCGAGCGCCGAGAAGAGGGCGAGGGGAGGGGGCTTCATCCAGAACCCATAGCAGGGCCGGATGGCTTTGGGAAGCGCCGAGCGGATGCTACTGAAGCCGAATCTCGAGGGTCAGTTCCCGGTCCCCGCGCCGAACCTTGACCGGGATCACATCGCCCGCGCGCCGCTTCTGGACGGCATGGGCGATCGCGTCGGCCTCACGCCAGTCTTCGGTGACGCCGTCGAAAGCGACGACGATGTCCCCCTTCTGCGCCCCGGCCTGTTTGGCGACAGCGTGGTCGCCGTACTGCCCCACGTGGGCAGCCCGCAGCGCCATGCGCCCTTCGAGACCGAGACCGCGCCGCTCGCCATCGGGGATCCGGTCGAGCTTCATGCCGCCGAGGGCCGCGCGCCGCAGGTCCCAAGTGGAGACGCGCCAACTGATGTCACCCGCCCGGCGCCAGCCCTCGGCGAGCGGGATCCGGATCTGCTTGCGGCCGCCCGCGCGATCGACAGTCAGCGCGATTTCGCCCCCGTCCCCCGGTTTCTGTTCCAGGCTCCACTGGAGATCGGCGACCGAGACCACGGGCGTCGCATCGGCGGCCAAGACCTCGTCGCCGGCGCGCAAACCTGCGTCCTCCGCAGGCGATCCGGACTCGACGGAGGCGACGGTGCTCCTCTTCTCTGGGTCGAAGCGAGCGCCCAACACGTCTGGCACGGGATAGGGGAAGAGAACCCGGTCGGAGATCGGTTGCCCCGTGGCGCGGATCTCGCTGCGTTCGCTGTCGCGGATCTGGTGGCAATGGATGCAGCTCTTGGCGACCTCCGGACCGTAGTCGATGTGCGCGGTGAATCGGCGCAGCTCGGGGTGCCGCTCGGGGGTGGCATAGCGCGGTTCGGGGCCGACCTTCGCCCTCAACGCCTCCGCGTACTTGGCTTTATTGGCGTGCAGGGCCAACACCGCCCGCATCGAATCGGCGAGGCCGGCCATGCTGATCTCGGAGTCGGACTTGCCTTCGCCGCTCGCCGTTCGCGTGCCGTAGCGCCCGTAGACCGTGCGGTCCGCATCGAGGAAGAACACCGCGAACGACATGTCGTAGTCGAATTGGAACAGTGAGAGGTCCATGCCGTTGCCCTGCACCATGCGGACGGGCACGAACTCCTCCATCAGCTCGGCGACCTCACCTTCGGGACGGACCAACTGCCCGTCGAACTCCGCGCAGGCGTGTCAGGGGATGCAGCGGTAGACGAGGAAGATCGGCTTGCCGCTCTCTTTCGATGCCCCGATCGCGCGTCCGAGGTCGTTGTAGATCCAGAGCTCCGAATCGCGCAGCGCTTCGCGGTCTCCGTTGACCGCCTCATCCCGCGGCCCGGCGGAGGCGATGGAGAGGCTGGAAAGCGAAACAGCGGCGAGCGCGAGGGGAAAAAGGAGCGCTTTCATGTCCCGCTTATCGCAGATCGGATCCCCGAGTTCAAGGTCGCGCTGCAGCCGTGAATTGGCTTGCCTGCGGCCGCCGCGCCCGCTTCCATCGCCCCATGCGCCGCCTCCTGCCCGCCGCCCTCGGCATGTCCCTCCTCTCCTCGTCCGCATCGCCCGCCGCCCCGTCCCTGTGGGTCTATTTCGGCACCTACACGCGGGGGAGCGAGAGCGAGGGGATCTATCGCTGCTCGCTGGATCTAGGATCCGGGACGCTGGGCGAGCCGGCACTCGCCGCCGAGGTCGACAGCCCCTCCTTTCTCGCCTTCGCCCCGGACGGGGCGACGCTGTTCGCCGTCGAAGAGACCAACGACTTCGAGGGCGGGACTGGCGGGGGCTTGCGCGCCTTCGCCGTCGACCCCGGGTCGGGGGGCCTGCGGGCGCTGGACGCGGTCGCGACCGGGGGCGCGCACCCGTGCCACCTGTCGCTCGACCCGGCCGGGCGGCACGTCTTCGTCGCCAACTACAGCGGCGGCAACATCGCGGCGTTCGCGATCGGCGAAGGCGGGCGGATCGGCGCCCGCACCGCCTTCCACCAGCATGAGGGATCGAGCATCGACGCGCGGCGGCAGGAGGGGCCGCACGCGCATTCGATCAACCTCGACCCCTCGGGGCGCCGCGCCTACGCCGCCGACCTGGGAATCGACAGGCTGTTGAGCTATCAATACGATGCCGACAAAGGAACGCTGGTAGCGAACAGGCCGGCCGCGGGACGGGTCGAGCCCGGCAGCGGGCCGCGGCACCTGGCGTTTTCCCCGGACGGGCGGTTCGCGTACACGAACTGCGAGATGACCTCCGAGGTGGCGGGCTTCCGCGTGGACGCCGCGACCGGCGGCCTCGAGGCGTTCGGCGCGTGGAGCACCCTGCCCGCCGGCTTCGAGGGCAACACCTCGACCGCGGAGATCAGCATGCACCCTTCGGGGCGCTTCCTCTACGTCTCCAACCGCGGCCACGGCAGCATCGCGCGCTTCGCCGTGGGTGCCGACGGCGGCCTGCGCGCCCTTGGGCACACGCCGAGCGGCGGGGACGTGCCGCGCAACTTCGCCATCGACCCCAGCGGGCAGTTCCTGCTCGCCGCCAACCAAGACAACGGGATCGTGCAGAGCTTCCGCATCGACCTCGACGGGGGTGATCTCACGCCCTGCGGCGATCCGATCTCGGTGCCCAAAGCGGTCTGTGTCCGCTTTTTGGAACCGGCGGGCGAGTTCGGGCGGCTGTTCGACGGCGAGAGCTTCGCGGGATGGGAGGGCAAGGACGAGTGGTTCCGCATCGAGGACGGCTGCATCGTCGCCGGCTCGTTGGAGCGGCCGATCCCGAACAACGAGTTCTTGGTCACCGAACGGGAGTTCGGCGACTTCGAGTTGCGTTTCGAGGCGAAGCTGGTCGGCGAGGGCGACAACGCCGGGGTCCAGTTTTGGAGCCAGCGGGTGCCGGACCACCACGAGATGATCGGCTTCCAGTGCGACATCGGATCGATGCGCGGGGAGTCGATCTGGGGGGCGCTCTACGATGAGTCGAGGCGGCGCCGGTTCCTCGCCGAAGTGCCGCAGCCGACGCGGCGCATCACGAACCTCAAAGACGGCTGGAACCGGTTCCGGGTGGTGGCCCGCGGGGACTCGATCCGCATCTGGGTCAACGGCGGCCAAGCGGCGACCTGGTTCGAAACCGCGCCTCGCGAAGAGGTGCCGCGAAAGGGGCGGATCGGCTTGCAAATCCATTCCGGGAAACCGCTGGAAGCCTGGTACCGCCACATCGAGTTGCGGGAGTGGTAGGTCGGGCTGAGCCGAGGCGCAGGCGCGGGGGCGGGACGCCCCCGGCACGGACATCGGCGGGACGCCGATGCCACAGGGTTCAAGCATCTGTTTCGCGTTGGCCGGATGGATTTCGGGTCTCCCCGTTTACCGCGGATCGACCAACACCTCCGCAGATGAAGCGTCGCTATGCGTTGAATGCCTGAGCACGCAGCGCCAGCGCTCTCAGCGTCAACGACGACGAGCCGCAGCCCGGAGCGTGGTGCGCGATTTGGTTTTGGCCTTCCCCGGGGGGCAGGCGCGGGGGCGGGACGCCCCCGGCGCGGACATCGGCGGGACGCCGATGCCACGGGGTGCGCTACGCGATGATCTCGTGCGCGACCTCGCCGTGGACGTCGGTGAGGCGGAAGTCGCGCCCCGCATGGCGGAAGGTGAGGCGGGTGTGATCGACGCCGAGGAGGTGCAGGATCGTGGCGTGCAGGTCGTGCATGTGGACGCGGCCGGTTTCGGCGCGTGCGCCGAAGGGGTCGGTGGTGCCGTGGCGGTGCCCCGCTTTGACCCCGCCGCCGGCGAGGAACACGGTGAAGCCGTGCGGGTTGTGGTCGCGCCCGTCCTTGCCCTGGGCGAAGGGCGTGCGCCCGAACTCGCCCCCCCACCAGACCAAGGTGTCCTCGAGGAGGCCCCGCTGCGCGAGGTCGGCGATGAGGCCGGCGACCGGCTTGTCGGTGGCGCGGGCGTGGTCGGCGTGTCTGGCCAAGTTCGAGTGTTGGTCCCACTTCGGGTTGTTCGACGTGTCGCTGAAGTTGACCTGGATGTAGCGGACACCGCGCTCGGCGAGCCGGCGGGCGGTCAGGCATTGGCGACCGTAGTCGTCGGTGGGCTTGTCTCCGATGCCGTACATCGCTTTGATGTGCTCGGGTTCGGACTCGATGTCCGTCGCGCCCGGCGCGTGGTTCTGCATGCGGAAGGCGAGCTCGTAGGATTGGATCGTCGCGTCGAGCGCGGCCTCGACCTCGGCGCCGAGGCGGGTGTGCTGGTGGCGGTTCATCGCTTGGAGCAACTCGAACTGGGCGCGTTGGGCGT